>CAIXKV010000001.1 GCA_903920145.1 uncultured Rhodospirillales bacterium
CCTGATACTGACACATCGCCGGTATCGGGCCGCGACGGCGGCCCCGCGTCCTCGTGGACGCGAAGCCAAGGGCGCGGATGCGCCCGCCCGGCGTCTGAGGGCAGCCTTGATGAGTCACCATCAAGGCTCGATGGTATAAGACGGCGTCGGTGACAGATCGGACTGGCGAGAAGAGAAGGTGTGGGGTCCGCTTTGACCCACGCCCCATCATAGGCTAAGAGTAACCGGGGCGCTGCCAGAGATCGGGGCGCAGAGGGTACCGTGGCCGGCTAGGGCGAGGGACGGGAGAGGTGGCAGGCGGTTCAAAAATTTGGACGGTGCGCGGGATTCCCGCCGAGTTGCAGGCGGCTGTTTCAGCCGCCGCTAAAGCAGGGCGTCAAACGCTGGGAGAATGGACGGCAACGGCCCTCAGCAACGCTCTGGGAGGAGGGGAGGCCGAAGGGGCAGCGGCACCCTCGTCGGCCCAGCCCCTGTCGGCGATCGCCGCCCATGAAGATCTTCATGGGCGGTTGAGCGCCGCAGAGGCCCGCCTTGCGGCCTTAGAGCGAGTCATTGAAGGGATCGGCCATCGCGCAGAAGGCACACATTTTCGATTTGAGAGTTTAGAACAATATGCTGAAGGGCTGGATCGTCGGTTAGCCACCGCTCTTTCAACCTTGGGCGGACGACTCGATGCACTCGAAGCCGGTGGCGTGCGCTCACCTCCCATGACACCCGTGCCAGACAGCTCCGAACCACCGGATCGGTTGTTTACCCGTGGAGTCGGGGGCCGCAAGCGGTTGACGGCAGCGGGGGAGGAAGAGTTGCAGCGCCTGCTCGCCATCGGCGCCGATGACGCCGCTATTGCCGCCCGTTTAGGCATTCACAAGCGTATTGTTTGGGCACGCCGACTGACCGATAACAGCGCCGACTGATGCCCGCCACAAACGGGATGCAGGAACGACCGGGGTGACAAGCAATCGGCTCATCTCGTGACCGAAACCTAGGCAGAAAGGGGACCCGATGGCGTCGGAAGAGGAAGCCGGTAGCAAATCCGGAGAAGCACGGGTGAGCAATCGCTGGCAGGATCCGCTGCTGCTGGACGAGTTGTTGAGCGAAGAAGAAAGGCTGATTCGCGACACCGCCTCTGCCTATTGCCGGGAGCGATTGCTGCCACGCGTCCGAGACGGCTACCGTCACGAACAGTTCGATCGTGCAATCATGACCGAAATGGGCGCGCTAGGGTTGTTGGGCGCACCTTTGTCCGGCTATGGCTGTGCCGGAGTCAACCATGTGGCCTACGGCCTGATTGCCCGCGAAGTCGAACGGATCGATAGTGGTTATCGATCGGCGCTATCGGTCCAGTCCAGTTTGGTCATGTTTCCAATCCATGCCTATGGCAGCGAAGCCCAGCGGCGAAAGTATCTGCCGCTTTTGGCTAGCGGTGAATGGATCGGGTGTTTTGGCCTGACTGAACCCGACGCCGGTTCAGATCCAGCGGCCATGACCACCCGAGCCCGGAGTCGCGGGGATGATTTTATCCTGTCTGGCTGCAAAACCTGGATCACCAACGCGCCGATTGCCGATCTGTTTATCGTCTGGGCCTGGACCGACGATGGTGATATTCGCGGGTTCATCCTGGAAAAAGGCATGCCCGGCCTGTCCGCTCCGACCATCGACGGCAAATTCAGCTTACGGACCTCGCCAACCGGCCAAATCGTCCTTGATCAGGTCAAGGTTTCGGGTGACCAGATATTGCCCGGTGTTGGGGGGTTGAAGGGACCGTTTGGCTGTCTCAACAAGGCCCGCTACGGTATCGCCTGGGGCAGCATGGGTGCCGCCGAATTCTGCTGGCATACCGCTCGCGATTACACCTGCCAACGCCGGGCGTTTGGCCGTCCCCTGGCCGCCACTCAATTGATCCAAAAGAAGCTTGCCGATATGCAGACCGAAATCACCCTGGGTCTGCTGGGAGCATTGCGCTTGGGGCGCCTGATCGACGCCGGGACTGCCTCGCCCGAAGCTATTTCTCTCATGAAACGCAACAACTGCGGCAAGGCGCTGGATGTCGCCCGAATGGCTCGGGACATGCTGGGAGGGAATGGCATCTCCGATGACTATCACGTCATCCGTCACGTCATGAATCTGGAGACGGTCAATACCTACGAAGGAACCAGCGATATCCACGCCCTGATCTTGGGACGTTCCATAACCGGAATTCCGGCCTTCGCCTGAAGGCCGGTCAGCCCTTTGTGGGCGCGGGCCGGGTCTGTCAGAGACCCGATTTCAGCGCCCATAAGGGGGGTGAGTCATACCGGCGAGTCGTGACAATGACGCATCCAGCCCTACTCTGAAGATGAGCGGGGCGCCTCAGAGGCTCCGGGAGCGAGGCCGACCGAAGGGAAGGCGCCGTATTCAAGAGCCGCCGACCAGAAGCGTTCCAGCCGGTGCATGATCTCATTGCAGCGTTCAAATTCCACGCTTTTAAAGCCGGCAGCGTCTAAGGCCGTAATCTGACGCTCGAACATTGCCTTGATCCGGCAGCGCAGGTCCAGGCCCTTATCCGAAAGCCGAACACGCACCGAACGCCGATCATGAGGCGAGCGTTCCTGGCCAAGATAACCATTCTCGACCATTTTTTTGACATTATAGGAGACATTCGAACCAAGATAATAACCACGGGCGGTCAATTCACCCACGGTCATTTCATCTTCACCTATATTGTACAGGATTAGACTCTGCACATTATTAATATCTTGAATGCCCAGCCGGTCCAACTCGTTCTTCAGCACTTCCAGAAAGTGCCGATGCAACCTTTCAATCAAGAGGATACTTTCGTAGTAAGGCTGATGCACCTTCGTCTCCTATAGCTTGAACCTGTCCCGCCGCCGCCCACCGTGGCCCGATGCTCGACCAACATAATACTCACATATCGTAGCATGCACTCTAGTTGTTTTGCGTTGTGCATGCTACCGCCGTCCACGACGCCTCGAACCGAGTGCGACGCCCGAATGACGCTCGGAACCGTAACCGAACGTACCTTCGCCGCAGTTGTGACATTAAACCCTTAATTGATCACAAATCAACCATCGGCGGACTATCACAGTTCTGCCCCCATGAAGGACAGAACCATAGCAAACTAAGGCGGACTGAAGGCAAAGCACTCCATTTTTCAGGGAAAGGGCGGTGGTTGATGGGCCGCCGTCTCAGCGGCAACCTGAGCATCCACCGATGCCACTGCCGTCATATTGACGATCCCACGCACTGTTGCCGACTGGCTGAGAATATGAACCGGCTTGGCCGTCCCCAGCAGAATTGGCCCCACCGACAGGCAATCGGACACTGAACGGGCCAAATTCAAAGCAATATGAGCCGCATCGAGGGATGGCATGACCAGCAGATTGGCCTCGCCCTTCAGCCGGGAATTAGGAAAAAGTCGGTCACGGATCTCTTCCGAGAGAGCGACGTGAGCCTGCATCTCGCCTTCAACCTCCAGATCAGGCGCTCGCCGCAAGATTAACTCCAAGGCCTGACGCATCTTAAGAGCCGACGGCGTGGTTTGACTGCCGAAGTTGGAGTGAGAAACCAGGGCAATTTTTGGCTGGATGATAAAACGTCGCACCGCCGACGCCGCCAAGATGGTCATTTCGGCGATCTGCTCGGCGGACGGATCGTGGTTAACGTGGGTATCGCACAGGAAAATAGTTCCCCGACGCAAAATCAGGGCATTGAGCGCCGACGCATGGCTGACCCCCGGTTTTAGGCCCAAGATATCGAGTGCGTTCTTAAGATGGCCGGCAGCATTCCCGACGGCTCCTGCCAACAGAGCATCGGCCTCACCACGCTGCACCATCAAGGCGCCAATCACCGTGGTGTTCGTGCGCACCACGGTCTGAGCGGCAGAGGGCGTGATCCCCCGTCGCTCCATCAATTGATGGTAAAGGGTGCAGTATTCGGGATAGCGCGGATCGCTCTCGGGATCACACAGGTCAAAATCCGTGTCGAGCACCAGACGAAGGCCGTGGCGGGCAATCCGGCGTAGCACCACCTCACGGCGACCGATCAGGATAGGCCGTGCCAATCCCTCGTCAATCACTACTTGCACCGCCTGAAGCACCCGAGGATCTTCGCCCTCGGCATAGGCGACCCGTTTGGTGTCAAGCTTGGCGCGGGCGAACAGCGGACGCATGGCTTGGCCAGACCTGTAGACAAACTGGCTCAATCGCTCTCGATAAGCGTCAAAATCCTCAATTGGCCGAGTCGCAACCCCACTATCCATGGCAGCCTTGGCCACCGCCGGAGCAATAGCCACGATCAGCCGAGGGTCAAACGGTTTGGGAATGATGTAGGTGGGACCAAATTTGAGCGGGGCATCCCCATAAGCCGCCGCCACCACATCGCTGGGCTCGGCATGAGCCAAATCGGCGATAGCCTGCACAGCGGCATGTTTCATGGCTTCGTTGATGGTGGTGGCGCCGACGTCCAGGGCGCCCCGGAAGATGAACGGAAAACACAGAACATTATTGACCTGATTGGGGAAATCCGACCGACCCGTCGCAATGACCGCATCGTCGCGAACCTGCCGGACCACATCGGGCAAAATCTCGGGCGTTGGGTTGGCCAATGCCAGGATCAGGGGTCGCGGCCCCATCTCCGCCACCATTTCGGGCTTCAGGACTCCCGCCGCCGATAGCCCCAGGAAAATATCGGCGCCGACAATGGCATCCGCCAACGTCCGGTGATTGGTGTCGCGGGCATAGCGCGCCTTGCGCTGGTCCATCAGTTCGGTACGGCCCTGGTAAACCACACCGACGATGTCCGTCACGGTGATATTTTCGAGGGGAATGCCGACCAGATCCACCAGGAGATCCAAGCAGGCCAATGCCGCTGCCCCCGCCCCAGATGATACCAACCTAACGTCTTTCAAGTCTTTGCCGACCACCCGCAGACCGTTTAACACGGCCGCCGCGACAATGATGGCGGTGCCGTGCTGGTCGTCATGGAAGACCGGAATTTTCATCCGTGCGCGCAACTTGGCTTCGACTTCAAAGCACTCTGGAGCTTTTATGTCTTCGAGATTGATGCCGCCGAAGGTCGGCTCCAGCGCCGCCACAATGTCCACCAGCTTGTCAACATCGGTCTCGTTGACCTCGATATCAAAGACATCGATTCCGGCAAACTTCTTGAAAAGAACGCCTTTGCCTTCCATGACCGGCTTGGCGGCCAAGGGTCCGATAGCGCCCAGGCCCAAAACGGCGGTCCCGTTGGTCAGAACTGCGACCAGATTAGCACGGGCCGTCAGGGTGCTGGCTTCCCGAGGGTCCGCGACGATCGCTTCGCAAGCGGCAGCAACCCCCGGCGAATACGCCAAGGCCAAGTCGCGCTGATTGGCCAGCGGCTTGGTCGGAATGACCTCGATTTTGCCCGGAGTCGGATAGCGATGATAGTCGAGTGCGCTTTGCGACAGACTCTTCTTGGTCATTGTTGGCCCCAGACAGGATAATTGACCCCGTCCATTGCCACCAGCTTATCCGTCTTGAGTCGGCATCTCGACGTCGGCGCCTTGATACCAGATCACGCGACGCCTGGCGGGACGGACGGCTTCAGCCCCAAGGGGTGCCACCCGGAAAGCCGGGGCCGTCTGCGGCCAGGGCCTTCAGAAAAATGGTGCGGTCGAGAAGACTCGAACTTCCACGGGATCTCTCCCACAGCGACCTCAACGCTGCGCGTCTACCAGTTCCGCCACGACCGCATGTCCACTTGGCGTGCCCTTGGGTGCGGTGAGATAACAAATCCCCAGGGGGTGATCAAGAGCTTAAATGTGTTTTTCGCATGTGAATGACGATTTTCGTCACGGTCACGCCAAAGCCGGGCTGGGCCGGGTTGCTCGACGGCACCCAGGGCCCTATAACCCTGGGTACATTCATCCTACATCCTGGCAAGGGTCGCCCCATGTCTCGTCGTGTCGCTTATCTCAATGCCCGCCTATTGGACCCGGCGACGGGACTCGACAGCCCTGGGGCGTTGCTGACCGAAGGCCCGCTGATTGCCGATTTCGGGCCGGGGCTGTTTGCCGACGGCGTGCCCGAGGGGATCGAAACAATTGATCTGAGCGGTTTGTGTCTGGCGCCAGGTCTGGTCGATATGCGGGTTGCCGTAGGCGAGCCTGGCGGTGAGCACAAGGAGACCCTTCTATCGCTCAGTCAGGCCGCCGCAGCGGGCGGCGTGACCGCCTTGGCCTGCCTGCCCAACACCGACCCACCCCTGGACAGCGTCTCGGGGATCGAGTTCATCGCTCGGCGTGCCCGCGAAGTCAAACTGGTCAAGGTGTTTGCCCAAGCGGCCTTAACGCGGGGCATTCAGGGCAAAGAGCTGACCGAAATGGGGCTGCTGGCCGAAGCCGGAGCGGTGGCCTTCACCGATGGGTCTCGAGCGGTGGCCAGCGCCCAAGTGATGTCCCGCGCCTTGAGCTATTCAACGGCTTTCGACCTGATGGTGGTGCAGCATCCCGAAGAGCCGACGCTGGCGGGCGGGGTGATGAACCGGGGCGAGGTGGCGACTCGATTGGGGCTGGTTGGCATCTCCCCGGTGGCCGAGGTCATCATGGTAGAGCGTGATTTGCGGTTGGCGGAGCAAACCGGGGCTCGCTATCACGTCGCCCATGTTTCAACAGCCGCCGCCATTGACGCGATTCGCCAAGCCAAACGGCGCGGCCTTAACGTGACCTGTGACACCGCTCCTCATTACTTCAGCTTGACCGAGGTCGATGTCGGAACCTACCGCACCTTTGCCAAAGTCTCACCGCCTTTGCGCAGCGATGGAGATCGGCGAGCGGTGGTGGCAGGACTGGCCGATGGTACCATTGATGCCATCGCCAGCGATCACGCCCCCCATGATCAGGATAGCAAACGAGTTCCATTCGCCCAGGCGGCATTCGGCGTGGTTGGCTTGGAAACATTGCTGCCGCTGACCCTGGCGCTGGTTCACAAAGGTCAGTTGCCTTTGATGGTGGCTCTGCGGGCCTTGACATGCCGTCCGGCTGAATTGCTCAAGCGACCACTGGGACGATTGCGCCGAGGCGGTCCTGCCGACTTGCTGGTGTTTGATTTGGATCGGCCATGGCAGGTGGACGTTGCCGCGTTCCGCTCCAAGTCCAAGAATTCGCCCTTTGATGGCTTGCCGGTGGCTGGCCGGGCCGTCCGCACCATCGTCGATGGGCGAACCGTGTTTCATTCGGAGGCATAGGCAATGGACGGCACAATCCTGTGGCCATTGGTTTTAGCGGCACTTGGGGGATATTTGCTTGGTTCGGTGCCGTTCGGCTTGGTTCTGACGCGACTCGCGGGTTTGGGCGATATCCGCACTATTGGATCCGGCAATATCGGCGCTACCAATGTCCTTCGTACCGGCAACACGGCATTGGCAGCGGCAACGTTGCTGTTGGATGGCGGCAAGGGGGCGGCGGCGGTTCTGCTGGCAGGATGGGGCGGCTTTGATGCTGCATTGGTTGCCGCCGCCGGAGCCATGCTGGGGCATAGTTTCCCGGTGTGGCTGGGATTTCGCGGAGGCAAGGGGGTGGCGACGGCGCTGGGTATCCTCTTGGCGGCCTCCTGGCCGGTTGGCGTCGCCGCCTGCTTGATCTGGCTCATCACCGCCTACCTCTTTCGCATTTCATCGCTGGCGGCGCTGGTGGCCATCGTCACCAGCCCCTGGATCGGCTGGGCGGTGGCCGACGCACGGCTGGCAATTGCGGCAGCGTTCATCGCAGCATTGGTGGTGATTCGCCACGAGGCCAATATCCGCCGCCTGGTCCGTGGCGAAGAACCTCGGATCGCATTTCACCGTAAGCCGCCCCCGACACAGGGAGAATCTGCACAATAAAAGAGCAAAGCTGGATCCTTGTTGTTTTTGGTAACGCTGGTTCCCAGCTTCCAGTACATACAATGGTGAGGGCAAAGGCGCAGGCAAGCCTCAGAAGCAGCGGGTTAAGCCTCGGTTGGCGCCACCCCATCGCCACTAGGAATGCGAGTTTTATCTGTCATGGAGTGGGTTACGACTCTTGCTTTCGTCGCGCTCGTTACCGGAATCACCATTACCGTGGTGGTGTTGTTGGCGGTGCGCACGCTGCGACGCACGCTCGATGAGGGAACCTTACGCCAAGCCCACCAGATCAAGACGCTGGTGGAAGCCGTAACCACCCTGAATCAGCAACAACAAAATGCCCAGGCTAAAATTCAAGGATTGCTCGAAGCCAATCGGCGCTTGAGTCAAGAGGTGACGGCGCTTTACGAACGGTTTGGTGAAAGCGACGGCCCAACCCGGCCCACCACCACGCCACGGCTATTGAATTAAGACCATCGGGCCTTGATGGTGACTCATCAAGGCTGCCCTCAGACGCCGGGCGGGCGCATCCGCGCCCTTGGCTTCGCGCGCATGGGCGCGCGGGGCCGTCGTCGCGGCCCGATACCGGCAGTGTGTCATTGTTATAGCTCGC
>CAIXKV010000002.1 GCA_903920145.1 uncultured Rhodospirillales bacterium
ACCGGCGAGCCCTGATACTGACACATCGCCGGTATCGGGCCGCGACGGTGGCCCCGCGTCCTCGTGGACGCGAAGCCAAGGGCGCGGATGCGCCCGCCCGGCGTCTGAGGGCAGCCTTGATGAGTCACCATCAAGGCTCGAGGGTATGAAATGTCCCTTTTGGCTTTCAAAGGGCTCCGCCCCAAACCCGCAAGAAGGCACAGCCTCCTTTGACCTCATGACGTTATGGATAAAACATCACGGATCCAAAAGGCCGACCGGCCCTTTGCGGGTGTGTGCAGAGCCTACGAAACCCTATCCTAGGGCCCATGGGATACCCCTCTAAACAACCAAGAGGGGCTTTTCCTCCCTTTATTTCAGAGGCATCGCCTCATCCACCAGCCGCGCGGTTTCCTCTGGATCGTGCATGATCAGGGTCAACAACACCCGCTCGGCTCGGGATGGCCGCCCTCCGGCTTCCCACCGCACCACATCGTCAGTCTCCAACCCAAAGCACCGAGCAAACTCGGCCTGAGTCATGCCCAAACGACGGCGAGCCCGCGCCAACTGCTTGGGCCGAAACGAGCCACGAGCGGCATGCCCAACGTCGTCCTCCGAGTCGTCCTCCCCCCCAATCGCCCGTTGACGCCCAGGCGCCTTGGCGGCTGCGGCAGACGGCGGAACTTCGGGTTCCGACTCGCGCCCGATCCGAGCCGCCAAGGCCGTTTTAATCCGGCGAACCCGCTGATTCAGCCGACCCTCGCCCCGTTCAGCCGCGACCGGCGCTTCGTCTTCCTCTTCCTCCAGATCCCGCCAGCGGGTCGACTCGGTACGGGGCCGAGACGACCCACCATGCGGCCGACCGGAGTCGGCATAGACCGGCGCTGGATCCGGGCGTGACACCACAGGAGCCGGGGGAGGAGTCGGCACCGGCGCGACGACTGGGGTTGGAACCGGCGGCGGCTCAACCTTCGACGCTTCGGCACGGCGGCGCAAGAACTGGCTTGCGCTCAGGGCCTCCAGATCATCCGATAAGTAAAAAAGATCATCCTCGTCCCGCTCTTCGGCACGGGAACGCTCGGACGGATGGCTTGAACCCGAACCATTGCGCTGCGGCGACGCGCTTTTCACTTTCGCCAGTCTGGTCAGGGCTCCGGATACGCCTTTCACCATCTTTTTCTCGCCTTCCGTCTTCCGAATTGCACGCGACACGCGGCGCCCTAAACCAGAACGCCAAATTCACGGGACCGCAGCGACCTGTCACGAAGCGGGCGGCCTACGCCGGGGGCGCCGCGACGCATGTCACGGCACCGGTCCCCGAAAAACCGCGACTGGCCGGGAGTATACTCAAAACGGTCGGTGTCGCAATCTCGACCGGCGACTCGTTGATGGGAAATGCTATGGAATCAGAGCATCAAGCCTGGACGTTAACCCGTCAAGGCCATCTTCAACGCCGGACGGGCGCATCCGCCTTCCTGGTGCGGGCTTTTGCGCGCGCGACCACGCGGAGCCACCGTCACGGTTCGATAGCGGCGGCCTGCCATTGTTGCGGCCTGCCATGTGTTACGGTGCCGGTACCAGAGCGTCCGACCGCAACGCCCACCAGCCCGCCGAAACCATAGCATCGAAAACACAGCGCCGACCTTGTTCCGCGAGCGCAAAGAGGCTAAGAAACCGCTCAATGGTGATCGGCGCCGCCAGCCACGAGCGCCACCAGCGGCGCCCGCCGGAGTCGGACGGGACGAGAGCCCGAACCGATACGCAAGGTGATTTGCGATGCCTCCCTTTTCCCTTTTATCGCGTTATTTCGGGCGCCAGTTCGTTATTTGGTTCATTATGCTGCTTGGGATGCTCTTATCGGTCATCCTCGTGATTGACACCATTGAGCTGTTGCGCCGTGCCGCTGGTAAGCCCGACGTTACAATTGGCTTGGTACTGCGCATGGCGCTGTTCAAACTGCCTGAAGTCGGCCAACAGGTGGTTCCGTTCGTGGTTTTGTTCAGCGCCATGTTTGCATTTTGGCGGTTGACCCGGAATAATGAGCTGGTTGTAGCGCGAGCGGCGGGTGTTTCTGTTTGGCAGTTCATGACGCCGATGTTGTTGGCCGCTTTTGTCATCGGCATTATCAAGGTCGCGGCGATTAATCCATTAAGTGCTAGCCTGATTGCCGAATATAATCGTCTTGAAGATTACTATCTGAAACGCCACGGCAGTATCTTTGACGTCACGCACACCGGCCTTTGGGTCCGCCAGGGCACCGACGACGACAAGTATCTGATCCATGCCGACTCGGTGGTTCCAGGGACCGGGCTGTTGAATCGGGTGGTGGTGTATCGGTTAGGTGAAAATGACCGTTATCTGTCCCGGCTCGACGCCAGCAAGGCGCAATTGGTGCCGGGCGCGTGGAAAATCCCTAACGGCATCTTACGCCAACCCAATCGACCTCCCCAGCCAGTACCCTATTTGGAAATCCCGACCGAATTGACACTGGATCGAATCGAGGAAAATTTTGCACCTCCTGAAACGATTTCATTCTGGGAACTCAATAGATTTATCCATACGATGGAAAGCACAGGATTTTCGGCGATTCGACATCGCTTACATTATCAATCATTACTCTCTCAACCCTTCTTATACTGTGCTATGGTGCTGATGGCTGCGGCATTCTCTTTGCGCCAAACCCGACGGGGCGGCACCATGATGATGGTCACAGGCGGGATTCTTACCGGCTTCTTTGTCTTTATTACCACCGACATTGTGCTCACTCTTGGTGTCTCTGAAACGATTCCGGTGCTGATGGCTGCCTGGACCACAGCGGCGGTAACGCTACTGCTGGGCATTACCGCCTTGCTGCATCTTGAGGACGGCTAACCAAACGGTCGCGCGAAACTGAAATGACGGATCGCGGGAACGTCTCGATTAGACCCGCGAAATCGGTATACTTGCGACGGGGACGCCTTTGGGCCGTCCGCTGCAACGGGTTTGGAGTGAACAAGGCAATGATCGTAACCAAGGCCCTTCGATCCCTGCTGATCGGTGCGGGCGTCTTCGCCGTCCTCGCCGCAACGCCTCCGGCATTTGCGCAGGACCGAAAGGCACCGGCGAAGGCAGACGCGCCCGCCGGAGCAGCGGAGCAAATCGCCGCCGTGGTCAATGACGACGTCCTTTCTGTGCTTGATCTGGAAGCGCGGTTACGGCTGGCTCTGTTGTCTTCGGGTCTGCCCAATACGCAGGAAACCCAGCAACGGCTGGCGCCCCAGGTGTTGCGCGCCCTGATCGACGAAAAGTTGGAGCTTCAAGAAGCCAGTCACCTTGGCGTTTCCGCCACCGACCAGGAAATTGAAACCGCCCTGTCCCGGATCGCCGAGCAGAATCACCTGCCCCGCGCCGAACTGGATCATTTCCTGAGCCAGCGGGGCGTGCCGATCAGCGCCCTAAAGTTCCAGATCAAGGCCAACATCGCCTGGACCAAGCTGATCCAGCGTAAATTGCGCCCGACCATTCAGATTGGTGACGAGGAAATCGACAATGCGTTGGAGCGCCTGCACGCCAACGCCGGCAAGCCGGAATACCTAGTGGCCGAGATTTTCTTGGCGGTTGACCAACCGTCCCAGGAAGACGAGGTGAAGAAATTCGCCGACCATCTGGTGGAGGAAATCCGCCATGGCACGGCCTTTCCGTCGGTGGCCCGACAGTTCTCCCAGGCTGCTGGAGCCGGAAACGGCGGCGATCTGGGCTGGGTTGAGCCCGGTCAGTTGAGCGACGAACTGGATCGCGCGCTTTCCGGAATGCGGGCAGGACAACTCAGCGCTCCGGTGCGCGATCCCGCCGGCTACCACATCCTGCTGGTGCGCGACCAGCGGGCCATCAATGGTGGCGATCCTAAAGAAACCCAGGTCCATCTGAAACAGATGGTCTTCCCGATTACCGCCGACGCCGACCGCAAGACCCAAATCGCCCGCGCCAGCGAATTTGCTCGCCGGGTTCAGGGCTGCGCCGCCTTTGACCAAGAGCTGAAGGCCGTCAACCAGGAAAAGCAGGGTGATGTCGGAACCTTGCGGGCCGGCGATATGCCTCCCGAACTGGCGCGTCTGGTGGTTGACCTGCCCATCGGTCAAGTCAGCCCGCCCTTCGGCGATGACCGCCATGTGGTGGTGGTGGTGGTGTGCACCCGCCAAGCCCCCGCTGGCAGCCTGCCGACGCGGGAAGCCATCATGGTCAGCATGGTCAACGAGCGTCTCGACATGCTGCAACGGCGTTACCTCATTGATCTGAAGCGCGCCGCTTTTGTGGATGTGCGGATGTGACGGAGGTCGGCATAAAGACCAAAACGCCGCCGATCCTCGCCGTTACCATGGGGGAGCCGGCGGGGATTGGGGGGGAGTTGAGTCTGAAGGCTTGGGCGGCACGGCAGGCATGGGGCTTGCCGCCCTTTGTCGTTCTGGATGACCCCGAGCGATTGCGGGCTCTCGCGGCCTCTTTGGGCCTAGCGGTGCCGATCACTCGGGTCTCTTCGCCCCAGGCAGCCGCACAGACATTTCCGTCTGCCCTGCCAGTCTTTCCGATTCCCGTGGCCGTGCCGGTTTCACCGGCCCACCCCGATCCTGCCAATGGCCGCTCGGTGCTGGCCAGCATTGAACGGGCCGTTGAGATGGTCATGGCCGAGACCGTCTCGGCGATCGTCACCAATCCGATCCACAAGGGCGTGCTGTATCAAGCCGGATTCCGCTATCCCGGCCACACCGAGTATTTGGGCGTGCTGGCCGGAGCGGCCCCCGAAGCGGCGCCCGTCATGATGCTGGAAGGCGGCGGCCTGCGAGTCGTGCCGGTGACCTGTCATCTGTCGGTACGCCGGGCGCTGGAAACCCTCTCGACCAACATGATTCTCCATTGCGCTCGCGTGACCGCAACGGCTCTGGCCCGCGACTTCGGCATTCCCCATCCCCGATTGGCGGTTGCCGCGCTTAACCCTCATGCCGGAGAGGGGGGCGCCATGGGCGACGAAGAGGACCGGGTGATCATGCCAGCCCTGGTTCAGCTTCGGGCCGAGGGCATCGATGCCAGCGGCCCTCACCCCGCCGATACCCTGTTTCACGCGGCGGCCCGCAGCGGTTACGACGCCGTGCTGTGCATGCTCCATGACCAAGCGTTGATTCCTTTGAAAACACTGGCCTTTGACACCGGGGTTAATATCACCCTAGGCTTGCCGTTCATTCGAACCTCTCCTGACCATGGGACGGCTTTTGACTTAGCCGGCACCGGACGCGCCCGCGAGGCCAGCCTGGCAGCCGCCATCCTCACCGCCGCCCGACTAGCCGAACAGCGGAGCTTGACCGCTCGATGACCGACACACCGTTACGGGAGGTCATCGCGCGCCACGGCCTGTCGGCGCGCAAGGGGTTGGGGCAACATTTTCTGCTTGACCTGAATCTGACCGGGCGTATCGCGCGGGCAGCTGGAGATTTGGCTGGCGTGACGGTCATTGAGGTCGGCCCTGGACCGGGCGGCCTGACCCGCGCCTTGCTGACCACTCCGGCTCGTGCCGTGGTGGCGGTCGAGCGGGACGAGCGATGCGTGGCTGCGCTGGCCGAATTGGAGCAAACGGCAGCCGGGCGGTTGCGGGTGGTGAGCGGCGATGCCTTGGCCGTCGATCTGGTGGCCCTGGCTGAAGCGCCCCGCGCGATCGTGGCCAATCTGCCCTACAACATCGGAACCCCCTTGTTGCTGGGCTGGCTCCGCCAGCTTGACTGCTTTGAAAGTTTAACCTTGATGTTCCAAAAGGAGGTCGCCGAGCGCCTGACCGCGCTCCCTGGCAGCAAGAGTTACGGACGCCTGACCGTGATCACCCAGTGGCGAGCCGAAGTCAGAACCCTGTTTACCCTGCCCGCCCGCGCCTTCACGCCGCCGCCCAAGATCGATTCGGCCGTGGTTCGCCTGACCCCTCGCCTCCACCCCGAACCCGCCCCTTGGCAGACCCTAGAGCGGATCACCGCTGCGGCCTTTGGGCAACGCCGCAAGATGCTGCGGGCCAGCCTGCGCGTACTCGGCAACCCTGAAGAACTCCTGGCCGAAGCCAAGCTTGCCCCCACCCTGCGGGCTGAAGAGGTCGACGTCGCAGGCTTCGCAGCCCTGGCCCGCGCCCTGGCGGCTCGGGAGGGATAGGCCCCCCACCCGGATCAGACTGTTCGTGAGCTCCGCCCCTGTGTGGACGCCCCCTGGAAGGCAAGAGCTTTTTTTGCAGAGACGACGGCCGCATCGAGAGCGATCATGTGTCCGGCCTGTTGATGCGGCTTGAGAAGTCCAGGGACACGAATTGGGGAATTCCAGGAATTCCCAGGGACGATAAGGCGAGCGAGACGAGCCATGCCCAAGCCTAGCTTGCCGAAGTATCGCTGTCAATAACTGCACTGTCACCGTAATCGCAATTCCATACTGTGTCCCTGGAATTCGAGGCTTGATAACTAATTCTGAGGTAGTGTTCGACGCGGATGCTCGGCAAAGAATTTTATCAGCATCTCTCTGGGGATACGGACAATATTAGATCTTTTATCGCTTACCAGAGCCCACAGGGCACCGGCCCTGATATAAAAACAGAGATCTCGGGGAGAGTCTCGAAGATCGAAATCGAGAATCGTCGGCCTTTGCCTAATTGGTTGTTTGTCGTGAGAAAATGAGCTGAAAGCAGTATGGTAGTGATAAGGACCGACTAACTTATCATTTTCGTATTTATCTCCAGAAATATGCACCCACTTATTATCATACCGATATAAAGGAAGGCCGCCAAGTCCTTGAATATCCATATCCATTTGATCGCAGAAATAAAACTCAACGTATATATATCGTCCTTTGTCAAGTTTCATGTAGTTTCTATTTGTAACAACTTCGACATCAATCATTTCACTATATTTCATTTGTTCTTGCGTGCGGTTTCCGTAGGGACCGTCCTCAAGTTTCAAGTTCACCAATCGGACGTCATCCGGGACATCATAGAGTGTCATGCAGGCCGACAACAAACAAAGCAACAGGGCACAAAACCACTTCACAGCAACCTCCGGCACAACCCCAGCGAGAGGGGGGCCGAAGGCCCCCCTTCCCGAAAAGCTATCACTCCGCCGACGGGAACACAATCCCTTCGGTAGTTTTTGGCAGAAGAAGTTCCCAGACATCTGCATGGTTGATATTAGCACGGTAATGCCGATCGGCATAATCTTTGGGATCATCATTCCAGGCACCTCCCAGACCGGCAATCCAATTGCCAATGCCGCCATCTTCCTTTGCCCTTTTGGCCTTGTCAGGATTGGCATTGATATTG
>CAIXKV010000003.1 GCA_903920145.1 uncultured Rhodospirillales bacterium
CAAGGTTGCCCTCAAACGCCGGGCGGACGCGTCCGCGTCCTTGGCTTCGCGCGCATCGGCGCGCGGGGCTGCGGTCGCAGCCCACACAATCAAGGTTGCCCTCAAACGCCGGGCGGACGCGTCCGCGTCCTTGGCTTCGCGCGCATCGGCGCGCGGGGCTGCGGTCGCAGCCCACACAATCAAGGTTGCCCTCAAACGCCGGGCAGACGCGTCCGCGCCTCCCTCAAGTCACACCGGAGCTTCGCGCACATGAGCACTCTCTGTTGGCGTCCGTTCGCAGAACCCTTGCCCCGCAAGCCGTCACGCGCTATGCCCCTGCGGACAAACACCAAACGAGGGCTTTCATGGACGCGCACGGCCAAACCAGCGATAAACTCAAGTCCTATGTTGAGCGACTTGAACGCCTGCTCGACGAGAGCGATGCCCTCAAAGACTCGATCAAAGATCTGCGCACTGAAATTAAAGGCGATGGCTTCAACGTCAAGGCAGTCGAGCGGATTGTCGCTTTTCGACGGAATAAAGATGCGGCCGATAAAGAGGCGGAATTCATTAACGACGTCATCCTCTACGCCCATGTTACCGGCACGCCACTGGATGTTGTGACCCCTGACGCCGAGTCAGAAGACGCAGGCGAACCGAAGGAATAGCGGATTTGGGGACATTGCCCTATAGGTGCTAGGATAGGGTTTTTCATGGGCTCTGCCCGCACACCCGCAAAGGGCTAGGCGGCCCTTTGAACTTCGTGACGGTTTTCCATCACGTCTTGAAGTCAAGGAGGCTAGCGCCTCCTTGTGGGTGTAATATCGGCGGTCCATGACAATGACACACCGCCGGTCTCATTGTGATCGCTCGCGGGTCTCACCAACTCGCCCTGCCCATCCGCCAAAAAGGCCTGGAATGTGGCAAATCCCGAGCGCGCAAAGGCACGGTTGACCGCACGCTTATGCTCCAGAGCCACACGCAACGCTTCGCGGCTATCGGTCCGGGTCAGTCCCAAACCATCTCGCTCCAAACGGGCCAGCATAACCACATAAGCGCACTCCGCCACCGCCGCCGAATTGACGGACGTCGAAAGCGAACCAGATCGCACGCGGTACTGATAGAGGGGATCCGGGCACAACGGGATCGCCCCCAACCGTTCCAACAGATGGACATTAAAAATTACGTCTTCGGCGAATCGCGCATCCTCGTCCCAACGAAGAGCGGCATCCCGGCGGCACACGGGAAACATCGGAACCGAAGTGGCCAGAAAGTCCGAGGCCGACAGGCGGTCCCCAGCGGAACCGTCCTCGGGAAACAATATCCCCATCAAACGATCATCGGCGTCGGAAACCACCGCGACGTTGTCGACTGCCGCCCCGTGGGCCAAAGCCATCGGCACCAGCCGAGCTAACCGCTCGGGAGCGAATCGATCATCGGCATCCAAAGGCGCAACCAATGGGGCGCGAACCGCTGCCAATCCCACATTGCGCGCCACCGACGGCCCAGCACCCACCCGCCCGGTGCTGGCAAACGACAATCGCGGGTCCAGCCGCCCCAAGGCGGCCAACCCACTTCGATAATCCTCACCATCGTCGGCGACGATCACCGCCTGCCAACAGGCCAGGGTTTGGTTCAGCAGGCTCTGAACCGTTTCCCCCAGCGTTTTCCACGCCCGATAGGCCGGAATAATGACGGCAACCACCGGCTCCAACGCGGCCAGCTCCCTTACAGGTCAGGGCGCGGCCGGGGCGGCGGCGCCCCTTGCTTTTGGTCTTATTAGAACACCCCTTCCAAAGGTGCCTTATGCTTACGCTCAATGGTCGGAGTTTCACCCGCTGTTACCGGCTTTCCTTCCGCCGCATTTTCCTTCAGACGCTTGGCCTCTTCTCCGGCATTCACCACCGTGTAAGGCGGATCCTGGGTCTGCCAGAACAACAGATGATCAATCCAATGCTGATCGGCAGCAACCAAGCTGCGGGTCTCGGCATCCAGGAGAGGACGGATGCCGGGCTCGACATTGGCGGCCCCAGCCTTGGTCAGCAACCCGGCCTCGCCAGGGGTTGCCGCTTCCCGAAGCCGGGCTTCGCCCGGTGCCCGTTTGAGACCGAACACAGTCTCTTCCGCCGCGTTGTTGGCCGCCACATCCTGGGGACGAGCCGCACCGGGCTGGGGCGGACGCAAGGTAAAGTCCGGTGGCAGGCTCAACGGCGCCTGCTGGACCACCTGAAACTCGTCGGGCGGAGCGTGATCCAGACCAAAGGTCTGCCGCCAACCGCCGCAGCCGGCCAAAACCAGCGTGCCCGCCGCCAGACAACCCACCGCCGCCGCCCTTCGGCGCTTTTCCGCACCGTGTCTTCGTGTCTTGCGTTCGTTCTTGTTCATGGCCCTGCCCTACTCATCCTGCCCGCGCCCCGGTACACAGTCTTACGACAAATCCCGGCGGCTGAACAATCCATCAATAACGATCAGCATGACGCCAATGGTGATGGCGCTGTCGGCGACATTGAACGCTGGCCAATGCCAATCCCCCAAATGCACATCGATGAAGTCCGCTACCGCCCCGATCCGCACCCGATCGACCACATTACCCACTGCACCGCCGATCACCAACCCCAGCCAAAGCGCCGCCACCATTCGGTCGGCGCGAATCAGCCAAAGCACCAGCATCACCACCACCGCCGCCGCAACCCCGATCAGGATGATGGGCATGGTCCGGGCTTCTCCTGCGAACAGGCCAAAGCTGATACCGTGATTCCAGGTGATGACCAAATTCAGAAAGTCGGTTACCTCAATGACTTGGGGTGGCTGCATGACCACCGTCACCACCCACCACTTGACCCACTGATCCAGCGCGATTACGGCCCCGGCGATAGCGAATCCCAGCGCCAGCCGACGATATGTGGCGACATTCAGCCCCCGACTTTGCTCGCTCATGACAATCCCTCTGCCCTGTTTTGATGATCCGCGTCATGCGCCTCGACCGCTTCGACGCAGCGCCGACACAGGGTGGGATGGTCAGCATCGGTGCCAACCTCGGGCAGAACCTTCCAGCACCGCTCGCATTTGACGCCTTCGGCCAGCGCCGCCACCACGGCCACGCCAGGAACCTCATCCAACCGGAAAGCCTCAGCCGGGGACGGCTCGCAAGTCAGGCGAACCGATGACGTGATGACCACATCCTGGAACGCCACAGTGGCCAGCAAGGCTACCGTTTCGGCGTCCACATAAACCACGGGTTCTGCCTGAAGCGAAGCCCCGATCACCTTATCAGCTCGCGCCCGCTCCAAGGCCCCGGTCACCACCCGGCGCACCGCCCGAATACGCTCCCAACGAGCGGCCAAAGCGTCGTCCCGCCACGCTGCCGGCAACGCGGGGAATGTCCGCAAATGAACGCTGTCATTGGCCCCAGCTTCGGCGGCCCCAGGCCGGGCCAACCAGGCCTCCTCGGCGGTGAAGCACAGAATCGGCGCCAACCAAGCGGTCAGACACGAGAATATCTGTTCCAGCACCGTCCGTACCGCGCGGCGACTGATCGAATCGGGCCGATCGCAATAGAGCGCATCCTTGCGCACATCGAAATAGAAGGCCGACAGATCGACCGCGCAGAAGGTGTGCAGCATGGTGAACAGGCTGTGGAAGTCATATTCTTGAATTCCCTGGCGCACCTGTTCGTCCAATTCGCTCAGACGATGCAGAATCCAGCGTTCCAATTCGGGCATGACCGCAACATCGGTCACGCGCTCGGCCTCGGTGAATCCGTCAAGAGCCCCCAGCAAATAGCGCAGTGTGTTGCGCAGGCGACGATAAAGATCGGCCTGATATTTGATGATTTCGGGACCGATCCGCAAATCTTCGGAATAGTCCGACCCGACCACCCACAGCCGCAGAATATCGGCTCCCTGGCGTTCGTACACCTCTTGGGGAGCCGTGACATTCTTCAAAGACTTGGACATTTTCAGGCCGCGCTCGTCGAGCACAAAGCCGTGAGTCAATACCGTCTCGAACGGGGCCCGGCCTCGGGTTCCGCACGACTCCAGCAAAGACGAATGGAACCAGCCGCGATGCTGATCCGAGCCTTCGAGATACAGCGCCGCCGGCCAGCCCAATTCGTCCTGTCGATGTTCGAGGACAAAACTGTGAGTCGAACCCGACTCGAACCAGACATCCACAATGTCCCGCACTTGCTCGAAATCTTCGGCCCGGTAAGCGTCGCCCAGAAAGTCCTGGGCCGGTCGAGCAAACCAGCAATCCGCCCCTTCAGCCTCGAACAGACTCGCAATCCGCTCCAACACCACCGGATCCGCCAGGGGCTTTCCGTCGGCCTTGGACAAAAACAGCGCGATGGGAACGCCCCAGGCTCGCTGACGGCTGATGCACCAATCGGGGCGACTGGAGATCATGGCATGAATGCGGTTCCGACCCTGAGGTGGTACCCAACGGGTGGCGTCAATGGCCGCCAAGGCCTCTTCACGCAGCGCATTGCGGTCCATAGCGATGAACCATTGCGGCGTGGTCCTGAAGATTAACGGGGCCTTGGAGCGCCACGAGCAGGGATAGCTGTGTTCTAACGTGCCGCGCGCCAGCAAACCGCCGCGCGCCGTGATGGCACCAATCACCGCTCCATTGGCATCGCCCCGTTTGCCCTCGGCGGTGTAGACCGCCCGACCGGCGAACAGCGGCACCCGCTCCAGGAATCGGCCATCCTCGCCTACGGTCTCAGGAACCTCGATCCCAAAATGCCGACCCAACTGGAAGTCATCCTCGCCATGTCCCGGCGCAATATGAACAAAGCCGGTGCCGGTCTCGGTGGTGACAAAATCGCCAGGGAGCAACGGCACATCGAAGTCATAACCGGCGCCAAACAGAGGATGATGGCAAACTGTGCCGGCCAGGGCCTCGCCAGAAAGCCGATGCAGCAAGTGCCAATCGGTGATGCCGGCGGCAGCGGCCGTCGCCTCGGCCAGCGCCAAACACACCACCAGCGTCTCGCCTGGAACCGCCAGACTGCCGTCGGCCACCTGCCCGACCCGGAACACGCCATACTCGAAGGCGTGACCATAGGCGATGGCCCGGTTTCCCGGCAGAGTCCAGGGCGTGGTGGTCCAGATCACCACCGAAGCCCCAGCCAATTCCGGGCGCGACGGACGCACCACCGGGAACCGGACGGAAACGGTGGTGGAAACATGATCGTGATACTCGACCTCGGCATCGGCCAGAGCGGTCTTTTCAACCACCGACCACAGCACCGGCCTGACGCCCTTGTAGAGGCCGCCCTTGACCAAAAACTTGTGAATCTCGCGGACGATCTGGGCTTCGGCGGCGGTGGTCATGGTGGTATAGGGCCGCGCCCAATCCCCGGTCACCCCCAAACGCTGAAACTCTTCGGACTGAATATTCACCCAAGCCTGGGCGAACTGGCGGCACTCGGCACGAAACTGAAGGATCGGCACCTGATCCTTATCACGCCCGGCGGCACGGTATTTTTCCTCGATCTTCCATTCGATAGGCAGGCCGTGGCAATCCCAACCCGGCACATAGGGCGCATCATAGCCCAACATCTGCCACGACCGATTGATCACGTCCTTAAGGATTTTATTCAGCGCATGGCCGATATGGATATTGCCATTGGCATAAGGCGGGCCATCATGCAGAACGAACCGAGGCCTTCCGCGCGAAACCTCGCGCAGCCGTTGATAAAGGCCGATCCCGGCCCAACGCTTAAGGAGTTCCGGTTCTTTGGTCGGGAGCCCGCCCCGCATGGGAAAGTCGGTGCGCGGCAGAAACACGGTTGGGCGGTAGTCGCGGGGCATGGGGCGGGCTATCGGACAGGGGAACGGGACCGCTGCTTGGCGGCGCGCGATGTTAACAGGCCATCGCCCTATAAAGTCAAGGTTTCCAAAGATGGCGGCGCGGAGGCGCCGTCGCGGCCCCGCGCGCCCATGCGCGCGAAGCCAAGGGCGCGGAGGCGCCCGCCCGGCGTCTGAGGGCAGCCTTGATGAGTCAACATCAAGGCTCGAGGGTATCAGACCTCAATCACCAAGGCTCTGGCGGTGCCTCAGAAAGAACTGAAGCATTTCCCGCGTGGCGTCGGGCCCGCGAGGGTCGATGTAGGAGCCTTTGGCGCAGCCTCCTGACCAAGCATGACCAGCGCCGTGGATGATCCATTGTTCTAACACGGTTCGCCCGGCGGGATCGCTGTAGAGGATACGGCTCCAGGCGTGGCCGTCTGGAACCTGCCCGGTGAATCGCTCCATCCTTAGGGGCATGCCTGCGCTGTCCTTGGATTGCGCAATGACCCGGTCGCCGTTCGCCGGGTGGACGGTGGTGTCACGGTCACCATGAAACACAATGGTCGGCATGATGTCTCGCGCACGGGCCCCGCCGTCTCTTCCAGCGGCACGGACCACCAGGGGGCGCCCGGAGCGCATGGCCATAAAGGCCGAAAACATCCCGTTGGCAGCCCCGCAGGCCAACCCCGAATGGACGCCGATGGCCGCGTAAAGATCGGGATAGGCCATGCCCATGATGGCGGCGGCGGCCCCTCCCGCCGACAAGCCGGCAATATAAACCCGCTGGGGATCGGTGCCGTAATCGGCCATCACCTGGCGGGTCATCCCGGCGATCAGCGAGGGTTCTCCCTGATCCCGCTGCTGGTCTCCTGGACTGAACCAGTTCCAACATCGCGAGCGGTTGGCGCTGACCGGTTGAGCCGGATACAGCACCAGACAATCCTGCTGCTCGGCTAACTCATTCATGCCAGTTCCCACCGCAAAATCGTCGGGAGTTTGACCGCACCCATGCAGCATCACTAACAGCGGCAAAGGAGCGTCGCCATACCCACCAGGAACATAGAGCTTATAGGCGCGATGACCGGCGGCATTGCTATAGTCGCCCTCAAGAAACTGCCCTAGCCCGCGCGGGCGAACCGGAGCGTCCGCAACGGCAGCAACTCCGGCCCCTTTGTTCTTGAAACGGCTTCGGATCGACTCCAACAGCTCGCCGAGGCGCCGACCCGTGGTGTCGAGAAAACGGCCTAGACGCCCCTTCATATCATCGAGCCCTAGTGTTGCAGCATCGAGGCTCGATGATACCAGACCCTCGAGCCTTAATGTTGCCCCATCAAATCCGCGACCCACCGCCGGTATCGGGCCACGGTCGCAGACCCAATTCTTCGAATTTTGCGATTCCGTCCCAGGCTTCGTTGAAATTTGCGAGGCCCATCGCCCCGTCCCATCATGCGACGATTCCTTGATCGCGCATTCCGTCCGGGTAACTCATTGATTTTATTCCAAACCATCATCCGGGGTGAGGCCAGGACACGACTGGCACGCTTGTTGCTCTCTTAGAAACCCAGAACGACAACGGATCATCCCCAGCGTCCGCCAGTGACCAGGAACCAAATGGCCCTGATAGCGAACGCTGAAGCTTTAAGGAGTAACGGAAATGACCAATATCTCCATGATCAATGGCCATGATGACCTGGAATTATCTATTGATGACTTGGTGGCCCAACTGGCTCTTGATAATTATTCACTGGCTCCCTGCCAGGATTAATTTAAATAGAGCTACAGATACTATCGGTCTCTGGTTTTTGTCTCTCATAAAAACATAAAGTCTTTAAGGAGTGATCACGATGACCAGCATCTCCATGATCAATAGCCACGATGAATTTGAATTGTCTATCGACGATTTGGTGGCTCAGTTGGGTCTCGACAATTACTGCATGATCCCTTGTCAGAACTAATCCGAGCGCGTTGTTCGCATCCTGCGGCGCACCGCTTTCACGGCCTCACCAGAACCACAAACCTTTAAGGAATGACCACAATGACCAGCATCTCTGCGATCAACAGCCACGATGAATTCGAATTATCCATCGACGATTTGGTGGCCCAGTTGGCTCTGGACAATTACTCTCTGGTTCCTTGCCAGGATTAATCAGAGCCTTGTCGCCCGCTCTCGGCCAACACCGAAACAGGCAAGATCAAGATCCCTCTTTGCGGAGTACGGATTATGCGAAGACACCACAGCACGACCGAACAGGAACAACGTTCGGGCCGCCGCGATGAGCTTGAACTATCGGTTGATGATCTCCTAGCCCAATTGGCCTTGGATAATTATTCCTTGGTGCCGTGCCAGGATTAACCCAAGCCGGCGGCCGACCCCTTCCAGCAGCACCGCTTTCCGCACAAAATGTTATGTGTTACGCGGCGGCAGCAGCAACGGCAGCGGCTTCGGCAACCACTCCACGGCCTATCGGAGTCAACACCACGAACTCTCGGCCGTATCGTTTTTCCCGAACCACAAACCCCAGGGCCTCGGCGATCTCCAGACCGGCGATGAAGTCGGCGAGATCGTCCAGAGCCGCCCATCCGCGAGCGTCGGCATGACCGGCCACGGCATCAAGCAAAGACGGCCAAGCCGAGATGTTGTAGTTCGAATTATGCGCGTAGGACATCAGGCAATCCCCTTTCATTTTAATCGCTTCCAGGCGACAGCATCATTTTCGCGATCACGCCCCCAACCGATTCGAAACAAGCACGAATGACGGACTCAAACGCCTACATAGACTTAGGCGAGCTTGGATTAAAAACTCAGCCCACCGTGAAAAGGCGCCGGCCTTATATCCTATTTTAAAATCTACTGCAACTAATTAATATCCATTAATGATAATCCATAACCGGCCCCATACAGACGCATGCCAAACTATTCTGGATCGGTAAGAGATCGTAATAATTATTAGTTGTACCCTGGTTTTTATATTCAGTGAAAGCTTTGGTTTTAAAATAATCACTGATTACCAAGAGGAGCCGCCCGTCTGCCGGTTCCAAGGGAACTCCGGCGGGCGCGTCTATGTCCTTGGCTTCGCAGGCATAGGCCTTAGGATCAGGATAAGGCCAACAGAACCATCCTAGGAGCGCGGGCCGAACGCCCACGCTCCCAAGGTGTCAACGCGCAAGGTCTCGCGTCAATGTCAGATCGGCTTTAGCAACTCCCAGACGGACACGATACACTTCCAGAGCCTCCAAGACCCTCTGAACATAATTCCGGGTCTCGGCAATCGGAATCGATTCCACCCAGTCTACGCCATCCAAATCGCCGTTGCGCGGGTCGCCAAATTTGCTTAACCAATCGCGAACCCGACCAGAGCCGGCATTATAGGCGGCAATTGCCAAGGCATAAGACCCACCGTATCCCCCAATCAACTGCCCCAAATACGTGGTTCCCAAGAGAATATTATAATCAGGGTCAGTGATTAGTCGGCCATCGTCATGACGCAGCCCCAATTTGCCAGCCACTTGCTGGGCCGTGGCAGGCATCAACTGCATCAAGCCTCGGGCCCCCACTGGACTGATGGTGGTGGTGTTGAAGGTGCTTTCCTGGCGAATCACCGCCAACGCCAAGCTGGATTCGACGCCGCCCGCCGCTGGAATCGGAAGAACCGGATAGCCCAACCGGGTCAGCGTAACGCCGGTCAAAAGTGCCTGTTTTGCAACAGTGATGGCCAGATCTGGTCGTTGGACTTCATCGGCCAGACGCGCCAACAGCGCAAATTGAACCGCTCCCCTCCCATCCTTGATCACGCGCCGTAAAAACAGTCCGATATGCCCAGCCTCGTCGCGAGGGTCGATTTCGTGGAGCATGCGAATCGTCCGCACCAATTCCAGACGATCAAATCCCTGAAGATCGGTTTCCGAGACAACCGGCTCCGGCGGCATGACCGGCGGGTGATCATGGCCCAGCGCCGCGATCGCCAATTGCCCGTAAAACATGGTCGGATAGCGAGCGGCGGCGCTGTACCACCGTTGGGCTTGGGCCTGATCATGCAGAGCTTCGGCGGCCCGCCCACACCAATAGGCGCCCCGCGCCAGACTCATGGGCGTGGCGACCGCCTGATACACCCGGTGGAAATGAGCAAAAGCGTCCGACGGCTGATGCAACGCCCGCAATGCCAGAAACCCCGCCAGAAACTCGGCTTCGGCCAAAGGTTGGCCCTCGGTCATGCCATGAGCCTGAACGAGGCGATAGGCTCCGGCGGCATCGTGCTGGACCATCAATCGGCGGGCCAAAATGTTACGCTCGGCCCACCACAAGGCTGGCCGCCCCAACTGGGCCGGCGGGTCTCGCAGAATCGCCAGCGCCCCGCCGTCATTGTCCTTCCGTCGATTCCAGTGCAACCGTTCATACAGCAGCCCTGAATCCCCGGCCAAAACGACCGGAACCCGCTTGACCAGCTCGGCCACCCCAGGCTCGTCATCGGCCAATGCAATCCTCGCCGACGCCAAAGCCCGATGTCCGTCATCGACCAGCGGCAGAAGCCGACGGACCGCCGTTGATTGATGGTCCCACAGCAAACGATCCAGCCGAGCCCAATCGTCGACGGCCCGGATTTGCGCTTTAAAGCGGGTACGAAAGCCGGCTTCCTCGTCGACACTGACAAAGCCGGCCTCGACCCAGAACCGCCGCGCCACATCGGCAGCCTTGGCTGGCGTCCCCCCCGCCACCAAGGCCTCGACATACCGTCCCGCGCCATCGGCGCTCATCGGTGCATGCTGTGCAAACCACGCCCGTACCTCGGCAGCGGGCAGGTCCAAGGGCATGGCGGCCTCGGCTTGGCGCTGGAGTCCGGTCTGATTCGGCCACTCGGGGTTGGCGCGGATGAAGGCTGTGATCGCAGCAAAGCTGTTCCCGCTTTGAGGTCGAGCCAGATCAAGCCATTGGATCACCTTGGCCGGAAGCGGCTCTTTGGCACCTGCGGCCAGCCTTGCCGCCTCACTCCACTGGCCTTCGGCACCGTCATGAAAAGCCATCCGGTAACGATCCAGATCAGACGTCGAAAGAATCCCAGCCTGCACCCCGCTGCTTCCCACCAAGTTCCCGAGCATAAAGGCCAACAGCCCCCCTGCAAGCACCGTCACGAACCCCTGCCGCACAGGCTTGCCGCCGCCGGCTTCGGGGGGTAAGGTGGCGGGATTCATCGCGCCACGGCAGGGCGCGCTATGGCAAGGGAGTTTGGCATGTTTACGGGATCGTTGGTCGCCCTGATCACCCCTTTTAAGAACGAGGCGGTCGACGAGGATGCCTTCCTCAGCCTGGTCGACTGGCAAATCAGCCAGGGAACCCACGGCTTGGTGCCGTGCGGCACCACTGGGGAATCGCCAACCCTCGGCCATCACGAGCACCGACGGGTGATCGACATGTGCTTGGAGGCCGCCAACCGCCGGGTTCCGGTGATCGCTGGCACCGGCTCCAATTCCACCGAAGAAGCCATTGCCCTGACCCGCTATGCCAAGCAGGCCGGCGCCGACGCGGCCCTGGTGGTCACGCCCTATTACAACAAGCCGACGCAGGAAGGTCTCTATCAGCATTTCAAAGCCATTCATGATTCGGCAGAGCTGCCGATCATCCTCTACAATATTCCCGGACGGAGCGTCGTTGACCTCTCGGTCTCGACTCTGGCCCGGCTGGCCAAATTGCCTAACATCGTCGGAGTGAAGGACGCCACCGCCAATTTAGCAAGGCCGCTCGACACCCGGTTGGAGGTTGGACCGGATTTTTGCCAACTCTCAGGGGAAGACACCACCGTTGTGGCGTTTCTGGCGCAAGGCGGGGTTGGGTGTATCTCGGTGACGGCCAATGTCGCCCCAGGCCACTGCGCGGCCTTGCATGAAGCATGGCGAATCGGCGATCTGCCGACCGTGTTCCGACTGCGCGACCAGTTGCAGCCCCTCAGCAATGCCCTGTTCCTGGAAACCAATCCGGCGCCGGTCAAATACGCCGCCAGCCTGCTGGGTCGCTGCGAAAACAGCCTGCGTTTGCCTTTGGTCCCCGTGACCGAGGACACGCAAAATCGAGTCCGCGCAGCCATGACCAAGCTTGGCCTGCTCGGCTGAACGGGCTGTTGATGTTGAAAGCGGGTTGAGGGGAGCGACACGGACCTGCCCTCGGCCCGGTTTTCACAAAGGCCGTACTGCCTGGGATCGCGGGGGATCACGACGGGATCAGGTCACAAGAAAGGCACAACGACGGTGGCGGGCAAGGATAAGGACGAGCAAGGGCATACGGTGGCGCAAAACCGCCGCGCCCGTTTTGATTACTTCATCGAAGATACAGTGGAAGCCGGAATTGTCTTGGCTGGCACCGAGGTTAAGTCGTTGCGCTCGGGGCGAGCCAGCATTAACGAGTCTTATGCTGGCGAACAGTCGGGTGAATTGTTTTTAATCAATGCGTTCATCCCCGAATATCAACTGGCCGGTCGTTGGCTCCAGCACGAAACCAAACGCCCCCGCAAATTGCTGCTCAATCGGCGGGAAATGGCCAAGCTGTTGATTGGCATCCGTCGTGAAGGCGTTACCATTGTTCCGCTTGCGGTCTATTTCAACGCGCGCGGAATCGCCAAGGTGAAATTGGGCCTCGCCCGAGGCAAACGCATGGCCGATAAACGCGAAACTCAAAAGGAACGCGACTGGCAACGGGATAAGGCCCGCCTGATGCGGAATAAAGGGTGAGGCATTGCACCTTCAGCGGTCATCAGGCACACTCACTCCCGTGGGGTGCGGGCTCGTGACTATCCGTTGACGATTCCCCACCAACGGCTCTTGGCAACGCGCTGTTTGCCAATCGATGAAAGGGTGATCGGTTATGATGTCCCTGGCGGGCAAGACCCTGTTCGTCACTGGCGCTAGTCGTGGCATTGGCCGCGCCATCGCTCTTCGAGCGGCGCGCGACGGCGCCAATGTCGTCATTGCCGCGAAGACATCGGAGCCCCATCCCAAGCTGCCCGGCACCATCCATGACACGGCCAGAGAGGTCGAGGCTGCCGGCGGCCACGCCCTGGCCGTGATGGTGGATATTCGCGACGAAGACCAAGTCACCGCTGCCGTCGCCCAAGCGGTCGCCCGGTTTGGCGGTCTTGATATTCTGGTCAACAACGCCAGCGCCATCAGCCTGACCCGGACGCTGGATACGCCGTTGCGACGGTTTGACCTCATGATGAATATCAACGCCCGTGGCACGTTCGCCTGTTGCCAAGCGTGCCTGCCCCACCTCAAAAAGGCGGCGAATCCTCATATCCTGATGTTGGCACCGCCGCTCAATCTCAACCCGAAATGGTTCCGGCACCACACCGCCTATACCGTCTCGAAATACGCCATGAGCCTATATGTCATCGGCCTGAGTGCCGAATTTGCGGCCTCTGGAGTGGCGGTCAATGCCCTCTGGCCGCGAACGGTGATCGGCACGGCGGCGTTGGTCATGCTGGGCGGGATGGTTGAGCCGGAACAAACCCGCAAACCCGAGATTGTCGCCGATGCAGCCCACGCCATTCTAACCCGTGACAGCCGCACCACCACCGGCAACTTTTTCATCGACGAAGATATTCTTTCTGAAAATGGCGTAACCGATTACTCGGTTTATGCGGCCAGTCCGGGTGGTGAATTGGTCGGGGATTTGTTCCTGGATTAGGTGAGGAGAAACCCCATCGGCGCTAGGAGAGCGATGTTTCCTTGGCTTCGGGAGGCTCCGCCTTACCTTCCCGCAAGGAGACACAGCCCCCCTGGATCTCATGACGCCATGGGCAATACCGGCGAGCCCTGATACTGACGCATCGCCGGTATCGGGCCGCGACGGCGGCCCGGCGTCTGAGGGCAGCCTCGATGAGCCATACCGGCGAGCTATAACGATGACACACTGCCGGTATCGGGCCGCGACGGCGGCCCCGCGTCCTCGTGGACGCGAAGCCCCAGTGTGTGGACTCTAGGGGGCGCGGATGCGCCCGCCCGGCGTCTGAGGGCAGCCTTGATGAGTCACCATCAAGGCTCGATGGTATGAGCGGCTTTCACCGCATCCAAACCTCCACCCGCCGGCTCCGCTCCCGTGTGTCGGGGGTTTCGGTACAAGGGGCCGTGATCGGGCCGAAACCGGCGGCAACGGCAACTTTCAGGCCGCTTTTCGTCAGACGCACCGCCACTTCGCGGGCACGGTTCTCCGACAATACAGTGCCTTGTTGCAGCACGTCGGTCGGTCCCGAAAAGCCCAGAACCAGCACTTGATGCCCTGATCCCACCGGGCCTTTCATGAAGGCGATCAGGCGCCGAATATCATCATCGGCAGAGCCCGCCGGAGCCACGCCGCCTTCATCGAACTGAAAGGTCAGTGACAACCGGCTGGCGCCTTCGGTGACTTTCAAGAAATTACGCGCCAACCCAAAGTCGATGCTGGCGTCATCAATCATCATCTGGCGTCGAGTCCGGCGGGTCACACCGCCGTCGCTCTCGATCTCCTGATTGACGAAACCAGCGGCGGCGATGGCGCTTTGACCCGCAGGACTGACCGCAAACGCCAACACATCGTCGATCACCTTCGGTCGCGGTTGGGGCCGGGCATACAGGAACAGACGCCGGGTCAGGGGATAATCCCCGCTTTTGACCGAGAACGCGGTCGGCCCCACTTCGCCGGAACAGCCCCGAATATCCAAGGCCCGCGTTTGATCGACATAGGCAAGACTGACCAGCCCGATGGCTCCGGGCTCTGCGGCCACCCGTGCCGACAACGCCTGACTCGATTCGACCCGTTCGGCAGCAGGAGTCAGGCGGCGGCCAGCCAGCACCAAGGTTTGAAGGGTTTCGGGCAAAGACGAGCGATCATCGGGCAGCCGCACATGGATGGGCCCCGGAGCCCCTCCGACGAGGCTCCAATCGGCAATCTCACCGGACAGAATCTTCGCCAGTTGGGCCAGCGTCACCGACCGAAGCGGATTGCTCGGGTTGACGATCACGGCGATTCCGTCCAGTGCCACCCCCTGTTCCGTCAGCCCTCGCAAAACAGCACTTTCGCTGTCCCGAATAGGCCGGGCCGAAAGACCGATATCGGCAGCCCCAGTTTGGAGCGCCGCAAAGGCGGTGTTAGAGCCAAAGGCCCGCACCTCGATTTCGTGCGGCAGGCCAGCCTCCCCGCCATTGACGATCAGTGTCTTTTCACCGGCCAACTCGCCGACCAACCACGGCGAGGCCGCCGCCCCATGACTGGCCACAAAATGATCCACCAAGGCCGGCACCAAACGCTCGCCCATGGTATTAGAGCCATGGAATCGCAATGGGGCCGCCGTCACCAACGGCGAGGTCGCAGGATCCCCCCGATGCACGATATGCGCCCGAGGTACCGCGATCATCTGGCCGATATCCAGATGAATGGTCACGGTCTCGCCTTTGGTGTTGACCTCATTGCCCATCAGCACACTGCCGTCGTCCAGCTCGATCCGCTCTGCCCGCGCGCCGGCCAATGGCAACGCCCACACCACCGCCCACAGCGCCACCGCCCACCACCAGCGCAACCTGGACACCGGACGGGCACCGTTACAACCCGAGACCGGCGATCTGTCACTGTCATGGCTTGCCGGCATCATCACTCTCAAGTCTCCATCAAAAAGGAGCCGACTCGAGGAGCCAGCATCACGAGCAATCGGCAGCCCGCCGCTCTGCCGCCAAACGTTGCGCCGCCCAGGGTGGCAAAGGCAGACTCCGGGAGCGGGTGAAGGCATCGCACGCCGCATCCCGCCGCCCCAGACGGCTTTCGGCGATTCCCAACATCACCCAGCCGGGACCGAACTGCGGCGACGTTGCATAATGCTCGGTCAGCCGTTCAAAGCTGTCCCGAGCCTGGCCCGGATCGCCCAACGCCAACCGCGCCTCGCCCAAATGAAACAGCGCCTCGGGGGCCGCCGGGTCTTCCGGCCACGCCGCTACGAACGCCTGGAATGCCTGGGCTGCCGCGCTCAAATTCGACTGCCGAAACAACGCTAGCGCCGCCGCAAACTCTTGATCATGACGCATCCCGACCGGGTTCGTCTTTGGCAGGGGCAGGGGCGGGGCGACCGGCAGCGGCACGGGAGGCGAGGCGACGGATTGGGGGAATTCTGGCCGCTGAACCGTTTCCGAAGGCGCCGGCTTAGGCCCTTCCGGTTTGGATCCGTCTGGTTTGGCCCCTTCCGGTTTAATGGCGGATGCCTCGACAACAACGGGACTCGGGGATGAGAGGGCTTTCAGGACCGGCTTGGCAGGCGGTTGAAACACGCTGTCGGGAGCAATCCCAGACGGCGCCACCAGCGCAACAGCAACGGTGACCACCACCACACTGACTCCCACCGCAAACACCCGCCCCAGACGCCGACCGAAACCTCGCCGGAAACTGGGGGCGGCAACCGGCGCCGGGGGCGGGGCCAGCTCGGACTCAGAGGGGGCCGGTTCAGAGGACGGCTGGGGGGGGAGGGATTGAGGAGGCTCGACTGCGGGTTCGGGCTCAGGTTCAGGCTCGGCAGAGGGAGGAGAGAGCGGCGTGGGCGTCAACCCGGCCTGTTCCAGGATTCGCCGTAACGGTGCGGTGGTGAGTTCTTCCGGCTCCTCGTTCCAGTCCCGAGTCCCGCCTTCGGGTTGGCTGATATTCCATAGCGGCGCGACACTCCCGGACCCTTCGTCGGCAGCCGCCACCGCTTCAGCCCAACGAGACTCGCCAACCACCGCGCGAATAGCGTCGGCAAAGGCTCGGGCCGAAGCGAAGCGCGCTTCGGGGGCTTTGGCCAAGGCCTGGGCCACCACCGCATCAAGGGCCTTGGGCACCTCGCGATGACCGACCGAGGGCGGAACCGGATGATCATTCAAAATCCGGCGAGCCACCGCCGCCGCCAAGCCCGGAAAAGCGCGTTGCCCGGTCAGGGCCTCATAAAACACCGCTCCCGCCGAGAATAAATCGCTGCGCGCATCCCCTGGCTCACCACGCAGCCGCTCGGGAGCAAGATAGCATAAGGTTCCAAAGGGGCTGCCGTCGTCGACATCAGGCCGCCCTTCGACATGAGCCAGACCAAAATCCGCAAGTTTCACCTTGCCCGCGACACTCAGCAGGATATTCCCCGGTTTCACGTCGCGATGGATGACGCCGCGACCATGAGCATGCTCCAACGCCGCCAACAAACCGGCCATAACTTGAAGCGCAAAGGCCAGCCCGACTCGGTCCTTGACCTGGAAGTGCCGGGCCAGCGAACGCCCTGCCACCAGCTCCATGACAATATAACCCAAGACGTCATCGCCGGTCGTCGCCGCTGGCGCATGAATGCGGTAGTCATAAACGGCAACGATGTTAGGGTGGTTCAATGCGCTGGCAGCTTGAGCCTCGATCACCATCCGTTGGATGGCGACTTCGCGGTTCCCCTTGCCAAAAGCTTCGGCCCGCAGCACCTTGAACGCCACCGACCGACGTGCCTCGGTGTCTCTGGCGCGATAGACCGTCCCAGCAGCCCCCCGGCCAAGGAGTGAATAGACGCGGTACTTGCCAAGCTTGCGCCCGTTCGGGTCCGCCACCGTCACCCCCTCCGCTCTCTTCACTGCCCCCACATCCACGCCAATAGTATCGGGGGCCGCGTGGGAGTAAAGCACGCCAAAACCGACACAACACCCACCCTAGGTCCGGCCAGAAAGGGCAGAGCCTCACGTGATGACATGGTCTTCGGTTGGTCATACCCGATAGTATCGGGCACAATCCTCTTCATAGCGGTGGGGCAGACACGGTCCCCCTGCTCTGGAAGTCAGTCTAGGGGATTCGCAATGTCCAAACAAGGGCTCGCCAAAAAGCGCGAGTCTCAATGCGACAAGATACCGGCGAGCCCTAACCATGACACAACGCCGGTCCTCGGACCGCGACGGCGACCCCGCGCGGCCATGCGCGCAAAGCCAAAGGCGCGGACGCACCCGCCCGGCGTCAGGGCAGCATCGACCTTTGGAATCGTCACAAAACATCCACGATCCAGCCAAATTCGCGTCACCGATTCGCCCATACCGTCGTTCGTGCCTGTCATTCCTGGCCAAACCGAACTGTTTAGATACCGAAACCCCGAAATCAGGACTCCCCGATGACTGCGGTCGCCCCCATCACCACGATTGCTCCCGCCACGACCGTCACCACGAATCCCGAACGCTTTATCAATCGCGAGCTATCATGGCTTGATTTCAATCAGCGCGTGCTCGACGAGACCAAAAACCCCGCTCACCCTTTGCTTGAACGGCTGCGGTTCCTGTCTATTTCGGCCAGCAATCTGGACGAGTTTTTTATGGTCCGAGTCGCCGGCATTAAGGTTCAGGTAGCATCGGGGGTTCAGGCCACCTCACCCGAGGGCCTGACACCGACTCAGCAATTGCAGGCCATCAACCGACGAGTCGCGGATTTGATGGCCGACCAGCAAGTTTGCTGGCACCGCCTGCGGGACGAGTTGCGGGAGGCTGGCCTTGCGGTCCTCGACATCGACGAACTCAGCACCGCCGAACGCGACTGGCTCGAAGCCAAATTCCGCAACGATGTCTACCCGATTCTCACCCCACTGGCCATCGATCCGGCCCATCCCTTTCCCTTCATCCCGAATCTGGGTTTTGCTCTGGCGCTGCGTCTGTTCGACGCCTCGAAAAACCGGGAGATCAACGCCCTGGTGCCGCTGCCGGCTCAATTAGAGCGAGTGATTCGACTGCCGGGTGATGCGTTGCGATTTATTCTGATTGAACAACTTGTCTTAATGTTCTATCAAAAATTATTCCCGCCCTTTGCCTTAATGGATCATGGGCTGTTCCGCATTCTGCGCGACAGCGAGCTGGAAATCGACGAAGAGGCCGAAGATCTGGTTCTGACCTTTGAAAGCGCCCTCAAGCGACGGCGGCGCGGCGGCGTGATTCGGTTGGCGGTGGATGCCGGTATGAAGTCCAGCATGCGGAATTTGCTGCGCCAAAGCTTAAAAGCCCTACCTGACGATGTTTTTGTGTTCGACGGCCTGATCGGACTCGCCGACACTAAGCAATTGATCGTGGATCAGCGCCCGGATTTGCTCTTTCAGCCCTATAATGCCCGGTTTCCCGAGCGGATTCGGGATTTTGGCGGGGATTGCTTCGCCGCAATCGGCCATAAAGACATCGTAGTTCACCACCCTTACGAGAGTTTCGATGTGGTGGTCCAGTTCTTACGCCAAGCGGCTCGCGATCCGGCCGTAGTGGCAATTAAGCAAACCCTATATCGAACCTCGAAGAATTCCCCCATCGTCCAGGCCTTGGTGGAAGCCGCCGAGGCTGGGAAAAGCATCACGGCGATGGTCGAACTCAAGGCTCGGTTTGACGAAGAAGCCAATATTCAATGGGCCAGAGATTTAGAGCGGGCTGGGGCCCAAGTGGTTTATGGCTTCTTTGATCTCAAGACTCATGCGAAAGTCTCTTTAGTGGTACGGCGCGAGCACAACAACTTGCGCTCCTATGTTCACTTTGGAACTGGGAACTATCACCCGGTGACGGCCCGTGTGTACACGGATTTATCCTTTTTTACCTGCGATCCAGCTCTGACCCGCGATGCCTCGGCGATTTTTAACTATATGACCGGCTATGCCACCCCCGAAGCCTTGGAAAAGCTGGCCTTTGCACCGATCAATCTGCGGGATCGGCTTTATCACCATATCGACACGGAAATTGCCCACGCCCGAGCGGGAAAACCCGCCGCGATCTGGGCCAAGCTGAATTCTCTGGTCGACCCGGACATGATCGATAAGCTGTACGAGGCGTCCCAGGCGGGCGTCCGCATTGATCTGGTCATTCGCGGTATTTGCTGCCTGCGTCCGGGTGTCCCTGGGTTGTCCGAAACCATTCGGGTCAAAAGCATCGTCGGTCGCTTTTTGGAACATGCCCGCATCGTCTGCTTTGGCAACGGCCACCGCCTGCCCTCGAAGCACGCCTTGGTGTTCATCTCGTCGGCAGACTGGATGCCCCGCAATCTTGATCGCCGCATCGAAAGCCTAGTGCCCATCGAGAATACCACCGTCCATCAACAAATTTTGGAACAGGTGATGGTGGCCAATCTCAAGGATGCCGCTTCCAGTTGGGAGCTTGACTCTTCAGGGCAGTTCCACCGGGTTACAACCGAGGGCGGCGAGCCCCCCTTCTCGGCCCACCGTTATTTCATGACCAACCCTAGCCTTTCTGGACGCGGCGATGCCAAGGGCAAAACCCAGGTGCCACCGCGCTTGGAATTGTGATATCGGCGAGCCTTGAAGGGCTTCGCCCTTGCACCTGCAAGGAGGCACAGCCTCCTTGACCTCAGGACGTTGACGTTACGGCGAAACCGTCATGGGTTCATACCATCGGGCCTTGATGGTGACTCATCAAGGCTGCCCTCAGACGCCGGGCGGGCGCATCCGCGCCCTTGGCTTCGCGCGCATGGGCGCGCGGGGCCGTCGTCGCGGCCCGATACCGGCAGTGTGTCATTGTTATAGCTCGC
>CAIXKV010000004.1 GCA_903920145.1 uncultured Rhodospirillales bacterium
AGCTATAACGATGACACACTGCCGGTATCGGGCCGCGACGACGGCCCCGCGCGCCCATGCGCGCGAAGCCAAGGGCGCGGATGCGCCCGCCCGGCGTCTGAGGGCAGACTTGATGAGTCACCATCAAGGCTCGATGGTTATAACTCATTGAAAAAACGGAGGGACTGTGACCAGAACATTCGCGTCCCCATCACGTCAGCTCGTGCCCCGTCCACCATCCAGCATCCCAAGGCATGCTGCCACGAAGTCCTGGACAAAGCGATCCTGATCACAGAGGGGCGAGGCCAGCAATCGCTGTCGCAGTCCAGCCCGCCACGCGGCCAAACGCCCCCAGTCCGTCGCTAACGTCAACGCCCGCTCAACATACTGATCCTGGTCTTGGGCGATGCTGTCGGTCAAGCCTACGGTGGTCAGGAACCCGAACGAGTGTCGGCTGGCGAAACTCTCTCCTGGATAAGTCACCACCGGAACCCCCATCCAAAGGCACTCCAGAGTGGTGGTGCTGCCTGAGAATGGGAACGAATCCAACGCCAGATCGACACGCCCGATGGCCGCCAAATGGTCGGTATGCCCGGTTCGCCCCAGGAAACGCAGCCGATCGGCGCTCACGCCCCGATGTTCGAATGCCGTTTCCAGGCGCCGTCGGCAGTCAGCATCCTCGAAGGCCCGTGCCTTCAGCACCAGTCGGGCTTGGGGCAAACCCCGCAAAATCCGGCTCCAGACATCGACCACCCCGTCATTGAGCTTGGCCAAAATATTGAACGAGCCGAAGGTGATATGCCCATTCGTGAAGGCTGGAAGCGGGGTTACGGGTAAAGTCGCCATCGGCGGCTGGTAGCAAATGAAACTGTTGGGCAGACGCACGATCCGTTCGCGGTAATAGGGCTCGTGGCCCTCTGGCACTTGATGTCGATCCGCCAGCAAAACATCCATGGTCTCGAGGCCCGTGGTGGCCATGTAACCGGCCCAACTCACCTGAATCGGCGCGGGTCGACGCGCGAAGGTCAAGAGCCGATTGCCTTCCATGTGGCCGGTCAGGTCGAACAGGATCTCGATCCGATCGGCGGCAATGGTGGCCGCCAACTCATCGTCAGAGCATCCATGCACCGATCGCCACAGCGTCGCCGCCGCCCGGAACCGAGCGGTGAGCCGGTCTTGGTCGTCGGGTTTTTCGGGGTGGTTGGCATAACACACCAGCTCGTACCCGGCCTGTCGCAGTCCCTCCAGCGTTCGGATGGTAAAGAAGCCGACCGGATGATCACGAAAGTCAGGAGACACGAAGCCCAGTCGGGGCAAAGCGGTTCCGCTCCCGACGGTTCCGCTCCCGACGGTCCCGCTCAAGGACGGTGCCGCCGGCCCTGTCCCGACAAAACGGGCGGCACAGGTCTCATTCCAGGCCCGATGAGCCGCCAGGATCTCCGGCAACCCCACCCCCGGCAGAAACATCTGAAGATAAACCCAATTGCCGTAGGCGCCGGGATGATCCGGTTGCAACGCCAAGGCCCGCCGGAAACAGGCTTCGGCATCCGCCAAACGCCCCTGTTCAACCAGCACATTGCCCAATCCATAATGATCATCGGCGTGGTCTGGCCGCTGCCCGAGCAATCGCCGATAACAGGCTTCGGCCTCGCTCAGGGCCCCTTGAGACAGCCAGGCCATCCCCAGATTGCCCAAGACGGCTTCATGGTAGGGGGGATGGTTTAACACCCTCGAGCCTTGATGGTGACTCGTCAAGGCTGCCTTCAGACGCCGGGCGGGCGCATCCGCGCCCTTGGCTTCGTGTCCACGAGGACGCAGGGCCGCCGTCGTGGCCCGATACCGGCGGTGTGTCGGTGTCAGGGCTTGCCGGTATAACACCTGCTGATAGCAGGCGATGGCCTCTACCACTCGCCCTTGGGCGAACAACGCGAGCCCCAAATTCCCGGTAGCCTCACCGTAATCGGGAGACTCGGCCAAGGCGTGCCGATATTCGGCCTCAGCCTCGACCAAACGGCCTTGATTCAACAACACATTGCCAAGATTGCTGCGCGTCTGGACATCGGTCGGATCCAGAGCTAAGGCGCGTCGATAGTGAGTTTCGGCTTCGGCCAACCGCCCTTGATGGAACAAGGTCGTGCCAAGATCGCCATAAATCCCAGCTTGTTCCGAGTTCTGGTCCAGCACCCACCGAAACGCCGCCTCCGCCTTGCTGGCCTCTCCCAGCCCTAACCAGGCGATGCCCAGATTTTTCCGGGCGTTCAGATGGTCCGGGGCTAAGTCCAAAGCCTGTTGATAGGCGGTCACGGCTTCGTTGATCCGACCCAAAGCGAGCCGGGCGTTGCCCAAACTCATCCAGGCTTCGGCCCAGTCTGGCCGAACCTCCACCGCCCGCCCCAACAGACCTTCGGCCTCGTCAAAACGCCCCAGCCGGTGGGTGAGGACTCCCAGATAGTGCAAAGCCTCCCCCTGATCGGGGCGCTCGGCCAGAACGCCCCGATACAGCATTTCGGCCACGGCAAAACGCTCGGCCCGGAGATGGCCCAACGCCCACGTCAACCGCTCGGCCACGGCCACGCCCCGAGTCGCCATCGACAGTAAGGAGTTTCGAACCATATCCGCTCGCGATAAAGGCCATTTTCGAGAGTCGATGGTATATACCAACGGCCCTAGACAATGATCCGTGCCGTTGGTATCGGCGGCGACCGCCGCCGCGCGCCCCATGGCGCGAAGCCAAGGGCGCGGATGCGCCTTCCCCCTCACCAGTATGACCAAAAAAACGTGGATACCGTCATGGATAAACGAGTCGTGCCCCTCGCTGGCGTGGTGGTTCTGGTGGTTCTGCTGTTCGCCAGCCTGGCTTGGGGACCAAGCGGACGGGGCGTCGGCATTAACAGCCGTTTTTCACTGGTGGATGATTCCGGTCATGCCGTCTCAGACACGGATTTTCGTGGCCGGTTCTTACTGGTCTTTTTCGGTTACACGCACTGTCCCGATGTCTGTCCGACCGAACTCCAAACCATGGCCGACGCCGTCCAGCGATTGGGGGCCGCCGGTGCCTCTGTTCAACCCATTTTCATCACCGTCGATCCCGAACGCGACACCAGCGCCGTTCTCCACGATTATGTGGCCTTGTTCCCACCGCGCCTCGTTGGATTGACCGGCAGCCCGGAACAGATCGCCGCCGCCGCACGATCCTATCGCGTGTTCTACCGCCGTGCCCCATCGGCCGATGGTGGGTATTCCATGGATCACTCGGGGCTGATCTATGTGATTGGCCCTGATGGTCGCTTTTGGACCGCTTTCGCTCCCAGCACTTCTGTGGATAGCATCGTGGCCACCCTTCGCCGCCGCTTGCAATGACCGCTCGATCCGTGGGGCGCGCTGGTTCAGCGTCGCCCTGATCGGATCGCTTCACCCTGCCGAATCAAGCCGACAGCCGTACATAATGCCGAACCGGCAGCTTGCGCGGGCTGGTGGTGTCGGTTCGTTGAATGAACCACCAATCCCCCAACAGCGCCCCGGACGCTCCGCCAGCCAGAGTCCAGGCTGCCCCGCCCAACAAAGCATAAAGCCCAACCGCTCCGCCCAACATGCCCGCGCCAACAATCATGGCTTGGTCTGATGTCAACCCAAAATGCGTCATCGCCTCATGTCCAGGCGAGACCGGCTGTGTTGGTTCGGCAATTCCTGCCAATGGCAGCGCCGCCACCAGGGCGACCAAGAAGAGTTTCCGCATCACCTTACTCCGCGCCGTCCTTCCTTAACGCCAAGCCGCCCGAGCCCTCTGCCAGGGCCGCCATTTGCCTTTCAATCCCGGTATCATTTCAATGGCCCAACCAAGAGTCAAATGCCTTGGAAAAAGAGCCTCCGTATTGATGCAGGCAGCCAAGCGGATTACCTTATCCCGCACTGTCCAAAGATGCGGTATTTTCCTAGAAACGACGCCGCGACATTTCGACGCCAAGGACTCTATCTTATGATCGATGAACACCAAGGGGCCTTGGTCCTGTTTTCCGGGGGGCAGGATTCTGCGAGCTGTCTGGCTTGGGCACTCGACCGTTTCGAGCGCGTCGAAACCGTTGGATTCGACTATGGCCAGCGCCATGTCGTCGAAATGGCCTGCCGGGACCGGGTGCGCGACGGTATTGCGGGGCTGAATCCGCTCTGGCGGCGCCGCTTGGGTCGTGACCATCGGGTGGACTTGGCGTCGTTGGGCGCCGTTGCCGAGTCTGCCCTGACCCGCGACACCGCCATTCACGTCCCCGACCATGGTTTGCCGACCACTTTTGTTCCCGGTCGTAATCTGGTCTTTCTGACCTTCGCCGCCATCGTCGCCCAGGCCTGCAACCTCCGCCGTCTGGTGGGGGGCATGTGTGAAACTGATTTCTCGGGTTATCCCGACTGCCGCGACGACACCATCAAGGCGATGCAGGTTGCGCTGAATCTGGGGATGGAGCGGCGTTTTGTCATCGATACGCCGCTGATGTGGCTGGATAAGGCCAGTTCATGGAGATTGGTCGAACAGTTGGGCGGTGAGGCTTTGGTCGAGTGCATTCGCGTCGAGACCCACAGTTGCTATCAGGGCAACCGAGATATCCTGTATGCCTGGGGCTATGGCTGCGCGGCGTGCCCCGCCTGCCGGTTGCGGGCTGCGGGTTGGGCCGCGTATCGGGGGTAGGGTGGGGGGCTCTTGGTGGGCAAAGCCCACGAAGGCTTTATACCCTCGGGCCTTGATGGTGACTCATCAAGGCTGCCCTCAGACGCGTCAACGTCCAAGGCCATTGGATTACCCTAGGGCGTCTCGCCCGGCGCGAGGGGCAAAATCTCCGACTTTTTAGGAGCTAGGCCCGGCCCGCCGGTCGCGCAGCCCCGCCCTTGATCAACTGAGTCGCCGCCGCGCGAGCCTCGCGCGTAACTTGGGCCCCGGATAGCATCCGGGCGATCTCTTCGCGCCGTTCCTCGCCCTCCAGTTCGACCACATCCGTCACCACCGCCTCGCCCCTCTGATCCTTGCGGACCTGGAAGTGGCCCACGCCGCGCGCGGCAACCTGGGGGCTGTGAGTGACCACCAGAACCTGAACGTCCCGACCCAACCGCTCCAGACGCTCGCCCACCGCCGCCGCGACGGCACCACCGATGCCTGCGTCAACCTCATCGAAGACCAGAGTTGGCACAGTGCCGGTGCGAGCCAGAACCACCTTCAGGGCGAGCATGAAGCGAGCCAGTTCTCCGCCTGAAGCGATTCGGCTGAGAGGACCGGGAGGGGCTCCGGGATTGGTCGAAATGCGAAAGGTCACGCGGTCGATGCCCGAGGCGCCCCAGTCGTCTTCGGCAAGGTCTTCGGTGCTGGTGACAAAGCGGGCCCGCTCCAACTTCAGAGGCGGCAATTCCTGGGCTACGGCGGCATCCAGTGCCTCGGCGGCAACGCGGCGGTGCTCGCTCAAGGCTTGTGCTGCTTCCAGATAAAAGGTGCGGCAATGGGCTGCTTCCCGAGCCAGTCGGGTCAAAGCGTCCCCCTGGTCTTCAATCAAGGCCAGCCGTTGCACGAGGTCATCACGCAACCCAGCCAGCCCATCAACCGCTACACCATGTTTGCGGGCCGCCGCGCGCAGGGCGAACAGGCGTTCTTCCACCTGATCCAAGCCCCCGCCGTCGCTGCCCAGGTCCGACGACACTCGAGCCAGAGAGGCCGTTGCCTCGGCCAATTCGCTGGCAGCGCGATCCAGGGCCGCCAAGGCCTCGTCCAGCCGACTGCCGGCTTTGTCGGCGGCCCGACCCAGTTGGCGCATAGCGCCCGCCACCGCCCGTTCGGCACCTCGTTCGCCACCCAGATCGGCAGCCGCGCCGTTGATCGCCTCCATCAGCCGTTCTCGGTGCATTAGGACCGCACGGGTCTCGGCCAGCGTCTCTTCTTCACCGGGCTCCGGCGCCAGCTCTTCCAGTTCGGTGGCGGCATGACGGAGATAGTCTTCTTCGGCCCGCGCTCGAATGATCTCCGATTCGGCGTGAGTGCGCGCCCGCTCTACTTGACGCCATGCCTGCCATGCCGCAGCGACTCGAGTTGCCTCGGCCTCGAGTCCAGCATAGGCATCCAGAACATCGCCATGGGTGCGCGAGTCCAAAAGGCCGTGGCTGTCAAACTGGCCGTGGACCTCGACCAACGCCTCTCCGAGTCGCCGTAGCAACGCGACACCGATCGGCTGGTCATTGACAAAGGCCCGCGAGCGACCATCGGTGGTGACCACCCGACGCAAGGTCAGGCCATCATTTCCATCAAGCCCTTGATCTCGCAGAAGAGCAAACACCGGGTGGCTGTCGGGAAGCTGGAACTCGGCGGTGACAACCGCCTGATCGACGCCCCGTCGAACCAGACCGCTATCCCCCCGCGCTCCTAACGCCAGCCCCAGGGCATCGAGCAGAATCGATTTGCCGGCCCCGGTCTCCCCAGTCAACACACACAGCCCTGACCGAAACGACAGCACCAAACGCTCAATCAGCACCACGTCGCGGATGGTCAGAGACACCAACATGGGTGATCTCGGCCTTCGTTCGATCTTTAGAACAGAGAATCCCAGAACGACTCGCCACCCTTGGCGGTATCGGCTTTGTCACCATCGGCCTTGGCCCCTCCGGCAGTCGTATTTCCGGCCTTGTCGCTCAACGGCTTGACGCCAGCCTCAACCAACAGGCCGTAGCTATCTTGATACCAGTCGCTACCGGGGAAATTATGTCCGAGAATCGCCGCCGCCCGCTGCGCCTCTCCAATCAAACCGACCGACAGATAACACTCGACCAATCGATGCAAAGCCTCGGCGGTGTGGCTGGTGGTCTGGTAGGTATCGACCACGGTGCGGAAACGACCAATCGCGGCGGCATAATTCTGTTGGGTGATATAGAAGCGGCCAATGGCCATTTCTTTACCGGCCAAATGATCGGTGGTCAGATCAATCTTCAGCTTGGCATCACGAGCATATTCTGTGGTGGGAAAGCGACGGACCACCTCGTTCAACGCTTCCAGGGCCTGCTTAGTGATCTTTTGATCTCGACCAACATCGGCGATCTGTTCGTAGTAACACAATGCCTTGAGATAATAGGCATAGGAGACCTGATCGCTGCCGGGATGAAGCTGGATATACCGATCCAGTGCAACGATCGCATCGTCATATTTCAGGTTCTGATAATGAGCGAAGGCCGCCATTAACTGCGCCTTGGTTGCCCATTGGGAATAAGGGTGCTGCCGCTCGACCTCATCGAACAATTTAGCGGCTTGCTTATAGTTCTTATCCTCCATGGCCTTGGCGGCCTCGTCATAGATTTGCTCGGGCGGTCGCTCCACATAGGGGAGTTCGTCCTTGTCCGAGGAACAGGCCGAAAGCCCGAATGCCAGCAGTGGAGCCGCCAGCAGCACCGCCGCAACGGACAGACGGAAGGCGGAGAGCATCGAAGGACGAATCAGGCGACGGAGCATGGCAAACCGTACAGACAGGGGGGCCAAAGCAAGACGGCGTTTTCACACCGCGTCCCTTATAGCACGTCATCGCCAGCTCGAGACAAGCCAGCAATTCACTTTTTGATCCATGTCGAAAGAACCGGAACTTATGCTGACGAGTCGTGACAATGTGTCATCGTCGATCCTTGGGCTGCGACCGCAGCCTCGTGCCCCCGAGCGCGAAGCCAAAGGCATCGATGCGCCCGTTCGGCGTCCAAGGGCCAGCCTCAAGGGGGCAAGATCAAGGCCTGAGGACGGGTATCCGCCGCCGCGCTTTGGCGGCATTCGAGAATAAAAATCTCGGACACCGCCAAAGGCTGTCTTTTCTTACGGCTTGGCAGGGGCGTCTTGAGTGGGCGCCTTGCCGGGGTCGGCATTGGGGGCTTGACCCGAACTGGTGCTTGGCGCCTTGGAGTCGGCATTGGGGGTCTTGCCAGGATCGGCGGCCAACGGGAGGGGCACGAAACGCAGATCCCCTTGGCGGTCGACCAACATCAAGACCGACTTCTTGCCGTCCTCGTGGGCCTTTTTGATGGCAGCCGCCACATCCGCTGGGGCCGCCACGTCTTGTTGGTTGACCTCGGTAATGACATCGCCGGCATGAACGCCCTTATCCGCCGCGACTCCGGTGGCTTGAACGTCGCTAATCACGACGCCTTTGACATCTGGACCAATTTCGAACTGTTGACGCAGATCCGGGGTCAATGCCGCTAGTTTCAGCCCCAGCTCGTCAAAGTCTTTGGGTTCCGCCCCGGTTTTGGGTGCGGCATCGTCGGTGTTTGACGACAACAAGCCCGACTCTTCGGCCACTTCCAGTTCCCCGACCTTGGCTTGAACCGTTACCTGCTTTCCTTTGCGCCAAACCACCACCGGCGCAACCTTGTTGATCGGGGTATCCGCGACGATTCGCGGCAGCCGCCGCATCTCGCCGACCTCTTTACCGTCAAACGAGATCACTACGTCGCCGGCCTGAATGCCCGCCGCCGCTGCGGGGCCACCGGGCGTCACCGAGGCCACCAGCGCCCCGTGAGGCTTCGCCATTCCCAAGCTTTCGGCAATCTCCGGCGTTACACCCTGGATGCGAACCCCCAGCCAACCGCGCTTGGTGTGGCCGAAATCCTCGATCTGGGCGATCACCGGCTTTGCCAGATTGGACGGGATCGCAAAGCCAATTCCGACCGATCCGCCTGACGGCGAGAAGATGGCGGTGTTGATGCCGATCACCTCACCATTGAGGTTGAACATCGGGCCGCCCGAGTTGCCGCGATTGATCGAGGCATCGGTTTGCAGAAAGTCATCATACGGGCCGGCATTGATATCGCGGGCACGGGCCGAAAGAATACCCGCCGTCACGGTGCCGCCCAGGCCAAAGGGATTGCCAATGGCCAGCACCCAATCTCCGACGCGAATCTTGTCGCTGTCACCGAAGGGAACGGCCACGAGCGGATGATCGGTGGCGACTTTGAGCAGGGCAATATCGGTCTTGGTGTCGCGCCCCACCACTTCAGCCTTGAGGTTGGTGTCGTCGTGCAGAATGACGGTGATTTCGTCGGCGTCCTGGATGACGTGATTGTTGGTCACCACCCATCCTTTTTTGGCGTCGATGATGAAGCCCGAGCCCAGCGAAGTGGCATGGCGCGGCTGGGCGTTCTGGTCCTTATTGCCCTGATGATCGAAGAAGTCCTTGAAAAAATCCTCGAAGGGCGTTCCCTGCGGCAATTGTGGCGCTTCGGGACCGTTGCCATGGCCGCCCTTGTGCTGAGAGACGGTCTGGGTGGTCGAGATATTGACCACGGCAGGCAACAGGCGATCGGCCAGATCGGCGAAACCCTGAGCCGGTGCGCCGGCACGAGGCGCCGCCGCATCGGTCTGAGCGGCGGCAACGGCGCCAGAGCCCACCACCACCCCAAAGACTAACAGGGCAGCGGAGACGACGGCGCGGTAACGAGCACGATGATTCACGGAAGCGGTCTCCTGACCTTGTTGACGTCCCGATACAGATTCCAGGTTCTACAGTGCCGGCAACCACAAAGAATGACGCAATCAAGGAGGCCTTGCCCCCGAACGACCTGCGGATCACTCACGGCAACGCTCACCGGCATGATAGGGTCTACGGCCTTCAATATCGCGCGAACCGCAGCCGGTACAAGCGCCGACCGCAGCGCCGGGGGTTATGTCCGTTTCGGGTCGGACGGCCCCAACACTCCGGACGTTTCGCACTTGGCCAGCGCCAGCGCTTCGCGATAGGCTTCATCAAACACGCTCTTCAATCGCCGATCCGATGCGGTCCCGTTGGCGAGTTGATGCTTCAGCACGGCGATATACGCTTTTCCAACCACATAAGTATGAACCTCTTCGGTTGGTGGCGCAGTGTCTGAGGGGCCGCACTGGGCCAGGATGGTGGCCTGCCGATAGGCTTCATCGAAAACATCCTTCAGCCGTCGGTTGGATGTCTCCCCTTTGGCCAATTGATGCTTCAGTACGGCGATGTAGGCTTTCCCTAAAAGGTAGGTGTCGACCTGTTCCGCCAGATCGCTTCCTCTCTCTTTCACCGTTGGGTCGCCCGTCGCTGGGTTGCCGGTAGCCACCATCACCCCATCCCCTTTCGTCGCGCCCACCTCCTCCATAGCCTCACACCCAAGGCCGGAAGACCGGACACCGAAGATGGCCGACGGCACCATTTTACCGCCGACCTCCTTCCTGTTGCCATCACAGGCTCATGTTAGCCTTACACGCACATGACAGCGTTCCCATTCGCCCCGCTTATTGGCCTGCCGGAGCCGGAGTTGAGGCCGGCACCGCTCCGGTGATGCTCCCAAAATACCGGAAGAAGTCACCCGTGGGCGACAAGACGAGGGTCGTGTCGTCACTATGCATGGCGTTACGGTAAGCTTCCAGCGACCGATAAAAGGCGTAGAACTGCGGATCCCGATTGGTTGCATCGGAAATGATCCGCAATGCCTGATTGTCGCCTTCGCCCCGTGCCTTTTGAGCATCCCGCTGCGCATCGGCCAAAATCACCGTCCGTTCACGATCCGCCCGTGACCGGATTTGTTGGGATTGTTCCTGACCTTGGGCCCGCGCCTCTGCCGCTTCACGCTCACGTTCCGAACGCATCCGAGCAAAGATTGACTGGCTGGTCTCTTCAGGTAAATCCGCCCGCCGGATTCGGACGTCGACGATCTCGATGCCAAAGCCTTTAGCCTCTTCATTGACCTGGGCTTTGATGTCCGACATCACCTTGGTCCGCTCTTGGGACAACACCGCCAAGAGTGTAACATTACCCAGCACGCGGCGCAGTGCCGAATTGACCACGGACGCCAACCGCTGCTCTGCGACCACCTCGTTGCCGACCGATTGATAGAAGACATAAGGATCAGCAACCCGATAACGGGCGAAGGCATCGACATCGAGCCGTTTTTGGTCGGCCAAGATCACTTGCTCAACCGGCGGGTCCACATCCAAAACCCGACGATCGATCATCACCACATTCTGGATAAAGGGCAACTTGATCTTCAGGCCGGGGGTCTGAAGCACTTTGACCTTAGCCCCGAACTGGAGAACGACGGCTTGTTGTGTTTCGTTGATGGTGAACAGCGCATTTGACAGTAAAAAGGCGCCAACCACCAGAGAAAAGCCAACAATGATCAGTGTACGGTTCATGATGGATTTCCCCTCACCGGCGCTGCTGCTGGGACTGAACCGCCGACGTGGCGGCGGCGGCAGGCGAGTGGATCAGTTGCGGCAATGGCAGATAAGGAATGACACCCTGGGCACCCGCCGGAGTATCAACGATAACCTTATTCACGCCGCGCAACACCTGTTCCATGGTCTCCAGATACATCCGACGCGAAACGACCTCTTTGGCTTGGGTGTAGGCTTGGTAAATGGCTGTGAAGCGCGAGGCATCACCCGTTGCCAAACTTACCACCTGTTCGCGATAGGCCTGGGATTCCTGATTCAGTCGCTCGGCATCGCCGCGCGCCCGAGGAATAATGTCGTTACGATAGGCTTCAGCCTCGTTGCGAAGACGTTCACGATCTGAGCGGGCTCGTTGGACATCATTGAAGGCATCAATCACTGGAGCCGGCGGATCGGCCTTCTGCAACTGAACCTGAGTCACCTGGATGCCGGTCTGATATTCATCCAGCATGGTCTGGAGCAGCGCCAGGGTACTGGTCTCGATTTGCTGGCGGGCTTCGGTTAAGGCCGGTTGCAATTCGGTACGACCGATGACTTCGCGCATAGCACTTTCTGCCGCCTTCTTGACCGTCGATTCGGGGTCGCGAATGCGGAACAGATACTGGACCGGATCTTTGATGACCCAGAACACGGTAAAGTCGATGTCGATGATGTTTTCATCGCCTGTCAGCATCAGACTTTCATCGGGAAGCTCACGATCGGCGGATACGCCCCGCCGGGTATCGCTGCCGCCCGACCGATAGCCGATTTCAATCCGATTGACCCGTGTTACCTTAGGGGTGAAAACCGTCTCGAACGGAGCCGGCAGGTGGTAACGCAAGCCCGGATTGGTCTTGTAGACGAATTCGCCGAAGCGCAGCACCACGCCCATCTCGTCGGGCGACACGCGATAGATGCCGGACGCCAACCACAAGCTGACCAGGATCACACCGACCAGCGCGATTCCCTTGCCGCCGACCCCACCAGGCATCATCTTGCGTAGGCGGTCCTGGCTTTTACGCAGCAGTTCTTCGAGGTCGGGAGCCTGCGGCCCACCACCACCGCCACCGCCACCGCCCGGCGGACGCCCCCACGGGCTCGGCCCTCCGCCGCCACCGCTACCGCCCGGCGGGGAACCCCAGGGGCCGCCACCGCCTCCCCCACCTTGATTGCTCCACGGCATTCGCTCGCATCCCTTTCGTCTGGTGGTCACAGCCTAGTTTAGGTCACACTCTAGCGCCCTTTTCAACCCGTCGGCTGCGCCCTATAGTCCACCGCCCGAGCCCACCCGTCCCCCAATGGCCGGCCCTCCGCCGCAATCGTGGAGAGGCGGCGGAGATTTCGACCATGGCGCAGGTTACCGAAGATCAGGTCCTGACCGCTTTGCGAACCGTCACCGATTCGGAACGCGGCGCGGACATTGTTTCCCTCGGCATGATCGCGGGGCTCACTATACAGGATGGCGCCGTCACCGTCGCCATCGAGGTTGACCCGCGCCGCGCCGCCCAGGCTGAACCCATACGCCATGCCGCCGAGAGCGCGGTCAAGCGTCTCGATGGCATCGAAGCTGTCACGGCGGTTCTGACAGCCCACCGCCCACCGCCCAACCGAAACGCTCCACAGGTTCACGACCATGGAGGCCACGGGCACGGGGGGCCGCCCCCGCGTGTCCGCCCGTCGCTATCCGGGATTCATGCGGTGGTCGCTGTGGCTTCGGGCAAGGGCGGCGTTGGCAAATCCACCACCGCTATCAATCTGGCTTTGGCCTTGGTCGGCCAAGGGCTGCGGGTTGGTCTGTTGGATGCCGATGTTTACGGCCCTTCGCTCCCGCGCTTGCTGGGCATCACCGAAAAGCCCCAAGCCGATGGTGAGCGTTTGGCGCCGATCATGCGTTATGGTTTGGCCACCATGTCGATCGGCTTTTTGGTGGCCGAGGATACACCGATGATCTGGCGCGGCCCGATGGTCCAAAGCGCGCTCCAACAAATGCTGTTCGATGTCGCCTGGGGGCCATTGGATGTGCTGGTGGTTGACATGCCGCCTGGCACCGGCGACGCCCAATTGACCATGGCCCAACAAGTCCCGTTGGCCGGGGCGGTGATTGTCTCGACACCCCAGGATCTGGCCTTGCTCGATGCCCGGAAGGGATTGAACATGTTCCGTCGGGTGGATGTCCCGGTCCTCGGCATCATTGAAAATATGAGCTATTTCACTTGCCCCCACTGCGGCGGACGAAGCGACATTTTCAATCATGGCGGCGCCCGGCGTGAGGCCGAACGGCTTGGCGTTGATTTTCTTGGAGAAATTCCCCTGGATATGGCGATTCGAGAGACATCGGACCAGGGCTGCCCCATTGTCGTCAGTGCTCCCGAAAGCGAGCACGCCCGCGCCTTCCGCACCATCGCGGCTGCGATTTGGCAGCGAGTCGCCACCCAGACCGCCAACCCGCCTCCCCGCATTGTGGTGGATTGATCCCATGATCGAGTCGCTGATCTCGGAGATCTCCTGGCCGGTTTTTTGGGGATTGACGGTGGGACTGTTCGGCGGTTGCGCCTTTATGACCGGCCAGGCGGCGGCCTCGGCTTGGCGTCCCGTCGGCCTCATGTTGCTTTACGGTCCACTCTTGGGAGCCGGCGACCGTTTTTTGACCTATGCCCTGTTTCAGGGGCCGCTTTGGTCGCTGCCCGGCTTTCTCGGCCACACCGTCTTGCTGACGGCCATCGCCCTTACGGGCTACCGCTTGACCCTGGTTCGCCGCATGGTCACGCAATATCCCTGGCTTTATCAGCGCGACGGCCTGTGGCGCTGGCAGGAGCGCGCCGCGCCAGACGAGGGAAGCCCGTAATACCATGGCCCTGGACGTTGACACGTCCGCAGCGCCCTCAGACGCCGGGCATGCGCATCCGCGCCCTTGGCTGCGCGCCATGGGGCGCGCGGCGGTGGTCGCCGCCGATACCAACGGCACGGATCATTGTCTAGGGCCGTTGATATAACTGCTCAATTGCACGCAAAAGGAGCGTCCGCACATGCCAGGGGGGCTCCGACCACGCCGGGCCGTCCAGACGCTCGCGATGGTGCGTCCACTGCCCCAGGGCCCTCAGGAGGCCGATACCGGCGCCCAATTGACGGATCCCCCGACATTTTAAGCAGGCGCCTATATCCTTCGGAGTTCACAAAAGGACTTTACACGAGTACTATGTGATACGGTGTCGTGAAGCTCACAGCGCTTACCGAGTGATGGCGCCCATAATTAGAGAATGAAAGCCCAGTAGATGTATCTACTTCCAAAATTCAAGCCGATGATCAGCACGGCACTAAGAGCGTATACTGTTAAAAAATTTACGTCAGACGTTTTTGCGGGTATTACTGTTGGTATTATTGCGCTTCCATTGGCAATAGCATTTGCTATCGCGTCTGGCATGCGTCCAGAGGCCGGCGTGTATACGGCAATCATTGGCGGTTTCTTGGTATCTGCATTCGGTGGATCTACAGTTCAAATTGGCGGTCCAGCAGGTGCATTTATTGTAATAGTTTATGGTGTGATTGAGCAATATGGAGTATTAAATCTTCAGTTAGCAACCATGCTTGCTGGAGTAATTTTATTGGTCATGGGTATATTTAAAGTTGGAGCTTTAATTAGGCACATTCCCGTCTCCATTGTGATTGGATTCACTAACGGTATCGCTATATTGATCGGACTCTCGCAGATAAAGGACTTCTTAGGTTTGCCAGGAAACGAAGCTCCAGCTGAATTTATTTCCAAAATACAATATATAATTGCCAATATAAATAATCTAAATACGCAAGCAGTGTTTGTTGGGGTCTCATGTTTGTTTGCAATAATGCTTTGGCCTAAATCTAATGTACTGCACACTCGAAAAATAGTATCTATAATGTCGCGGGTGCCTGGAACCATTGTTGCTGTTGTTATTGGCGTTGTTATGGTGCGCTACTTACATCTGAACATTGAGACAATTGGAACCAAATTTGGCGGCATACCCCACACCTTGCCAAGCATCACGATGCCATACACAGGCTGGCAGAATGTAAGGAATATTATACCGCCAGCGATAACGATAGCTTTGCTTTGTTCGATTGAATCATTGTTATGCGCGCGTGTGGCGGATAGCCTGACTGGTGAAAAGCATGACTCCTCACAAGAACTCATTGGGCAAGGTATTGCTAACTTTGTTGTTCCTTTATTTGGTGGATTTTGTGTCACAGGCGCAATTGCACGAACAGTTGCAAATATACGTTCTGGTGCGATTACGCCAGTATCGGGCATTGTTCATTCATTAACACTACTTTTCATCGTGCTGGTGGCAGCGCCATTGGCGAGTGATATTCCTATGGCATCTTTAGCGGCTATTTTACTATTTGTTTCTTATAATATGGGAGAATGGCGAAAATTCCTAGAAATGCGTAGTTACTCGAACAACTATAAGGTAATATTGCTTGCGGTATTCATTCTAACAGTTACAGTTGACTTATCTATCGCAGTCGAAATCGGCTTGGTATTGTCATGTATTTTCTTTATAACAAGGATATCAAGTTTAACAAATCTTGATATTCGTGATTTTTGTGGTGGAACTGTAAGTGTTGTTCGTATTCGCGGATCATTATTTTTTGGGTCTGTTGATAAATTGGACGCTGTCGCCGAGATTGATACTGATCGTGTTAAGGTAATGATAATTGATCTATCTGAATTATTAAATATTGATACAACAGGGTTAGAAGCCTTGGAAAATATACACGCACGAATGGCTAAAATTGGAGGAAATATGATTTTATGCTGTGCCCCACCACAAGCGATGTCCTTATTCCGGCGATCTGGGTTCGATATTAAATTGGGTCACAATAATATTTATAGTACGCTCAATGAAGCCGTCAGTTACAGCTTTGATTTGGTGAGCGACCCCCCCGCAATACCGATTCATTCATAATGATTATTGATAATTTCCTATCGACTTTGAATCATCGTCCGATGAGCCACTAAACAAGTTTAAAAGACACCAGCGCAGCAGTGCTGGTGCTTTGTTGGCTATAACACTGTATAGAGGTCATAACTCTCGTGCCTTGATGTTGGCTCATCAAGGCTGCCCTCAGAGGCCAAGCGGGCCACACTGGGGCTTCGCATCCACAAGGACATGAGGCTGCTGTCACGGCCCAAGGGTCGGTGCTGTGTCATGGTTAGGGGATGCCGCCGGGCCATCCGGGCTCTGCTGCTTTATCTTCACCATAGCTACCATGTCGGCTTCGAACGTCTGGCCCGGATCGACGGCAAACTCCGAGGCACCGGGTGTTTCTCTCTGATACCGGCGAGCCCTGATACTGACACATCGCCGGTCCTCGGGCCGCGACGGCGGCCCCGCGCGCCCATGCGCGCGAAGCCCCAGTGTGTGGACTCTAGGGGGCGCGGATGCGCCCGCCCGGCGTCTGAGGGCAGCCTTGATGAGTCACCATCAAGGCCCGATGGTATGACTCTCCGTCGTCTTCCGCAGGGTTACAGGCGGCTTCCGATCCGAATGAGGCGCAAAAGTTTATGCCGGATACCGCCCCATGGAAAGCTCACCATCGCTTGAGAGAGCAAGCCCCAACCTCGTGAGCCATGACGAAAGGCCCGGCTTGGTTAGCAACCAAGCCGGGCCTTTCAAATGGTAGCGGAGGAGGGATTTGAACCCCCGACACAAGGATTATGATTCCTCTGCTCTGACCAGCTGAGCTACTCCGCCGCAGGGCGTGGCGCTGTTTAGAGAAAACTGACCAACCTGTCAAGCCCTAAATGACTGGAATTTGCTTGTCCGTGCAGAAGCCTTCTCGGGCAACAGTGTCGGGGGCGATCATTGTGTCGGGCCATTCGAGGGTCGCGTTTTGCCTCGTCCAGATCAACCGATTAGCGTTTGCAACAATAGTAACGGCGATTATCGTGATCAGTCGATGTAAATCTTGTTCGTATGGCTTTGAGGAAAGGCTCTATATTTGTGATGGTTGGGCAATTTGGACGCCAACTTTCTATAGTAGAGATATTAACGCCAATTAACAGCCCTGAAAATCCAGAATTTCTTAACACATAACCAACCAGTCGTTGCTTTTCGAGCAACCTCAGAGTTCACAGGGAAAGTCCCCAAGCGATCAGGTCTGATGACATAGATAGGGAAGGAAATAAAAGAAAGGCCGTAACTGATACCGGCGAGCCCTGATACTGACACATCGCCGGTCCTCGGGCCGCGATGGCGGCCCCACGTCCTCGTGGACGCGAAGCCCCCGTGTGTGGACTCTAGGGGGCGCGGATGCGCCCGCCCGGCGTCTGAGGGCAGCCTTGATGAGTCAACATCAAGGCCCGATGGTATAAGATCAACGATTTCTCGGCTTTTTATCCCATTGCCTCTCAAATCCCGCTATTCAGCGGTGCTTCCGATGATCCAGCCGCCTCCCAACAGGCGATTGCCCTGATAAGCAACGCAGGCTTGGCCCGGAGCCACGCCATATTCGGGCTCGGCCAGCAGCACTTCGGCGTGGTCCCCGTCTAAAAAGAGCGTCGCAGCAACCGAAGGTTGGGCAGAGCGCAACTTGACTGTTACCGCCAGTCCTTCGGATGGAGGCGTTGCAGCCAGCCAGTTGACGTCGTGAATCTGGACCCGTCGGCGGGCCAGTGCCGTTCGGGGGCCAACCACCACCCGCCGTTCCTGGGCCTCCAAAGCCACCACAAACAGCGGCTCGCGGTCCTGGCCAGGGCGGGCGTTCAGGCCCAGACCGCGACGCTGACCAACGGTGTAATGGATGATGCCAGGATGACGGCCTAATACCCGCCCTTCCAGATCAACGATCTCCCCCGGTTGTACGGCTTCGGGTTGCCGGGCTGTGACCAGGGCGGCATAGGAACCTCCCGGAACGAAACAGATGTCCTGACTGTCTGGTTTGGCTGCTACCGGCAGGTCAAAGCGCCGCGCCAAGGCCCGTGTCTCGTCCTTGGTCATTGCGCCCAGTGGAAAGCGCAGAAATTCTAATTGCGGCTGCGTGGTGGCGAACAGGAAATAGCTTTGGTCGCGCGCTGCTTCGACGGCTCGATGGAGTTCGGCGCCGCCATCGCCCATCTGGCGTCGAACATAATGGCCGGTGGCCAAGGCGTCGGCGCCCAAATCCCGAGCCGTGGCGAGCAGGTCTCGGAATTTAACCGTCTGATTGCACCGGATGCAGGGAATCGGAGTTTCGCCCCGCAGATAGCCCGCGACAAAGGCGTCAATCACCGTCTCAGAGAAACGGCTTTCGAAATCAAGAACATAGTGAGGTATCTGCAAACGCTCGCTGACCCGCCGGGCGTCGTAGAGATCCTGGCCGGCGCAACACGAGCCCTCCCGGCCCACCGCTTGCCCGTGGTCATAAAGCTGAAGCGTGACGCCGACCACCTCGTAGCCCTGTTCCATCAGCAACGCTGCCGTCACCGATGAATCGACTCCGCCGGACATGGCCACCACCACCCGAGTCGCCGCTGGCGGTTTATCGAAACCCAACCCGTTCATGTTGCGTTACACCGATAAGCCTTGCGCTTGAGGCCAGGGAGGCTGTGCCTCTCTGCGAGTACAAAAAACAGAGCCTCGCGCTTTTTGCGGGCTCCGCCACCCCCGCAAAGGGCCGGTCGGCCCTTTGAACCCTTAACGGGGATGCCACCGCTAACCGCGATAAGTCCGCCCTAACCCGACATAGTGTCGCGCGGATTCGGGGAAGAAGGCAATCTCTTCGGGGGTGAGGTCGCGCAGGTGACGCGCCGGGTTCCCGGCCCAAAGTTGCCCCCGCCGAACCCGTTTCCCTGGCGTGACCAAAGCTCCGGCGGCGACCATGGCATCGCTTTCGACATAGGCGCCGTCCATCACACAGGCTTTCATCCCGATGAAGCAGCGGTCCTCTAGAGTGCAGGCGTGGAGCACCGCCATATGGCCAATGGTGATGTCGTCGCCGATGAAGGTGCCCTGACCTCGAGACGCGACATGGATGATGGTTCCATCCTGAATGTTGGTGCGTTTGCCGATGCGGATAACATTGACGTCACCGCGCACCACGCATCCGAACCAAATGCCGCTGTCTTCGCCAATCTCGGTGTCACCAATCACCACCGCAGAGGGCGCGATGAACGCCGTTGCGTGGATCGTCGGAAGAACGCCCTTGTACGGCAGGATCGTTCCGCTCATCGCCACTCCTCCTTGCTTGTGGGGCCGCATCTTTTGTTTAAGGAAACAGCGCCACCTGTTCCAACCCAGTGGTCTCGGCAAGGCCGAGCATGACGTTCATATTCTGAATCGCCTGGCCCGAAGCCCCTTTGACCAGATTATCGATCACCGAAATCACAATGGCCGAGCGTGCGGGGCGGTCAGCAAACACGCCGATATGGCAATGGTTGGAGCCGCGCACATGGCGGGTGGCGGGCGCAACCCCAGCCGGAACCACCTTAACGAACGGCTCATTCTGGTATTTTTGTGCCAATGCTGCCCGCAAGTCGTCGGCGGTGACGCCATCGGCTAACCGAACATAGGTTGTAACCAATTCCCCCCGGTTCATCGGGATCAGGTGCGGCGTGAAGGATAGAGACACGGGCCGCCCGGCGGCGAGCCGCAATTCCTGCTCCATTTCGGGCATGTGGCGATGGTGGCCAACGCCGTAAGCGTTGATGCCTTCGCTGATTTCGGAGAACAGATTGGCTTGCTTGGCGTCCCGGCCTGCGCCCGAAACCCCCGACTTGGCATCGATGATCAGGCCACCCGGCTCGATCAGATTGTCAAGAAGCAAGGGAATCAATGGCAGCATCGCCGCCGTGGGATAACAGCCAGGGTTAGCCACCAACCGGGCTTTGCGTACTCCCAGGCGGTTGAGTTCGGTCAGGCCATAGACCGCTTCCCGCTGCAAGTCCGGGGCGTGATGTTCGTGACCGTACCATTCGGCGTAAACGGCCGGATCATGCAGCCGGAAATCCGCCGACAGGTCCACCACCTTGAGGCTGTGGGGCAGTCGGGCGATCACGTTCTGGGTGGTGCCGTGGGGTAAGGCGCAGAACACGAAGTCGAGCTGCGACCAGTCCACCTCTTCGATTTTGACCGGAGTCGGCAGGCCGAACGGCGCTAAATGCGGAAAAATCTCGGCCATCGGCTTGCCCGCTTGGCGTTCGGCGGTCAGCACCCGAAGCTCGGCAGCAGGATGGCGCAACAACAGCCGCAGCAATTCGGCGCCGGTATAACCACTGGCGCCAAGGACGCCGATGCGGATGGAAGGAGTGGCGGTGGGCATGGCAGAGCCTGAGCAGTCCGAGAGTGAAAACGAAAAAAGGCGGCCGGTCGATCTGACCGGCCGCCATTTCCCCATCGAGACGTGGCGTCGATCAGCGCTTCGAGAACTGGAAGCTGCGACGGGCTTTGGCCCGACCATACTTCTTGCGCTCGACCACGCGGCTATCACGGGTCAGGAAGCCCGCCGCCTTGAGCGGACCCCGCAACACCGGCTCGAAATAGGTCAACGCCTTGGAAATGCCATGACGTACCGCGCCAGCCTGACCGGACAGACCACCGCCAACAACCGTCGCAACCACGTCATACTGGTCGACGCGGGCAACGATGCCGAAAGGCTGGCTGACGATCATCCGCAACACAGGGCGGGCGAAATAAACGGTGCTGTCACGACCATTGACGGTCACGCGCCCAGAGCCGGGTTTGATCCAGACCCGAGCCACTGCGTTTTTGCGTTTGCCAGTGGCATAGGCCCGGCCCTGAGCGTCAATCTTGGGCTCGGGCAGATCGGTGCTCTCCGACGGAACGGCATCGACGGCAGTTGCCGAAGAACCGGGGAGATCCTTAAGGCTGGCGAAAGTTTGGGGGGTCGCGCTCGACATGGGCTTTAAGCGCTCCTCTTGTTCTTGGGGTTGCGCGACGCGATGTCGAGCACTTCGGGTTGTTGAGCGTCGTGGGGATGGGCCGGGCCGGCGTAAACGCGCAAATTGCCCATCTGACGGCGACCAAGCGGGCCGCGCGGAACCATCCGTTCCACGGCCTTTTCAAGCACGCGCTCGGGATACCGACCGTCGAGAATCTGGCCCTTAGAACGGCCCTTGATGCCGCCGGGATAGCCGGTGTGCCAATAGAACACATCGTCCTTGCGCTTGTTGCCGGTCAGGCGAACTTTAGCGGCATTGATCACGACGATGTTATCACCGCAATCCATATGCGGCGTATAGGTCGGCTTGTGCTTGCCCCGTAGGATGGTGGCCAGAACACTGGCCAATCGTCCCAGGACCACACCATCGGCATCGACGACAAACCACTTCTTGTCGATGTCCGCTGGCTTAAGGTTATAGGTTTTCATGGACTCTCTCGACGGATTCTCCCGACGGATTCTCCCGACGACGATCGTCAAGGAACCACGCGGCGGCAATTCGACGGCACCCACACAGGCGGCGGAAGACGCCGGAGGGACCCGGCGGCGTTGTAGGCTGGGGCATGCATCCTGTCAACCGAAAAGACGCAAGACCGGCAAGGTGTTGTCATGCGGTATCCAGATACCACACGAGCGCACTGCCGACCAACCCTTTGCTAAAACTTAACTTTTTACGGCAGACTCGGAGCCTGTCGAGAGCATATGGCTGGGCGGGATGGCCACCGGGGCGTGGGGAGGAATCGAGTAGGTTCCGGTGACATGAGCAACCGGCTCCTCCTCTCCTTCGGACCACAGGGTGATTTCGCCATAGGCCAACCGCTTGCCGAGTTTGAGGATCCGGGCTTCGGCCTCGATGGCCCGAAGCGTCGGGCGCCGCAAAAAGTTAATTGTCATGCTGGTGGTCACCGCCAGTTCGACCTGTCCGATCAGGCTGAGAACGGCTCCCCACAGCGCCACATCGGCCAGGGCAAACAGAACCGGCCCGGTCACGGTTCCGCCGGGGCGGACAAAGTCGGCGCGGTAGGGGAGGCGCAAACGGATGAGGCCTGGTTCCAAGGCCTCGACCGTCACCCCCATATCGCCGACCAACGGCACGCCTTCGCGAATCACGCGCTCCAGGGCGTCCTTGGTCAGAGTGTCTTTGGGCGGTGTGGGTGACGGTGTTGGCATGATCGAGTCGTCCCTTTCCGGCGGTTCTCTATCGTCGAGCCTTGACGTTAAGGCCTTGAGTCTTGGGCGCTGGGTGGGCGCTCCTGCGCCCCGTCGTAAAAAATTTCCGACCGTGGCTTTTTTTGTCTGTACGGTAAGGAAGCAGTAATGTTATTGCTAAAGTGAAATCTGAAGATAATCGCGCAACTGATTTGTTTGGTGAGTGTATCGCTCAAGTTGCCGAGGGGGAGACGAGACCGATGATGCGACGTGTTCGGCCAACAGCCCGTTGCCAACGACATCTCATTGTTACGCTATCGATCTTGTGCTCGCCCTGGATGCTGGAGGGCTGTGCTGAAGTCCCCGCACCCGCGCCGCAAATCACGGCGGCTCCAGCTCCGGCTCCCGCCGGAACTATAGACAGTTATATCCACGAAGCCTCGCAAAAATTCAATGTTCCTGAACGTTGGATCCGCGCCGTGATGCAGCAGGAAAGCGGGGGGCGGCCTCTTTTCCATGGCCAGCCGATTGTCAGCCCGAAGGGCGCCATGGGATTGATGCAGGTGATGCCGTCCACCTGGGCCGATCTGAGCGCGGCTTACGGGCTTGGCAAGGATCCCTTTGATCTGCATGACAATATCATGGCGGGGACCGCCTATATCCGCGAGATGTATGACCAATACGGCAACCCCGGTTTTCTGGCCGCTTACAACGCCGGGCCCGGACGGTACGAAGTCACGCTCAAGACTCACCGCCCGCTGCCGGACGAAACCAAGCATTACATGGCGGTGATTTCGCCCCAGATTGCGGGCATCGATCCGGTGGGAGCGTCTCCGACCCCGCGCATGACGGTGGTGGCATCGCTGCGAGTCGGCGATGGACCGGCTCATTCGGCTGTTGATGGCGATCCCGATGCCAAACCAGCGGCGATGGTCCTTGCGGCTCTATCGACTCCGACTCCGGTTCCTCCGAGCGTACCCAAGGGGCCAGATATTAAGGAGTCGAACGGAGACGCCGAGTCGTCGGCTTCTGCGCTGCCCGTAGCCAAGCCGGCACCCGTTCCTGTTCCTGCCCTGGCTCCCGTGGCAACGGCGGTTTCGTTGTCGGGCTCGACTCCGACAGGCCCGTCCGCCAAACCAGCCCCGCTGCTACAGCTTGCCAGCGCCGAAGTCGGAGACGGTCATCCGGCCTCCGTCGCCAATCGTCCGTCGGCTCCGGCCCCGACCTCCCATGGCGATCACCACGGCGACGCTCATAGTGATGCCCATGGCGACAACGCCCATGCTGCCCATAGTGAGGGAACCCATAGTGGCGACGCTCATAGCGATGCCCATGGTGGTAATGCCCATGCCGGCAGCACGGCTCATAGCGGCGACCGGGACGATACCGTCATCAGCGACCATCACCTACCCAATGGATTGGTTTATGCCGACCACCGGGCCAATCTGCCTCCGGGATGGTATGTTCCGGTGGCGTATACGCACTGATTGGGTGAGGTGGCGCTGGACAATCGGTTGACGGTCATGGACGCCGCCGGTCAGGGGCGCTAGTCTGGTCGGCCCGATTGCGGGTGAACCAACAGCAACGACCGGATGATTGTCCTTATGACCACGACCCAACGCCCTTCGGGCCGGGCCTTCGATGCCTTGCGTACCGTCAGCCTTGAGCCCGGCTTTGCCAAATACGCCGAAGGCTCGTGTCTGGTCCGCTTTGGCGATACCCACGTCCTTTGCACCGCCAGCGTCGACGAGCGGGTGCCTCCCTTCATGCGGAACAGCGGGTTAGGTTGGGTGACGGCAGAATACGGGATGCTGCCGCGATCGACTGCGACTCGCACGGATCGGGAGGCTGCGCGGGGGCGTCAGTCCGGGCGAACCCAGGAAATTCAACGCCTGATTGGTCGTGCTCTCCGGGCCATAACGGATCGCAAGGCGCTGGGGGAAATCCAGATTAAGATCGACTGCGATGTGCTCCAAGCCGATGGTGGAACGCGAACCGCTGCAATTACCGGCAGCTATGTTGCCCTGCATTTAGCCTTCCAACATCTGATCCGGGTTAAAGCGATCAAGACTCTGCCGCTGATCGACTCGGTGGCGGCGGTGTCGTGTGGCCTGTATCAGGGAACTCCGGTGCTGGATCTGGATTATGCCGAGGACAGCAACGCCCAGGCTGACGCCAACTTCGTCCTGACCGGCAGCGGTGGCATTGTCGAGATTCAAGGCACAGCCGAAGAGCGCCCCTTTAGCGAGCCCCAATTCCTGGAGCTGCTGCGGTTGGCCCGTCAGGGAATTGCAGAGCTGACCGCGTTACAAAAGGCGGCGGTGGGCGGCTGATACCATCGGGCCTTGATGGTGACTCATCAAGGCTGCCCTCAGACGCCGGGCGGGCGCATCCACGCCCTTGGCTTCGCGCGCATGGGCGCGCGGGGCCGCCGTCGCGGCCCGAGGGCCGGCGCTGTGTCAGTGTTAGGGCTTGCCCAGACGCCGGGCGGGCGCGTCCGCGCCCTCTCCTAATCAGCCGGCTTGAACCGATACCCGACCGCTGGTTCGGTAATGATAAAATGAGGGCGGGCCGGTTCAGGCTCCAGCTTCTTGCGCAGCTTGCCCATATGAACGCGGAGATACTGGGTTTCATGGATATGAGCCGGTCCCCAGACTTCGCGAAGAATTTGCTGGTGTGTCAGAACCTTGCCTGCATGCTGGACCAAAAAGCGCAGGGTTTCGAACTCGCGGGCGGTGAGTGCAATGTCAAGGTCGCCCCGCGTGACCCGGTGTGTTTCGAGATCAACCACCAGATCGGCGGTTCGGAACTCCCGGTTCGGCGCGTCGCCCAAGGCCGTCCGGTGGCGTAACGCAATATCAATGCGAGCCATTAACTCGCCGATACCAAACGGCTTGGTCACATAGTCGTCGGCGCCCCGATCCAGAGCCTCGATCTTGTCGGCCTCGCCGGTTCGCACGGTCAAGACGATGATCGCGGCCCGGCAGCAATCCCGCAGCCGGGATAGCGCCTCGTGGCCGTCCAGATCGGGCAAACCTAGGTCCAGGATGATCAGGTCCAGGGCCTGGGAACCCGCCAAGGCCACCGCCTCGCCCGCCGTGGCAGCCTCGAGGACGGCGTGCCCATGGGCGCCAAGGCTGATCCGCAAGAATTTTCGGATTTGCGGCTCGTCGTCGATCACCAGGATCTTCTTCGCAGGGATATCGCCCATCACGTCATCCGCAGGGTTTTCAAAAAGATAACCGTTACCTCAGGATATGGGATCAGTCGGTCATCGCGTCACCTATTTCATCGCGCTTTACTTCTGTACAGGATGAGAGTGTTCGGGCGGCAAGAGCAGGTCGGCAGGGTCCGGGGCCGGTGGTTCGTCTAGGTGGACCGGAAGGGGCGGTGCGTCGGCGATGGGGAGGCCAATGGTGATCACGGTGCCCCGGTTGGACGGGCCGGAATGGGCCGAGACCGTTCCGCCATGGGCTTCAACGATGCCCCGGCAGATGGCTAATCCCAGGCCGGTCCCCATGGTTTGCTGGCCGGTGGTTTTGACCCGATAGAACATATCGAACACCCGTTCGCGTTCGTCTTCGGGGATGCCCGGTCCTTCATCCGTCACCGCCACCATCACGCGGCGGTCATCGCGGTGAGCCCGGATGGCGATCCGGCTGCCTGCCGGAGAGTATTTACAGGCATTATCCAGGATATTAATCATGACCTGGGTGATCAGCACAAAATCCAGATGGAGCAGCGGCAAGCCGGGCTCGATGTCCAGATCCAGGGGGCGTTTCGAGACGTGCTTTTTTAGCCGTTCCAAGGCCGCGCCGATGACATCTTGAATTTCCGCCCAATCGAGGCGCGGTTGTAGAGCCCCGGAGCCTAGGCGAGTCATGTCCAGCAGATTTTGGACGAAGCGGTTCAATCGCTCGGCTTCGTCCACCACGGTTTGCAACAGATCTTGACGAGTGCTGTCGTCGAAGGTTTTCCAATAACTGAGCAGGCTTGTCACCGAGCCGGTGATGGCTACCAGTGGCGTGCGGAGGTCATGGGAAATCGATGACAGCAACGCCGCGCGCAGTCGTTCGGTTTCAGCCAAAACCCGTTGTTGTTCGTAATCCGAAACCAGATTGGTCCGCTCGATGGCCACGGCCGCCTGACCGGCTAGGGCATCCAGCAATCGGGTTTGTTCGGGGGAGAGCAGTTTATCCGGCCCGCGCATGGCCACACCCAGCACTCCCACCGGCCCGCGTGCGGTGCGCAATGGCAGAAACAGCCACTCGGCGCCGGGCAACGTACCCGACCCTCGACCGGCGGTTTTGCCGTGGTTCCAAGCCCAATTGGCGGCAGCGCCCGAGACCGTGTCTAACTGGTCTTCGGGAGGATAGCCGGCCACGATCTCGAGCCCGACATCCTTGCGCATCAGGACTAGGGCTCGCCCTTCGATGGTGGAGGCCACATGGTGGACGACCGCCCATAGCACATCGTCGATCACGCCGGCTCCGGCGATCTTGCGGCTGAAGTCGTAGAGGGTGGCGGTGCGGCGGGCACTTTGTTTGGCGGCTTGTTCCCGTCGCCGCACGCCGGCTGTGTAGTTCCCGGTGACGACAGCGGCGGCCAGGAAGGCCGCAAACTCAAAAATCTCCTGGGAGTTATAAATCAGCAGGGTGTAGCGCGGTTCTTTGAAAAAGTAGGTGTAGGAGAAAAAACTAAATAGAGATACCACCAAAGATGGCATGATGCCGCCGCGAATGCCGGCGATCAGCACGGCCGCCATAAAAATCAGGGCCAGATTGGAAAAACCGAACACCGTATCGCCCAGAAAAGCTGCCCCCAAGGCAACGGCTGAGGCTTCCAGAGCGAACAGATAGTCTTTCCATGGGACCGACGCCGCGCGCCGGGCCGCAGCGGCGGCGACGGATTTGGGGCTGGTCGGGGATTCGTCACTGGTGATCACCAGCACGTCAAAGGTTTGACCGCGTGAAAGCAGGGCATCGGTCACGGTGCTGCGGAACAGTCGAGCCCAGGTTGGCCGATGCGACTTGCCGACAATGATTTGGCTGACATTGCGTTGCCGGGCGGCGGTGATGATCTCGTGGATGACATCTTCGCCGCTCAGAACAGCGGTTTCGGCCCCCAATTGCTCGGCTAGGCGCAAGGCCGCCGAGATTTGGTCCTTGACCTCGTCCGGGAGGGTCTGGTGGTGGGAGGTTTCCACATAGACCACCACCCAAGGGGCCTGACGGCGTTCAGAAGCCCGCTTGCCGGTGCGGACCAGCCGGAATGCCACGGCATCGGTACCGATGCAGACCATGATCCGTTCCCGAGTCGGCCAGGGTCCGGGGATGGCATGGGCGCGCATGTAGGACAGCATTTGCTCGTCTACACGCTCGGCGGCGTAGCGCAATGCCAGTTCACGCAGCGCCGTCAGATTGCCCGGAGAGAAGAAATTCTGCATCGCCCGGCGGGCTTGGTCGGGAATATAGACCTTGCCTTCGGACATGCGTTGCATCAACTCCTGGGGCGGCAGATCGATGACCTCGATCTCGTCGGCCTTTTGGAGCACGCTGTCAGGAACGGTTTCGCGGACTTGGATGCCGGCGATGCGGATGATAACGTCGTTGAGGCTTTCCAAATGCTGGATATTCAAGGTCGAATAGACGTCGATCCCGGCATCCAGCAGTTCGGTCACGTCCTGGTGACGCTTAGGGTGACGGCTGCCAGGGACGTTGGTGTGGGCCAGCTCGTCCACCAGCACCAGCTTGGGCCGGCGACGCAGGATCGCGTCAATGTCCATTTCTTCGAAATGGAGGCCGCGATATTCGATCTTCTGGCGCGGAATGGTTTCCAAACCCCGCAAAAAGGCTTCGGTTTCGCGCCGTCCGTGGGTTTCAACCACGCCAGCTACGATATCGACGCCCTCGCGCCGCCGGAATTGGGCGGTGCGCAACATGGCGTAGGTTTTCCCGACGCCGGGCGCGGCGCCCAGGAAGATTTTCAGCCGCCCACGATGCTCTCGATTGACCTGTTCCAGCAGGGCTTCTGGAGAGGGGCGGTCGCGGTCCTTGTCGTCGCGTTCAGCCATGGGGATGGCCTTTGGCCTGGAAAAAAGAAGGAAAGAGGGAAGGTCCGCCAGATTGGCCAGGGACTCTCATCAGGTCACGGTTGCTCCGCAAACGCTTACAGATCATTCACCGAACGCCCATCGAGACGGGGGTTAGATAATGAGATTATACTGATCCGGCGAGCGTTCCGAGTGCCAACGGGCCAGGACATGATTTTGCCGGTCAAAGCCCAGGCTCAGGAAATTACGGGCCCGGATGAAGCGCCGCCGGGTTTCGGCAAAACGCGGCAATTCCAAGGTGAATTCATCCGAAATCCGCTCCGAGTCCCGCGCCAACCAGCGCAGGCCGCAGGTGGCTAGGGAGCCAAGCGGCGGATGGGCCACGCCGGAAGCGATCAGTTGCCATAGCTCCACGCCCTGCCCGTGAATCGACGCCGCCGCTCCCAAATGGACCTCGCCCGAGAGCGTCGTGATGCGGCAACGGTAGCGCAGGCTGAAATCTGCCAGCAGATGCAGGAGGCGTAACCATTCGTCCCGGTGGCTCGGGCTACGCCACTGGTCGCGGAGGTCGTCGTCGGCATGGGATCCCGGACGCAGGCGACTGACGAAGCTCTCGATCCCGCCAACGCCGACAAAGGCCAGGGGAACGCAGGACATGATCAGCAGGTTCTTGCAGCCAGCGAATCGGGTCAACCAGTTCGGCAGCTCTTTCCAGGTGGCCTCGCCCAGGATGCCGCTTCGGCTGCGTTCCGAGCGCAGATCGAGGGCTAGAATCCCCAGATCGCCAACCCGGAAGCCTTGGCTGAAGGTTGCGGTTTCGGCGCCCCACACTTGCTCCAGCGGATCGCGGATGCCGGCGCCCAATTGAAACAACGAGAATTGCCGGCGGGCCACGGCGAACAGGCCACGATAGACTTGGCATTGGTGTTCGGGGTCTGGGCGCGAGCCCCAACCATCAAAAATGTCGTGGTCATCCCACATCATCACCGACGGAATCGAGGCCATGGCGCGAGCATAGGCCGGTTGGGCCAGAGTCGCGCAATAGGCATCGAAGAAGTAATCCATGGCCTGGTCGGCCATAGCGCGGGTAAAGGGTTGAGCATAGCGGCTAGGGGCAGGGTGTCGCCACCATTCGGCCAGCGCCGCACATTCGCGCCACAAATTGTCAGCGTGGAGCTGGTCGCCGCCTTGAAGCAAAAGGTGGTAAGGTCGTTCGGTGTGCTGCCGCAACAGGGGCGCCCACATACCATCGGCACCGTTGGGCAGCGAAGCCACTTGGTCGGCATCATGAATGCCGTTAGAGGACGTGTAAGCCAGGCGCAGGGAAACGAACTGGCCGGGCACCGTGACGGCCCATTTGGCGTTCCGTTGGGGGAAGCCATAGCTTATGCGCTGATCATGTTGGCCGCGCGGCAGTGAAAACACAAAGCGCCAGATATGGCGGCCTCGCCAGACGAAGACATGGCGCGGAGGGATTGGCAGGCCAATGCCCTCGACGATCAGGTCATCGGGTTCGGTGGCGCCCTCAAAGACGAACAGCGCGGAGAGCCGCCATCGGTCGTTGCCTTCGCCTCGGAAATGCAGGATCGGGCCGACAATGGGCTTTGGGACCGGCTTTTCGCTCGCCATGGCGTCATCCTCCCCTTAGATCCTACGGCCTTTGGGCGGCCTTTGGGTGCGGCCTCTGATACGTCGCTGCCGGTTGGGTCTGGTCAGTGGACATGGATCCTGGACTCGTCGAGACCATGGGCGGCGCGTGACCAAGGGCATAGCACAAACGGGCCGATTCGACCGCTTAAAATGAAGCGTTGAGGGCTGCTTTAGTCCGGTTTAACCGGCTGTATTCGGGGGCAATTCTCTTCAGCCCGCCTCAACTCGCCAGACTGTGGTCGCTTTGGTGGCGCTGTCCTCGACGTCGGCGACCGTAGGGACCACATAGCGGGCAAGGGCGGTCAAACCGGAGCAGGGCAGGTAGCTGCGGCCAGGATCTCCGATGATCACCGTTAATCCGGCTCGGGCCAGAGTTCGCAGCCATAGGATGACAGCCTCGGCCATGGGGCGTTCGTAGCAGACGTCGCCGGCTAGCACCACGTCGACTCCGGGAAGGAGGTGCCCCACCATGTCTTCGGCGGACATGCGGACCCTTTCGTTTGGGTCAGCGGCATTGAGTGCGAGATTCAAGGCGATGGCGGTTTGAGCAAAGGGATCGATATCAACCGCCGTGACGGCTTTGGCTCCGGCGCGGATGGCCGCCAGACTGATCAGGCCACAGCCGGCGGCAAAATCGAGCACCGTGCGTCCTGCCACCAGCTCCGGGTGATCGAGAATGTGGCGCGCCACGGCCTGGCCGCCGACCCAGGCAAAGGCCCAATAGGGAGGTGGGAGCCCAATCTGACTCAGGCTGTTTTCGGTGGCTTGCCAAAGGGGGGTGATTTCGGTGGCGAGGTGAAGCTGGAACTCGGGAACAAGCGGAGCGCGGATGGTTGCGGTGTGTTCCAGGATGAAGGCACGTCGTGCGACGTCGTCGCGATGGATCAATCGGGAGACTCCTCGTGGCGGTCTATCGGCTGGCTTATCAAGGCGTTGCAACGATCCAGCAGGCATAATCGGTCTGCGACGAGCTGTCGCATTGCCTTCTTAATAATTCCTTTATGCCATTTCGTGGCAAAAAAATCGCATCGGAAGCAATTCTTTGCCTAGACATAACATCCCTGACATGTTAGGCAGGCTATGTTCGGAATGGGGGGATGGAAAATGCGTCGTTTGGCCATTCATCTTTGTGTTTTTGTTTTTAGTTTATCATTCTTAGGAATAATCTCATCCACTCCTGCTCAAGCGCAAATGTGCGTGCATTATGCCCGCATGTTGACCAATTTCCAAATCCAGGGAGACGCCTGGACATGGTGGCAAGGTGCGGTTGGTCATTATCAGCGTGGTGTTCGGCCAGCGGTGGGCTCGGTTCTGGTGTTCCGGCGGACGGATCGTCTTGAATCGGGGCATGTTTCCGTGGTCAGCCGGGTGATCGATAACCGGACCATTTTGGTTGATCATAGTTGGTTGGAAGGCAGCGGGTTGCACCGGGGCATGAAGGTGGTCGACACTTCGTCCGGCAATAACTGGTCGGCGGTTCGGGTTTGGTATGAACCGTCGGATAATTTGGGATTGCGGACGTATCCGACCTTTGGCTTCATTTATCCCCATGATGCTGGTCCTGGCGATCGCTCCGCTCCGCTTACGGTGGCAGCGTTGGGGGATCGTGATGACGATGGCGACAATGACCGGGATGGTGCGCATCAGCCGCGCAGCCGGATTGTTCTAACTCATGGCGGTTCCGAACATCTGACGGTGGCTTTCCATCCCGGACACAAGCCGTTGATGATGTTGGCTCGTGCCGCAGCGGCGCCGTTGGCGGCGACTGGGGCGCACCGTCCGTCCACCGCCCCGGTCGAGTCCAGTGCGGCACCGGGAGCGATTCCCTCTCACAAGCCGGGCGCCCACGCGCATGGGGGGGCCCAGGTTGCTGATGCCAGCCATGTTCGCGGCCATGACGGCTTGGAGATTGGTGATTGATACCGGCGAGCTTACGGATTGACGCATCGTCGGTCCTCGGGCTGCGGCTCCGCGCGCCCATGCGCGCGAAGCCAAGGGCGCGGATGCGCCCGCCCGGCGTCTGAGGGCAGCCTTGATGAGTCAACATCAAGGCTCGAGGGTATGACCCTGGCTGAAGCGGCGGTGGCCGTTCTGACCACGGCTTCCCCCACGGACAAAGTAGAATTAACCCGGCAGACGGCGGCGGCGTGGCGTGAAGGGCGTTTCGCTGCCGTTGGGCGTTCGGTGCCCCCGGATCGTCCGGCCCGTCCCGAGCATCCGGCCTTGTTGCCGCCTCGGGACATGGCCAAGCGCAGTCGAGCCACCAGCCTCAAGGGCCGTATTGCGTTGCTGCACGCATTGGCCCATATCGAACTGAACGCGATTGATCTGGCTTGGGACATCATCGCCCGCTATCCCGATGAAGCCATGCCGGTGGCGTTTTTCGATGATTGGGTGACGGTGGCCAGCGACGAGGCCCGCCATTTCGAGTTGCTGGCGGTTCGATTGGCCGAACTTGGCGCTCGTTATGGGGATTTGCCGGCTCATGACGGTTTGTGGCGGGCGGCCTTGGATACCGCCGATGATCTGGCGGCCCGATTGGCGGTTGTGCCGATGGTTCTGGAGGCGCGCGGTCTGGACGTGACGCCACGAACCATTGTCGAACTCACCGCCCATGGTGATGGCGCCAGCGCCGCGTTACTTCAGGTGATTTACGACGATGAAATTACGCATGTTGCGGCGGGTTGCCGTTGGTTTGAAACCCTGTGTGCCCGCCGTGGTGTCGAGCCGGTGACGACATGGCAGGCTCTGATCGCTCGTTATTTCGGCGGACGAATGAAACCGCCGTTCAATCGGGACGGACGAGGACGGGCGGGAATGGCGGCCGCTTATTATGATCAGGGGGAGGGGGGCGAAGGTCCATAGGCGCTGGGGTCGGGTTTTTTCCTTGGCTTTCCCACCCCACACCTCGCAAGGAGGCGCGCAGTTTCCTTGACCTCGAGACCTTGTGGCGAAAACGTCAAGGGTTCAAAGGGTTTTTAACAGAGTGTATTGACATTGCGTAAACATGCTCATACATTACCGAAATGAGCAGATTAGTGACGATAGGTGAGGCGGCGGACGCCCTTGGAGTCTCGGTGCAGACGTTGCGCCGCTGGG
>CAIXKV010000005.1 GCA_903920145.1 uncultured Rhodospirillales bacterium
CCGGTCCTCGGGCCGCGACGGCGGCCCCGCGCGCCCATGCGCGCGAAGCCAAGGGCGCGGATGCGCCCGCCCGGCGTCTGAGGGCAGCCTTGATGAGTCACCATCAAGGCTCGATGGTATGATTTTCGGTTTTTCGCGATGGCCGGCGCAGGAAAATCCGCCCTGTCGCGTGAGAAAAGAGGACTGGGTCGTCGATAAACTGGATCAAGAATGATGGAATTCCCGCCGGACCGCGCACGACTATTTGCGGGTAGCGACTGGAATTATTCCTGTATTCCAGTTGGATGGCCTGAACGCCCCAATCGGGCGTGCGTTTTTGAGGGAGCGTGAAAATGTCTGCTCCACAGCCGGCAGCGGCGCCAGCAGAAGAGGTTGCGATCGACCAAGCATTCCAGGCCGGGCTCGGCTACCTGGATTCAGGTCTGATCGCCCATGCCAAAGCGATCTTCGACCAAATTCTGGCGGTCGCCCCCGATCATGCCGACAGCCTGCATCTGCTCGGCTTCATCGCCTATCTGGCCGGGCGACTGGACCTTGCGCTGGCTCACATCGGCATGGCAATCCGGCTGCGGCCGGGGATGGCGCCCTACCACAACAACATGGGCAACGCGCTGCGAGACCTTGGCCGGGTAGAAGACGCCGCCGCGCACTTTCGGACGGCCCTCGAGCTGAGGCCGGACTCCCCGGAAATCCACATCAACTTGGGCAATGCCCTGCGCGACCTCGGCCAGCTGGATGCCGCGATCGATCACTACCGCACGGCGGCCACTCTGAACCCGGAACTGGCCGAGGCGCACTATAACCTCGGCGGTGCGTTCGAAGGACTGGGCCGGTTCGCCGAGGCGGAACCCTGCTACCGCGAGGCGCTGCGTCTGTGGCCGGATTATGCCAAGGCCCATTACAATCTCGGCAACACACTGGTCGGCCTGTGCCGCCCGCAAGAGGCTGAAGCCTGCTATCGGGCGGCGCTGCGCTGCCAGCCCGACCATGCTGACACTTGCAACAACCTCGGTGCGGTGCTGCAGGAGCTTGGCCGGCTCGCCGAAGCCGAGACCTGCTACCGCACGGCTCTCCGTCTGAAACCGGACGCACCGATGGCTTGGTACAATCTCGGCTGCGCCCTACTCATCGAAAACCGGGTGGAAGAGGCGGCCCGCTGCTACGAAGCGGCGCTGGTGCTGGCGCCCGACTATGGCGAGGCTCGGTTTGCCCTGTGCATGGCCCAACTGCCAATCCTGTACCAGGACGAAGCCGAAGTCAGGCGCCGCCGGGTCGCCTACGAAGTCCACCTGCGGGCACTGGCCGAGGATTTCGACCGCCAAAGCGTCCACCGACCTGCCCCGTTACCGCTCAAGGATACCGTCCATGGCCTCCTCTCTTGCCGCCAGCGTCGGCACCAACCAGCCGTTCTTCTTGCCCTACCAGGGATACGATGACCGGGCGCTGCAAAGCCTCTACGGCTCGCTGGTCTGCCGGATCATGGCCGAGCTGGCGCCGCCCGTGCCGCTGGCAGCGCCGCCGGCTCCGGACGAAAAGGTCAGGGTCGGCATCGTCAGCGGCTTCTTCCTCGAGCATACTATTTGGAAGCTGCTGATCTGCGGCTGGCTCGCCCGCCTGGACCGCCAGCGGTTCCAGGTCTTCGGCTACCACACCGGCGGCATGCAGGATGCGGCGACCCTGCGCGCGGCAGCGCTCTGCGACAAGTTTGTCATGGGCCGCCGGCCTGGGCCGGCGTGGCGCGACGCCATCGGCGCCGACGCGCCCCATGTGCTGCTCTATCCGGAAATTGGCATGGATGCGGTGGCGACGCAACTGGCGGCGCAGCGGCTGGCGCCGACCCAATGCATGGCCTGGGGCCACCCCGAGACCAGCGGCATGCCGACCATCGACTATTTCCTGAGCAGCGACCTGATGGAGCCGCAGAACGGACAGGACCATTACACCGAGCGGCTGGTCCGGTTACCCAATCTGGCGATCTGGTATGAACCGGCCGACTGGCGGCCGGTGCCGCTCGGCCGGGCCGAGCTAGGGTTGCGGCCGTCGGCCACTGTCTACTGGTCCGGGCAGGCGCTGTACAAGTATCTGCCCCAGTACGATCAGGTGTTTGCCCGCATCGCCCTCGAGGTCAGCGATTGCCAGTTCGTCTTCATCGAGTACGCCCGCAGCCGCCATGTCACCGAGCAGTTCTGGCGGCGGCTGCAACGGGCCTTCGCCGCCCATGGCCTGAAGGCCGAGGACCATTGCGTCGTGCTACCTTCGCTCGACCCGGACCGCTTCATTTCGGCGGTCGGCCTCGCCGATGTCGTGCTCGACACCATTGGCTGGTCGGGCGGCCAGTCGACGCTGGATTGCCTGATCCAGGCGCTGCCGATGGTCACCATGCCCGGCACGCTGATGCGGAGCCGCCACACTGCGGCCATCCTCGGCCGGCTCGGGGTGACCGGCACCATCGTCGACAGCGTCGACCAATATGTCGGCGTCGCCGTCGCCCTGGCCTGGGACCATGCGTGGCGAGCGGCCCTGACCGCGAAAATTCTCGACAACCGCCATCGCGTCTATCGCGACGACACGACCATCACCGCCCTCGAGGATTTCTTGCTCGCCGCCGTTCGCACGGACAACGACGACCCGTCGGCATTGGGGCTACGAGTTCGGCCGGTGTGATACCGGCGATGGATGATACCGGCGAGCCCTGATACTGACACATCGCCGGTATCGGGCCGCGACGGCGGCCCGGCGTCTGAGGGCAGCCTTGATGAGTCACCATCAAGGCTCGAGGGTATAACATCCCACCTCCATACCTCTTTGACTTTCCGGAAGCAAAATTCAGTATCCTAAAATTCCCCCATTCCCGGCGGTTGCCGAGACCGGCGGCAATTTAAGGGTCAGAACACCCGGCGGTAACCAAGGATCTGCCAAGCCATTTAAACTGGCGATCCGGTTCCATTGACTGGCATCACCCAAATACTGAGCGGCGACGTGGTAGAGCGTGGCACCGGCAACTGAAATTGTGCGTGTTTTTGTGGTCATGACGTCACCTCCTTGAGATTTTTGGTCATCCGTCCCAACAATCCCTGAATCAACCGAGCGGCGTTGGCCTGCTGAAGCGCCGAAACCGTGGCCAACAACGCCGAAGCATTGGCTGGCCCCACGGCTCCAGAAACAACACCGGCCAGCCCTCCGCTGATTATCGCCGCGATCTCGCTATCCGCAGAGGCGGCAACCGGCCCCGCCAGCCCAGACGCCACCCTCAGCGCGGATTGAAGTTGCCCGGTGGATTGCCCCAAACTCCCCGCCCCACTGGCCACCGACGTCACGCAGACCTGGACCGCCGAAGCGGCTTGCTGCACAACCGACAGGGCCGCCGTCAGAGTGGGGCTATTGACGCTGCTTCCCAACCCCACCGCCGTTTCCGCATCGCCGAGCACCACTGTTGCCGGAGCGGCGGTCAATGACCCGCTGGGGAGCCCAATGGGAGCCGCCACCACCAAGCATTCGATGCTGTAGGGAAGTTGCCAGTCGCGCTCTTGATTGACCTTGAATTGGGTCACCAGAACCTGAAAGGACAGGCTCCCCCATGTGAGGGGCAAGGATTGACCCGAGCGACACAAGACATCAAGCCGTCGAGCGCGAGTCATCGCCGTCGCGCCCTGAAACCGTCCATCCCACCGGATCGGTAAGGGTTCCGACCCCAACGATTCAATATTTCGCAAACCACCGGGGTACGAGAACACATGAGTCTTCTGCTGATCGCCCCATGTGATTTTCGTTGGAATTTCGTAATCCTGGAAGACAAAATCCCCAAGAACCAACGTACCCGATGGTGTGGTTGGCAGCAACGCCGGCGGAAGGGCCGAGATCAGGCTGGCACCGATAGAAAGAGCCGATATACTCATGACAGGGTCTCCTCGACATAAAAAAAACGCCTCGGAAAACCGGGCGCGGAACAAGCAATCTGCAACTGTGTAGAATTGATTTTTACGTCACCATCTCAGGCCACGCGGATTATAAGTACTGACGAATTGTTTGCTCATCCGACCATCAAAGCCGGATCGCCCTGTCGCCGGTCGATCCGCCAGATCGTTGAGATGGTCAAGTACCGCTCGGATGATGATCCGCAGTTCATCTTGACTGAAATCATGCGGTTGTTGGATTTTCGCTTGCTCATATTCTTGCAAGGCTCCCAATATCAACTCTTGGCTACGCTTGACGATCCGCTGCTCATGCTCTTGCAAAAGCCCCAGCACCATCTGTTGAACCACCGCCCGCACATCGTCGTTGCTGTGTTTGGCCACGGGCTCGACCGGCGGCGTCGCGGCGGGCGGCTCTTGAGCGGTTGGCAAAGGAGGCGCGACCAATTCAGGGCTTTTGGGCGATGCCACAACCGGCACGGCATCGGATTGGAACTCGGATCGGATCGAATCGAGGCTGTGGGGCGGCGGCGCGTTTTCGGTCGGAGACTGGGGGCGAGAGACCGGGGTTTGCCCCAAGATTGGCTCCTGTGGAGCCAAAGTCGCCGAGCCCGTTTGCTCATTAAGAGGAAACGGGACCGAAAGGGTCTTGGTGATGTTTTCATGGGATCGGGACGCTGACGGATCGGGGGCATTATCCGCATTTGGAGAGAGCGTGGGGGTTGATGGCGTTTCGAGCGCCGAAAGATTGAGGGACCGAGGCGCGCTGGCTAGCACCTTTGCCTCGTTTTGATTCGAGGCCACCGCCATCGTTGGTTCTATTTTTCGGGTTGGCTCGGATGAACCGACCTCGACGTCCCCAGACGGTTGGATCGGCAGCCTCGGCCCCTCCGTCGGAGACACCGCCGAATGCTGGTCGTGCACAGGCCCATAGGCTCCGTCCTTGGGAACCTCGGAGGCTGGCGCGGAAGTCTCAGCCGGGGGCGTCTTCGCATCGGGGGTCGGTTTGTCAGCCAATCGGGACGCCCGAAGCCGATTCAAGGTCTTGGATGTCGCCTTGTCAGCATACTGAACTGTCCCGTTCGGAAAACCATCCGGGTCCGACCCCACTGTCCTCTTGAGCCATCTCCCAGAGAAATCCTCGTAAGTCCACCCATCGATCGTCATATCCGTTAGGTCCGACGACGGCGGGTGATGACTGGTCGGGTTGGCTAGGACATTCGTCGGAGCCGTCTGGCCCGAAGGCTTTTCTTCCTCATGCCACGGGATTAATTCTGGCGTTGCCGGACAATAACCCTGGAGACCGTAAATCATATCCCTGGTAACGGTATAACTATTACCGTTCATGGTATACGCCATTCCCCGATACAGGTTAGCACCCGTCATTTCAGAGAGCTGCGACCGCGTTAAATAATCTCCAATTTCAGATGAGAGACAAGCAGCCCGCAAAACCCCAACAGTAAAGTCCACACAATTTTGTGTGAGAGCAGAATACATTGGTTTTACAGCTATAGCGCGATCAATATACTGCTTGGCATCGTCATATTGCTTTTGAGTCAGAGGGATTGGGTCAGATGATTCTGAGTTCTCTTTGTATAAATATCTGTCAACACTTTTCTTTGAATGAGTCTCATTATCATCTGAATATTCAATATGACCTGCCTGAGGAAATGGATTTCCCCCCTCTATATCTGGCATCAGACCCGCCACAATTCGTTGTCCATTAGCATCAATCAACTCAACATAGTAGTGCCCAACTACATTATCTAAAACTGTACTAGAGCAAACCGTATGAATGATCAGGACTGGCGTTCTATGCTCAGGCATTTTTAACTCCATTAGTTGTTATTTTAGCCGTCATCATGGGCTTGGCATCTTGATAAATTGCCAAACGATATGTCCGTACTCATTCTCAAAATTAATAACAACCATATCAGGAAAATTATTAAAATTAGTGTCACATTTTGCGTCTTCATAACGGAAATTATATCTAAATATTTCCCATGAATTTATTTTTTTCAATTTATTAATTAATTCTAAATTTGGAATATATTTGCAAGGATGTGCAACAGCATCAATAGTTGCTACCAAATCTTTATTATTACCGAGCAAAAACATCTCAGCGACTAATATCCAACAGCGCCCAATGACTCCATTTGGACAATTGTTTATTTCAATTTGCCCAGAACCAATACTTAAACAAGAATATATTGGAAGTATACCACCATCACTATCTTTACATGATAATTTATGTATTTCAGTATCATCATTGATAAATCTATTAAGATTTGCAGCTATATATGCTGCTGTGCGGAGCATACCAAAAGATGCTCGCTTGCCACCAAATTTAGGTAATTCACCTGAATTCAATACAAATTGCCAAATTATCTTTCTTTGCTGATTTTCAAAGCGAATAACCACAATATCGGGAAAATTATCAAAACTGATATTACACTTTGCCTCTAAATAATACGTAATATATGTCTTAATGGTCTCCAAAGAGACATCTTCAAGTGTATCCGAGTCACCCCGCCGCGAGAGATATTGGCAAGGGTGGCTTATGCCATCGATAATCGCGCCTAACAGCTTAGGATTACTCAAGAGGCTCTCTTGGGCGGTCAAAACCCAGCATCGCTTGATCTCGAACTTCGGACATCCGTCC
>CAIXKV010000006.1 GCA_903920145.1 uncultured Rhodospirillales bacterium
CGACGGCGGCCCCGCGTCCTCGTGGACGCGAAGCCCCCGTGTGTGGACTCTAGGGGGCGCGGATGCGCCCGCCCGGCGTTTGAGGGCAGCCTTGATGAATCACCATCAAGGCCCGATAGTATAACACCCCTTGATGGGGTTTGGTCCTGACGGAGGGAGGCCATGCCTCCCTCCGTCAGGACTTGATCTCTCTGGCCGATTCTTCCAGCGACTTGATATGGCTGAGGCCCGGTAGGATTTCCGATTTGACGAACTCGATCCGTCGATTGGGACCGCCGCCGCCCCGCGCAAAGCGGAGTTTCCAAAGATTCATCTTAACCGCCAGACCGCACAGCACGCCACCGATGGTGACGTGATGAGACGTGATCAATTTGCGGATCGAACGGAATGTGTCTGCGTTGATATCGGTCCAGAAATCCTTGGATCGGCGGTCGAAATTTTCGAAGCGGCCTGTGATGGACGTGGTGATATCCGTGACGTCGGCGCTCACTTGCTCAATGGTCTTCATCAGGCGCTTGTCGCGGGAGATCTCGGCACTGCTCCGAACTTCGTTCATCCAGTCAACAAAACGATGGACCTCTGGCACCACCTGATCAATACAGCGTCGAAAATAGGCTAAAGATAGAAAGATATCGCCATATTCTTCAAGGAAGGCCGGAAGCTCACTGACTGTAATTTGCAAACGCTCGGCAATTATGCGAATATTTTTAATGGCTCCTTCGCGGTTAGGGTGGGCAAACATTTTAATAATATCAGAAACATCTGTAATGTTCATGTCGTCAGAGCCATAGACATGAATAATTAAAGGATGTGTAAATGATTTCATATATTCTGTTAACTCTAATTTTTTTCGCGCAGAAAGTGTTAATCCTTTGTAATTATTAACATCAATGTTGAGTCTGCGAAGTTCAATTCGCATCGAGTAAACATCAAAGCTACTGGCCTGGGCAATTTTCAGCAATTTAACCATATCTTCGGCGACTTCTTCCTTAAAGGAATTAAAGTATGCCGCCGTATCTTCGACCTTTACCTGGCCACTGCCGGTCATGGTGTCATTGAACATTTCAATGACGGTCTCTAGTCGCACATTCTTGATTAGCCGCGCGCCTTGTAGGCCGGGCGTGGCGAGCCGAATCAGGGAGAGCGGCAAAATGTGGAGCGAATCCCGAGCCTCGTCATCGGAAAGATTGCGAGTGCTTCCCGTCACGGCCTCAGCGTTCGCGGGTTTGCCGCTGGGTCGGGCAGCCGTCAATCCCTGTGCTCCCTCCCTGGAGGTGGCGCATAGGCAGCCGGCGAATTGCCCGCATGTCCTCGCGATAAGGTGGGTTCCTTATGGGGGGGGTACCATAAAGCATCACTGGTGATCCGGCAATCGAACTTGTTTGATTGTGGCAGGATGGCGATGCTCCTAGAGAGCGCAGATGTTCTCGATCCCGTGGGCAAAGAGCCCACAGGATTGCCCTGAACCGTCAAGCCGCGCGTTTTTGCATCAAATGTGTCATGGCGTTGGTTACGAAAGCCAGATGGGCGGAATCCATCGGGAATTGCAGACGGGTTCCCCGGTCGGACAGGCCGGCGATTCTGGCCGAGAGGGGGCGGGCGATCCCCTCCACGGTGACCTCGACCCGAGAGCCGAGCGGTTGGCTGAGTCGGGCGTCGAGCCAAACGCCGCCGACTGAAATCATGCGGGCGCGTGCCGACCGGCTGTCGCCGTTGGTCACCACCACGCGAGCCGGCAGGTCGATTTCCAGTCGGGTGAAGTCGTCTCCCTGGCCGGCGTTGCGGATGGCGGTCAGGAAGTCGCGGACTTCGTTACTGAGCTTTCCGGTTTGCTCTGCCATGGCTCCCGAAGCATCGCGGACTTCGAGGGCCGCGCCGTTGGTGCGGGTGGCAGAATCGTGAACGCGGATGATGCTGGCCGAGATCGAGTCCGCGCTGGACGAAACAAACTGGACATTGCGGGCGATTTCATCGGTGGCGCTTTGTTGTTCGGCCACGGCGGCGGCGATGTCTCCGGTCGCCTGATAAATGCTGCTGACGGTTTGCCCAATGATCTGAACCGAATCGACGGTGCCGACGATGGAATTTTGAATTTCGGCAATCTGGGCGGCAATATCGACGGTGGCCTGCTGGGTTTGGGTGGAGAGCGTTTTGACTTCTCCTGCAACCACGGCGAATCCGCGCCCGGCCTCTCCAGCCCGTGCCGCTTCAATGGTGGCGTTCAGGGCCAGCAGATTGGTTTGGGAGGCAATATCGGCGATGATCTTGACAATATCGCCGATGCGGTCAGACGTCATCCGCAGGCGTTCGACCCGTTCCACGACCTCTTTAGCCTCGACTGAGCCTCGTTCGGCCACTTGGGCCGAATTATGGATCAGGCGGCTGATCTCACCGATAGCGGCGGTCAATTCTTCCGAAGCGGCAGCCACAGATTGGGCATTTGCTGCGGTTTCTTTGACCGCGCCGGTTACAACGTGGACTTCCTGATTGGTTTCAGCCGCCGTCTCTCCGAGCGTGTGGGCGGTTGCCGCCATCGTTGCCGACGCCTGGGATAAACCAGAGAAGACGCCCGCAACAGAGGTGCCAAACATATCGATCAGTTCATCCGCTTCGTGTTGACGGCGCTGTTTGGCCCGGTTTTCCGCCTCTTCGGCGGCTTTCATCCGTTGATTTTGTTGGGCCTGCTCGTCAAAGACTTTGATCGCGCGAGCCATGTCGCCGATTTCGGTCTGTAACGCCAGATCGCGGGTGGGAATATCAACTTGCAGACTACCTGCCGCCAAACGTTGCATCAGACTGGTTAAGGCGATTAACGGATTGCAAATCGCGCGGCCGACCAGATGAACACCAAGGGCAACCACCAGGATGCCAACCAGGATGACCAGCAGCAAGATGTGACTTGTATTGCTTCTGGTTGTGGCCATTTCGCTGCGGCTGGTCTCGTACTCTCGCGTAACGCTTTGACTCATTCCGGCCAGAGTCGGTTCCAACGACGCATAAACGGCAGACAGTCGGGTGCTTTCCTCGCGAATAAGCAACGTGGTGTCCATGACGGCGAGAAAGCTGTGCAGATAGTCCTCAAGCTTGGCCTGGATCTTGGCACGCATGGTTTCGGATAGGTCGGTTTGGGATAAAAGGCTCTGAAACTCAGAGGCTCGATCTTTCAATTCATTTCCATATTTCGCATCCAAGCGCGCTAGGAAATCCTTTTCATGGCGGCGCATCATGAGCATCAAAATTTGCAGTTGAGGCTGATGGACCGTCTGAAGGGACGACTCGATGTCGTGGATGGATTGACGCATGGTGCCCATCAAACCCAAGGTCTCGTTGAAACCAAGCTGACGCTTCTTGGCTGCAACCAATTGAAATTGCTGGGCATAATCCTCAATGCCAGCTTGAATTCGTCTCAAGGCGGTGCGGTCGGCATCCTGGTGCAGGTGCGGGGCCAGGGCATTTAAGTCACGACGGGCGGCATCAATGACCTGAGTGTGAAGCAAAATACTCTCTTCAGAATTGCGAATAAATAAATCCTTTTCGTGTCGACGAGCTTGTAGCATATCAATATTAATGGCGTTGACCAATTCATTCGCGGTGGTTGCGTCGTCGGTGGTATTTTGTTGCTGATTTTGGCGACTTGTACTGATGTTTTGAATAAAACCAACCGCTAGCAGGACGACCAAACCGACTAAGCCAACCATGGCCACTTGGGTCCGTAATTTCATTTGGGCCAGAAGATGTCCCATGTTCGCCACAGCTCCTCAACAATCCGCCATTGATCCGAAAGAGACCGTACCTATACTAGCCGACAGCAATTCACAGGAGCTAATGAAATTCGCGGGTGCGGTATGTTTTTTGGCGCGTTTTGCCGCCGATGCTCCCATCACATCATGGGTTCCCGAAGAATTGGTTTCCGAAGAAAACAAAACGCTCTAAACAATAATGATGCCAAGCTTGTCGGCTGCGATGGTAACCGGCAAGCCGTGGGCCTCAACGAATTCCCGGTAGGCTTGGTTGGCGCCGTCCCACAAGGTGTCGGGTTGGCAATCATCGACCACAATGATTCCGCCGGGCGCCATGTTTCGATAGAGTTTCGGCAAGATATCACGGATCGGGAGATAAAGATCAACATCAACCAAAGCAAAGGCAATCGGTTTGAGATGATCAAAATCAAAAGTTGTACAATCGGTTTGTTCCAGCCGGATTTTCGTAAAACCACAATCATCAAGCCCAGCTTGTACCCATTTCTTCTTGTTGATAGAGAAAAAATGGTGCAACGACGATGATTTGCCGCGAACCGAGACTTCGTAATCGGCGTGATTGCTCACAAACCCCTGAAATGTGTCCAAGGCGATGTAATCGACGGTGCGGCCTTGGTGCTTCAAGTGCATATTGAGATAAGCGGTGGTCGAGCCGTAAGCGCACCCGACCTCAACAAAGCACCCCTCGACCTGCCCCACCCGATCAAGGACATTGCACAGATAAGCCAATTGATGAGGCGAGAACATGTAATTATAGAGACTTAATGCCTCCCGATAAAAGACTCGACGATTGATAAAGTGGCGATTTCGAATGATTATATCCGTTAACCACACGCCAATCGCTCGCCGGAGTCTGATCAGTTGGAGAGATAGTTTGGTCATGATCGTATCACCGTAAAAAATAACATTGAGAGATGTCTTAAGAGGCTTGGCTATCATCAGGCCACGAACGCCTTTGGTGTCGCTCTTCTGGCTTTGTCTTATAGTATCGATGGCTCAGGAGAATTAATTCTCGCGGAGTTGGATGCCATTTGGATTCGCTCCGGCTCGCAGGGCGAGCCGACAGCGCGCCCTGATGTTGGCGGATCATACCATCAAGCTTTAATATTGATACATTAAAGCCGCCCTCAGACTTGGCTTCGCGCGCATAGGTTTGCAGCGGCAAGTCAGCGGCGTGTCGTCATCAAGCCTTGCCGGTCGTTAAGATCGCATACTGGATACGACGGGCATTTTGGATCCGCTGTCTACGCCAACCCCTTGAAAAGGCTGGCGTCCCCTAGGGGATTCGAACCCCTGTTACCGCCGTGAGAGGGCGGTGTCCTAGGCCTCTAGACGAAGGGGACAGGCTTGCTGGGGGGAGCGTATAAAGCAGCAGGGGCGTGGGTGCAAGGCGTTTTCGGGGGGTGTGTGGGTTTTTTGTCTGGGTGGGGCGGTTCTGTGTGCAGTTTTTAAACTGGCAACTGGCACCGGCTCGGGCAAACCGCTATGCTGCGGCCATGACCGAGAGCGATACGACAAACCCGATCCATCAGGCCGAAGTGCCCGCCGATGCCCCCGAGTCCGGGGCGGAGGCGCGCTGGTTCGGCTTCACCCCAGTCGACCCCGCCGAAAAGGCTGGGTTGGTGCGCGCCGTCTTCGATAGCGTTTCCGAACGCTATGATTTGATGAACGACTTGATGTCGGCGGGCGTTCATCGGCTGTGGAAGGCGACCCTGATGCAATTGGTCCGCCCGCAGCCGGGCATGACGCTGCTGGATGTGGCGGGCGGGACCGGCGACATTGCGCTTCGTTTCCTGGAGCAGGGGGGCGGTCACGTTCACATCTGCGACATCAACGAATCGATGTTGCGAGTCGGTCGTGACCGGGCCATCAACAAGGGGGTGTTGTCCCACATCGATTGGGTGACGGGGGATGCCGAGCGTCTGCCCATCGCGTCCCGGTCGGTGGACGCCTATACCATTGCATTCGGCTTGCGTAATGTTTCGGGCATTGATGCCGCTCTGGCCGAAGCCCGCCGCGTGCTGAAACCGGGTGGGCGTTTCTTCTGCCTGGAATTCAGTCATGTGGTCTTGCCGCTGCTGCGCGAGGTCTATGACGCCTATTCCTTCACGATTCTACCCAAGATCGGTGGGTTCGTAGCCGGAGACGAGGCCGCATACCGGTATCTGGTCGAAAGCATTCGCAAATTCCCGGACCAGGATAGCTTGGCTCGGCGAGTCGCGGCTGCTGGCTTTGGCCAGGTGCGCTATCGGAACTTGACCGGCGGCATTGCCGCCATTCATTCCGGCTGGCGTCTGTGATGACGCCGCCGCGAGCGGCGTCGGCTGTTATGCTGGCGTCGCCATCGCCCGTTCCAGGGACCCCATGATTCGTATCGCGCGCAATCTGAGCCGTCTGTTTGTCATTGTCCGGACGTTAGCCCGGCATGATGCCCTGTTCCTGCACGAACTCCGCGATACCCAGCCGGGACTCGCGCTGATTGGGCGGTTGATTTCCAAGCGGAACGTTCCGGGCCGTCCGGGGCAGCGGCTGGCCGCTGCGTTGTCGACGCTGGGGCCGACCTTCATCAAGCTGGGGCAGGCGCTGTCAACCCGCTCGGATTTGGTGGGCGAGGAGATCGCTGCCGATCTGGCCAATCTTCAGGATCGGTTGCCGCCTTTCCCCGGCGAGTATGCTGTGGCGGTGATCGAAGACCAGTTGGGCAGGCCGCTGGATCAACTGTTCTCCAGTTTTGATCGAAAGGCCATTGCCGCCGCGTCCATCGCTCAGGTTCACTTCGCCGTCACCACCGAAGGCGCAGAGGTTGCGGTCAAGGTGCTGCGTCCGGGCATCGAGCATTCGTTCCGGCGGGATATCGATCTGCTGTACTGGTTGACCGAACTGGCCTTGCGCGCCCAACCCCGATTGCGCCGGCTGCGACCGCTTGAGGTGGTCGAGATGTTCGAGCGGACCACCCATATCGAGATGGATTTGCGGATGGAAGCCGCCGCCGCTTCGGAGCTGGCCGGCAACTTCAAGGGGGATCCGTGGTTTAAAGTGCCCCATGTGGATTGGGATCGCACCTCTCAACATGTGATGACCCTAGAGCGAATTCACGGTATCAAAGTTGATGAAGCCGAAAAGTTACGGCAGGCCGGACATGACCTTAACCGGATCATGGCCATTGCTTCGGCTTCGTTCTTCAACCAAGTGTTTCGTGACGGCTATTTCCATGCCGATCTCCACCCTGGTAACCTGTTCGTCAATGCCGATGGCGGAGTAACGGTGGTTGATTTCGGGATTATGGGCCGGCTGGATCGCACCACCCGTTACTATTTGGCAGATATGCTGATCGGCTTCCTGACCGGCGATTATCGGCGGGTGGCGGCGGTTCATTTTCAGGCCGGCTATGTGCCGGCCAATCAGTCCATCGAGATGTTTACCCAGGCCGCCCGTTCCATTGGCGAACCTTTGCTAAACAAGCCGTTGAACGAGATTTCGGTGGGGCGGTTGCTAGCGCAGCTTTTCACAATCACCGAACAATTCGAGATGGAGACGCAGCCTCAGTTGTTGTTGCTCCAAAAAAGTATGCTGACGGCCGAGGGTGTTGGTCGAGCGCTCAATCCCAACATGAATATGTGGGAAATGGCTCGGCCCTTGATTGAGGATTGGATGCGCGAGCATCGCGGCCCCGAGGCGCGGGTGCTGGACGAGGTTGAGGGCATTGTTCATGCTTTGCGTCAACTTCCCGATGTGGTTCGTGGGACTCAGCGCACCGCTGAACTGTTAGAGAAGGGGTTGCGCCTGGATCCGGAAACCATCACAGCGCTGGCCCAAGCCCGCGATCGTCACCGCCGTGGGCAGTGGCCGTTGTGGCTGGCCATTGCCGGCTTGACGGCGGCGGTGGTTTGGTTGGGATTGCGTTGAGGGGGAGGGGGGCGCGCCGTTTTCTTGGCTTTTGCAGGGCAGAGTCCACGGACGACCTAAAAGGCCCTGCTAATTCGGGCGCGACCAGCAGGCCGGCCAGTCGTCAAAGTCACCAACCTCCCGACCATCAATCAACAGGCTGTACATCGGATCGACCGGAAAGTCATTGAGGCGAACCAGCCAGGTTTGACCCGCAACTAAGGCCGTATAGGGAAACTCGGCCGTGCCGGTGCGCCGCCAAGATGCCGAACGAGACAGGCAATGGGCTAGGGTCATGGGGCTTGACCCGACGGTTTGATGCCGAAGCGGTCATTGTATTCTTTGTTGGTTCGGCTGGAACTCTTGATAATCTGTTCGTAGACGGCATCACCCTCTAACCCTTTGGCGCGATTGGCCTGGACCAATTGATCAAAGGTTGGGCCGTCTGGGTTCCCGTATTTCTCCTGGTCCCGAGCCCGGAGATCGGCGACTTCCTGCTGATTCTGCATGAAGTCTCGCGCTTTGATTCGGGCGGCGTGGCGGATGTCTTGTGCCCGCTGGGCGCGCTCTTCGGCGCTTAAGCCTTCGCTTTGCCATTGCAGATTGAGGTCGGGAATCACCGCAACCTGATTGTTGTACCACTGGCGGATTTGCTCATTGGTTTGGGGAGCTTGGGCGACGGCGGGATCGGCGGTGTTTGTCGCCGGGGCGCTGACCGCCGGGGTCGGGCCACCATCCGCAGCCTGAACCGGCAGAGACCCAGCCGTCAGGAGCGCGAGCGTACATAGCGCCAGGGCTAGTCGTTTAATAAGGATCATGGGGAATCTCTCCGAGATGATAGGCCTTTCCGCCCTTAATAACACTAAAATATCATAAACTTAATCGTTTGAAGATCCGCTCGGGAATATGACGGAGGATTAACATTATGAAATACCAGAATCCCGGCACATAAACCACATCCCGGCCTCGGTCGAGATGACGGAAAATCGCCTGAGCGACGGTGGTCGGCAAGGCCACCAGAAACAGGCCGGGCAAACCCCAGGTCATGGCGGTATCGACGAATCCCGGTTTGACTGTCAGCACGGACACTCCGGTTCGGCACAATCGGGCGCGGAGTCCCTGAAGATAGGTGTGTAACCCGGCCTTGGCGGAGCCATACACGTAATTCTTGAGCCGCCCCCGGTCGCCGGCGACCGAGCCGACCACAACCACCCGGTTTTGGCCCATCCGGCTTTGACATTGAGTTTCCAGAAGGGGAGCTAGCCGGGACAGGATGGACACGGCGCCCAGATAGTTGGTTTCGAGGGTCTGGCGCACGGCCTCGAACGAGGCGTCACAGTCGTCCTGAGACGGCATTAGCCCAAAGGCCAGAAAGACGTTGAGGCTGTCGGTTTGCTCCCGGCACAGGGCAACGGTGGCGTCATGTCCGGCATAATCAAGGGCGTCGAAAGGCACGACGTCGACCCGCACGCCGGTTCGCACCCGGATGTCGGCGGCGGTTCGCTCCAAGTCCTCGCGGTCACGGCCCGCCAGCAAGACCGCTGCCCCGCGTTCGCCCGCCGCCAGCGCGAAGGCCCGCGCTATGGCGGACGAGGCCCCCAGAATCAACCATGTTTGGCCGTTTTCGCCTGGACCCGATCGGCTCATGCCTCCGAGCCCCGATACTGACACATCGCCGGTATCGGGCCGCGACGGCGGCCCCGCGTCCTCGTGGACGCGAAGCCAAGGGCGCGGAGGCGCCCGCCCGGCGTCTGAGGGCAGCCTTGATCTGTCACCATTAACGCTCGATGGTCTGAGCCCCGATACTGACACATCGCCGGTATCGGGCCGCGACGGCGGCCCCGCGTCCTC
>CAIXKV010000007.1 GCA_903920145.1 uncultured Rhodospirillales bacterium
ACATCGCTCGGATATCTCAACTTGTCCCGATTGTACTTCGGGCGGTTTTTCTCTGTCCACATCGGTAGCCCCTCCTTCGGGCTGCCTGACAATGAATCACAACTGATTCTTATGATTCAACAACTTTCGGGACGGACACTTAGGGCACGCCGCTATCACCCCCCACGGCGATCACGCGCACCGTCCCCCCCAAACCAACGCGCTCCAGAAGGCGCTGAACACCATGCCGAACCAGACTGTTTTGGTGACGGATCGACCAGCGCACCCCCTTGCCTCTCGACAGATTGGCCTGCTTCAGCATCATCATCAGGCAATATTCTTCCATAAACATAAGGTGTCCCTGGTTGTGCGTCTCCCGCCATCGGCTCTGCATCAAGCGGGCGTTCAGTCCCCGAGGATTGGGGGTGGACAGACAGAGCCAGCCACCGGGCACCAGCAAGCGCGCCAAGGCTGCGATGCTGTGCCATGGCTGATACAGATGCTCCAGGACATCCATGCTCACGATTCCGTCGAAGGCCAGACCGGGAGGCAATGCTTCGAGCGTTCGAAACACCGTTTGGCCTTGGGCGCGCAGACCATCAAAGCCGTAGGGCTCAATCCCCCAGACGGTCGCGCCAGCCGCTGCCAAAGCCGACATCAAAAAGCCCCGACCGGCCCCAAAATCAAGAATACGCAACCCGACGGCATCGCTGAGACCCAGGCTTTTGAGTAAGTCCCGCGTATATTGAGTGGCTAGACCGAAATCCATGCCGCCAGTTTCATTGAGATGTGCGTCGGGATCAGACCAACTTTCCGCGTAATGTTCGGCCAATGGCTCTGGCTCGGGGCTGGGATTGCGCAGCACAAGACGACAGACGCGGCATTTCGAAAAGGATGGGCGCGACCACCACGAAATCAATGGACCGGCACAAAACGGGCAGGTTGTAAAAAATGACATGCGGCACACTGACCATCCACAATAAACACCATCGCCGAATCCCGCCTGGCCTTCCGTGGATGACGCCCTCCGCAACCCTTGGCTTCACGCGCACAGACGCACAAAGCCGCAGTCACGGCCCCAGGACCGGCGGCGTGTCATGATCACGGCTCGATACGGCTACGTCAGTTGACCGGCCAGAGCCTTTCGCAGGCGAATATAATCGGCAAAAACATCATCAAACAGCTCGGCATGGCGATGGTAAGCATTCTGAATCGCACGCCGAATTTCATCCCACGGCATGATTTCGACCATGTTTGCATAACGCAAGCTGCTTAACAGGTCCATGATTCGGCTATGATCATTGCTGTGGGATACCAGCAATCGATATGCGGCCTGGGCCATGACGTGTTCTTGATGGCGAAAGCACGTATCGAAATCAAAGATGAAATCTTCGATGATTTTATCAATTTGCTCTTTATCGGGTTGATCTCCGATAGCGGCGATCAACATGGCGAGGGCATGATCCAATTTATCATGCTCGAATGGGGTTATATCGATCTCTTGAATGTCTTTGTTCTTGCTACGGCTAGCCATGGTCATGCCTGCGTGATCGTTCTGGTCAAATCGTCGATGACCGGGGGAGCGGCCCCCGACATTATGCCCCGGTGCAGCGAAGGCGAATGAGGGCAATTTCCGGAGGACAGTTGAAGCGCGCCGTCACCGGCCCAGTGCCGATGCCGGACGAGGTATACCCCTGCATCGCCCCCATCCGCCAGAGCCCTGCTGACAGTCGCCGCAATCGCCGGGTCGAGGTGATCAACGGCCATCCGCCGGGCAAGGCAATTTGGCCGCCGTGAGTGTGCCCGGTCAAATACAGAGCATAGCCGGCTTGTGCCGCCACATCGGCCAATTCCGGACTATGAACCAACGCAATCGCAAAACCGGATGGCGGAACCTCCAACAGCCGAACGGCCTCTTCGGTGTAGAAATAGCGCACATCATCGGTGCCGACCAGGGTCAGGCGAGCCGCGCCGCGCGTGATCACGGCCTGCTGGTTCACCAGAACTCGAACATTCGCCTGCTCCAGGGCTTCGGCCAGATCATGACTGTCATGGTTGCCCAGCACGGCGACGACGCCATCCCGACTTTGAAGGGCGGCCAGCATCGGCTGAAGCCGTCGAACCGCCTCGGAAACCTTAGGCCGCCCAAAGGTTTGAATGTCTCCGGTCAGAACCGCCAAATCCACCGGATGCTGTTTTATCAGTGCCGCCGCTCGCTCGACCAGTCCTTCAATGGTGCCGACATGAAGATCGGACAAATGCATCAGAGTGTAGCCGTCAAAAGCGGCAGGCAAAGTTGGAAAGGTCAGCTCCAGCGTTCGGAGCTGTAGGTTCTGTGCGTTGGCCAGGGCTCGAGCATGCAGGCCCACCGCCTTCAGGACGATGGTGATCCCAGGATCCTTCAGCACATGCAGCCGGCCAAGCCTGCGAGTCCGCCCCAGCACGGTATTCGCGGTTCGCCCGGCTTCGCTGGCGATCCGCTGCCGTAACCATTCTGCTCGGGGCTGAAGCGCGGGAGATATCGTAACGGTGTCCGGCATGTGTAAGCTTTTCTGGCGCGGGGAACATGGACGATAGCAGGCGGGCGCGCTATCGTACCGGCATTCGCTTCCGGCGACCAGAGGCTTGGTCCCTGACCCGGCCGCTCTCGCGGGGTCATCCCCGGTCGCCGCCAGCTCCAACCTTATTATGAACAGAGCCCCTCATGGCACCCACGGAAACATCACAAGGCACCACTTCGCTGGCCGGACGGCGGGTTTGGGTTGCCGGTCATCGCGGCATGGTCGGAGCGGCGATCTGCCGGCGATTGGCTCTGGAGCCCTGCGAGATTTTGACCGCCGGTCGTCAGGATGTCGATTTGCGCCGTCAAAGCGAAGTCGAAGACTGGATGGCCACCGCCAAACCCGAGATGATTTTTGTCGCGGCGGCAACGGTTGGCGGTATTCATGCCAACAATTCGCGTCCGGCTGAATTCATCTATGATAATTTGATGATTGAAGCCAATATTATTCATGCTGCCCATCGCCTGGGGGTGAAGAAGCTGCTGTTTTTAGGGTCGTCATGCATTTATCCGCGCGAAGCCCCCCAGCCGATGAGCGAACCAGCCCTGCTGACAGGGCCTTTGGAGCCAACCAATCAGTGGTATGCGGTGGCCAAGATCGCCGGGATCAAGCTGTGCCAAGCCTATCGGCGACAATATGGCTGTGATTTTATTTCGGCGATGCCGACCAATCTGTACGGGATCGGTGATTATTTCGACCTCCAAAACAGTCATGTCTTGCCGGCTTTAATGGTCAAAATCCACCGCGCCAAGACTCTTGGCCAGCCAAGCGTGGAAATTTGGGGCAGCGGCCAACCCAAACGAGAGTTTTTATTCTGCGATGACCTGGCCGATGCGCTGGTCTTCCTGATGAAAAACTATTCCGATGAAAGTCATGTCAATGTCGGTTGTGGAACCGACGTCACCATTCGCGAGGTTGCAGCGCTCATGGCCGACGTGATCGGCTTTACCGGCGAATTCGTGTTTGACCCCAGCAAGCCCGATGGCGCTCCTCGCAAATTGCTGGATATCGGCTTGCTCACCGGCTTGGGGTGGCAACCACAAACCTCGTTGGCCGAAGGACTGGCCGCCACCTATCGCTGGTTCTTAGACAACCCTCAGGCGCGGGGATTGGGGTGAGGAATGGGGAACCCGGACGGGCTCCAAATCCGTTACCGCTCAGAAGCGGGAAGAGTCGACCAACGCCAGTTTCTTGGACGTCTCCATGACTACCGTTGGCGAAGCCTTCCGCACGGCCGTTGCCTTGCATGAGGCCGGTCGTTTGACCGAGGCCGAGGCTTGGTACAAGCGGATTTTGGTGGTGGCGCCCGATTATGCCGAATGCCGGCATCGGCTGGGAGCGGTGGCGCTTCAGACCGGGCGGCCCGAGCAGGCGGTGGCGCTGGTGAATCAAGCCATCGCCTGCGATGACCGAGAGCCGGTTTATTTCAATACCTTGGGCAATGCTTGGCTTGCCTGGGGGCGGCTGGATCAGGCCGCTGCGTCCTATAGGCAGGCGTTGGAGCTAAAGCCCGACTATGCCGGCGCTCGCCATAACTTGGGCAATGTGTTGCAGGCGCAAGGGCGCTCGGCGGCGGCGGTGGTGGCGTTCGAGCGGGTGTTGGCCATCTGGCCCGATCATGCGGAAACTTTGAATAACCTGGGTGCGGCCCTGTTGGATTTGGGCCGGTTTGACGAAGCCGTGGCGCGGGTCCGACAGGCTTTGGCGATCAAACCCGATTTGGTCGAAGCCTTGAACACGCTGGGCAAGGGGCTGCAAGAATTGGGGCAACTTGATCAGGCGGTGACCGAATATCGCCGGGCTTTAAGACACCAGCCAGAGTGCACCGAGGCCCATAGTAATCTATTGATGACCCTAAATTACCTTCCAGAGTTTCCAGCGGCTCGACTGACAGCCGAGCATCGCGCTTTTGGTGTCCGGCTTGATCGGATGGCCAGAGGCGCGAAGCTCCCCCATCGCCAGTCTCGAGACCCCGAACGTCGGCTCAAGATTGGCTATGTCTCCGGTGATTTCCGAGATCATGTGGTCGGGCATTTCGTCTTGCCGCTGCTTGAAGCCCATGATCGGAGCCAAGTTGTTCTCTATGGCTATTCCAACACCGCTCGCCCGGATGCGATTACGGTCACGCTTCGGGCTCAGATGGCGGTTTGGCGCGAAACCGTCGGGATCGACACCGAGGCCCTGGCGGCACAAATCCATGCGGATGAGATCGACATTCTGGTAGATCTGGCCGGTCATTCGGCCTTTAATCGGCTGCCGGTTTTTGCCCGAAAACCAGCCCCGCTGCAAATGACCTGGCTCGGATATCCTGCCACCACCGGCTTATCGGCCATGGATTATCGTTTGGTGGACATCGTCACCGATCCGGTGGGGAGTGCCGATCCGCTCTCGTGCGAAGCCCTGATCCGACTGGGGCCGAGTTTTTTATGCTATCGAGCGTCCCAGACTCCCGATGTTAAACCGCCGCCGGTTCTCCGTCAGGGCTTTATAACCTTCGGCTCCTTCAATAATCTCAACAAGATCAACACAAAGGTGATCGAACAGTGGGCCGCTTTGCTGCATCGGCTCCCCTCGGCCCGCTTGTTGGTGAAGAGCCGGCAACTCTCCTGTCCAAGCGTGCAACACGCCTTGTGGGCGGCTTTCGCTGGCCATGGCATTGGGGCCGAACGGATTGTCTCCCAGGGCTGGATGGCCGATACCGCCAGTCATCTCGAGACCTACCATCACATGGATATCGCCCTAGACCCTTTCCCCTATAACGGCACCACCACCACCTGCGAAGCCCTGTGGATGGGAGTGCCGGTGGTGACTGTGCGAGGGGATCGTCACGCCGCGCGGGTGGGTGCCAGTCTCTTGGAGTCCTTGGGATTAGGGGCCCTGGTGGCTGAGAGTCCGGCGGCCTCTCTCGAGATCGCTGCGGCTCTGGCCTTGAATCCCGAGCGTTTGACGTCGCTGCGAGCGGAGTTACGAGATCGGGTGGCCGCCGCGCCCCTGTCCGATGCTCCCGGCTTGGCCCGCCGGGTCGAAAGCGCCTATCGGCAGGCTTGGCGCCGCTGGTGCCGGGGTGAAACTCCCGAACCTTTTACCGTGGCGATCCCGTGACCCCGTTTGAGCAAACGCTGGCGAGCACGAGCGCCCTCAAAATTAATCTTAAAATTTTTGTAAACTCATCAAATATGAAGCAAAGACGTTAACCAATATAGTATTATTGATGGTTAACGACGCTTATTACCTGTCTCTGCCTTGACGTAGCTAATAATAACTTATAAATTAATGAAAGTATCACTTTTACAATGGTTGTATCCGGCGATGACCACACGACGCATGGACCCGAGAGGGCGACGCCCCCATCATCGTGACCCCGCTTTTGGGCGAGGCCGGGCGATTCCAGCCCATAATATCCCCGTCGGGATGGCAGCCATTCATATTGGCGACCGTTTTCATCCCTTTGGTTGGGCCGACACGGTCTATCGGGTAATCGGTGTGCGCGCCGGAACCCTCTATACTGACCACGCGTTGCTGGTGGCCGACGCGCCCGATCAAATCGCGTTGGCGGTTCCTTTGGAAACCTTAAGCAATCGGCGCTGCTGGCTGCCGGTTAAGTAACTATCGGCAAACCGCTGGCCTCCCGATGTCCGTTCATCTGGTTTGAGGCGCCCCTCGGCTTCCCAGCGGCGCAACGTCTGCACCGAGACTCCAAGGGCGTCCGCCGCCTCACTTATCGTCACTAATCTGCTCATTTCGGTAATGTATGAGCATGTTTGCGCAATGTCAATGCACT
>CAIXKV010000008.1 GCA_903920145.1 uncultured Rhodospirillales bacterium
GCCTCCCGATGTCCGTTCATCTGGTTTGAGGCGCCCCTCGGCTTCCCAGCGGCGCAACGTCTGCACCGAGACTCCAAGGGCGTCCGCCGCCTCACCTATCGTCACTAATCTGCTCATTTCGGTAATGTATGAGCATGTTTGCGCAATGTCAATACACTCTGTTAAAAACCCTCATCGCCGATCAGGAATGGCTTTGCAGGCAGTTCGGCGATGATGCGTTCCAGTGCCGCGTCGTCGGGGATCTGGCGGTAACGATTGTCTTTCCATGTCGTTCCGCGTGGCACCCCTATGCATAGGGCTCCGGCGGTGTCTCGACCGATGCGGGACAGCAGTCCGACTGCGTCCTCGCTCGCGACACCCAGCCCTCTGCTGACCGTCCTGAGAGCCTCAGCTTCCGGCAGGAGGTTGCCGAGCCAGGACAGTGCTTCGTGCTCTTTGCTATCGAGAGGCATGGTCAGACTCACGGGAAATGCACCGCGTCCCTTCGCGTTCAACCATCGCTGATCGTAGACCAGCCGCACGCCCCGGTCCTCGGCGATGATGTCACCGATCTGAAAGCGCCCCCAGAACAGAGGGACTATCGTCACCATCGGTTTGCCCCCATGTCGGGCAGGTCATAGCCATCGTCGGTCAGGGAGGGCGGTTCCGCAGCGGCATCCACGAGGCGGATGCCGACCGCGCGGGCGATGGCCAGGGCCTTGCCGAGTTGGCACGTCTCCTTACCCGCCTCCAGGTCGACAATCATGCGTTCTCCGACGTTGACGGCGAGGGCAAGCTCCTTCTGGCGCAAGCCCAGCGCCTTGCGTCGCTGGCGGACCAGTCGTCCGAATGTTTTGGGATCGCCAATGGGTTCCATTGAGGAAGGCCTTATCTTACCGATCGGTAAGATAAGGCCCTTTGTTGCCTGACGTCAACGCGATTCTTACTGAGCGGTAAGATTTCAAAACGACAGACGACTTCGAAGGCCTGTCTTCCCGCTCGGGCCAGTACCATTGCCATGGACTGCGGGTCTCATTCCCACTCGATGGTTCCCGGAGGCTTGGACGTGATGTCATAGGTGACGCGATTAATCCCACGGACCTCGTTGATGATCCGGGTGGCCGTCGCGGCCAGAAAGTCGTGGTCAAACCGATAATAGTCGGCGGTCATGCCGTCGGTAGACGTCACGGCACGCAAGGCCAGGACATGATCATAAGACCGGCCATCGCCCATCACCCCTACCGAACGCACTGGCAGCAGCACCGCAAAGGCTTGCCAGATCACGTCATATAAGCCGGCCGCGCGGATTTGTTCCAGATAGACCCGATCGGCCCGGCGCAACAGGTCCAACCGCTCGGGGGTGACTTCGCCGGGAATGCGGATCGCCAGCCCCGGCCCAGGGAACGGATGCCGACCAACAAAGGCTTCGGGCAAGCCCAACTCCCGACCGAGCTTACGAACCTCGTCCTTGAAGAGTTCGCGCAACGGTTCGACCAGCTTCAACTTCATCCGATCCGGCAGGCCTCCCACATTGTGGTGGGATTTAATGGTTACGCTGGGGCCGCCGGTGACCGACACACTTTCGATCACATCGGGATAGAGTGTTCCTTGGGCCAGAAACTCGGCTCCGCCGATCCGGTGAGCTTCTTCGTCGAACACATCGATAAAGGTCGCGCCGATGATCTTGCGCTTGGTTTCCGGGTCCGTGACGCCGGCTAATTGACCGAGAAACAGAGACGAAGCATCGCGGTGGACCAGTGGGATATTATAGTGATCGCGAAACAACCCCACCACTTCGTCGGCTTCGCCCATCCGCATCATGCCGGTATCGACGAAGATGCAGGTCAATTGTTCGCCGATGGCTTGGTGAATCAGGACTGCCGCCACTGTGCTGTCAACCCCGCCGGACAGGCCGCAAATCACCCGACCACTGCCAACCTGTTCCCGGATTTTGGCGATGGCGTGTTCGCGGAAGGCGGCCATGGTCCATGTGCCGACACAGCCGGCAACCCGGTGAATGAAATTGGCCAGAAGTTGGGCGCCGTGCGGCGTGTGGACCACTTCGGGGTGAAATTGCACACCGTAAAAACGGCGGACATCGTCGGCGATGGCCGCGAACGGGGCGCCGTCGCTGGTGGCCACCACCCGGAATCCGTCAGGAAGCGCGGTGACGCGGTCCCCGTGGCTCATCCAGACCTGTTCCCGCGCGCCTTCGGCCCAAACGCCTTCGAACAGGGCGCAGGTTTCTTTGATTTCCAGCCAGGCTCGACCAAATTCGCGATGTTCGCTTCCTTCGACCCGCCCGCCCAATTGAGCGCACAGGGTTTGTTGGCCATAGCAGATGCCCAGCACCGGAACGCCTAGCTCAAACACCACCGCCGGAGCCCGTGGCGCTGCGGGGTCAGAGACCGAGGCCGGACTGCCCGATAAAATAACGGCTTTGGGCGCGAAGGCTCGGATGCGATCTTCGGTCAGCGTGAAGGGGTGAATTTCGCAATAAACGCCGCTTTCGCGCACCCGCCGCGCGATCAGTTGGGTCACCTGAGACCCGAAATCCAGAATCAGTACGCGATCGACGGTCATGGCTGTGCCTTTGCCTGTGCCTGATCTCGAGACGGAAAGGTCAGGAGATTCGAGGTACACCTACTCCAGCGGCGGGTTGACCGGCAAGCGTGCCAGTTCGGAAAGGTCACGCCAACCGTAAGCCACGCCGGGCAACAGGGCCCGGCCCAGATACAAATCCCGCTCCCCCAACCGTGTGCCGCCCAGGCGCTCATAAAACCAGCGAGCGGGATTGTCGCGTAACACCCAAACCAGCCCCGAGGCATGGCCCCGTGCCAGTAGTTCGGTGGCAGCGGCAGCCATCAAACGCCGCCCCAATCCGCGTCCTTGGGCTTCGTCCAGCAGATACAGGGTGTAGATTTCACCATCATAGCCGTCATAACCGGCGTAGTGGTCACGCTGGCGGCCACAAGAGGTAAAGCCGACAAGGCCATGGAGTCGCTCCATCGCGACGAACACGCTGTCGTGGTCGTGGCTACGGTTTTGGTCGTGGCCGTGATCAATGGGAATCGGGCTGGAGCGCTGGGTCAAACGCGCCCGCCACCGAAGAGCCTGCGAATCTGCCGAGAGGGACAGCAAATAATGATCCGGGATCAATCCGGGATAGGTGCGCCTCCAGCTTTCCACATACACCCGGCCAATGTCGGTGGCGTCGGTTGGGCGTGCCCGCCGAATCAAATCCATGGCACCACGACTCCAAAGCCCCCGATCCGGGACGACGGGCTTTGGTCTCAAAGCGCGTCGCCCCGCGATCACAGGATCAGACAAGATCACTCAGGGTTCAACTCGTGGGCCCTGATGTCATACCGGCGAGCCCTGATACTGACACATCGCCGGTCCTCGGGCCGCGAGGCGGCCCCGCGTCCTCGTGGACGCGAAGCCCCAGTGTGTGGACTAGGGGCCCGGCATCTGAGGGCAGCCTTGATGAATCACCATCAAGGCCCGATGGTATCAGAGGCTTTTGATTAGAACGTGACGGTATTCTTCCACAAGAAGATATCAGCATCGCCGCTCATGGCATTCATGGACGCCGTGTTGCCGGTGGCGGCAGCAAAGCTCTTGGCTGCCGACTGGTTGTTGGTCACGCTCTTAAGGTATTCCAGCGACGTGGTTAGGCCAGGAGCCAAGACATAGGTGGCACCGACAGCATAAAGATCAGCACTGCGGTCTCCGGGGAAGGACGGATCGCCAGCATCATGACCATATTGGTAATTAGCTCCCACCGTTAGGGCATCAGTTACTTGATAAGAGAGACCAATATCCCAGGTGTATTGGTCGGCCAAGTGAGTCATGCCCGTGTGGGCGCTGCCAAAGAACAAGCTTTGGGTCATCGGATTCTTGGTATAGGCCGAGTGTCCGGCGTTGACATAAGCGCCGCCGAGCTGCCACGGGCCATACCCCAGTTGCAGGCCGAACTGATAGGCGGACAGGTCATTGTAATTGGTTTGGCCGCTGCCACCTCCCCCCCCGACCGTCGGCTTGGTGGTTGCGCCAATGGTGCCAAAGTTGGCGGTGATCGAAATATCCGAGAAGGAACCGTCATAACGGAGGCCGGTTTCCCAAATATCCTGATAATCGCAGGTCAAAGCGGCTGAACTGGTCCCGCAATTCTGGATATAGGGCCCTTCTGCGGCGCTGAGGTGAGTGACTGTGCTGCGATTAACGCCCGTATTGAATTGGCTGTTGTTCGGGCCGTAGCTGAACAAGGCGCCCAAGCCGGTGTGTGGGTCGCCATCCTGCTGGAAGACGCGCGGCGTAAAGTAGTTAATTTTCTGACCATATTGGTTGTAGGTCACCGTAGTGAACCCGCCACCGAAATAGGGCTCGAGGAACGTGCTCTGATTCATGATCCAGGACGGGCCAGGAGTCATGTTCCAGTCGCCATCGACACCGCCGGTCCCAAAATTATTGGGGGCGCCGGTGTGCATTTCATTGTTGGCACCGGGGAGGACGCCTCCTTGAATTTCGCCCAGCTTGCTGTTGACGTACAAGTAAGCTTGGTCGCTATCAACCAAGCCCCCCTTGTTGGTGTCATTGCCATCGACGGCATTTGGATAGCCGCCGTAGGCCGCACGCAGACTGAGGAACGCCCCATATTCAATGCCATTATCGGCATTGGCATCGGCCATTACGGTCAGGTGGAATCGATCGGCAAAAGCCACGCTCTTTTGCGACTGAACGGCACCGCCGCCGAGACCGCCGGGTGCAAAAGGATCGCTGTAGCTATTTTGGCTGACAAAACCAGCGGTAAACCAAGCATCGCCGTGGAGGATAATATTGAATTTTCCTGGCGTATCAGCAAAAGCATTACCGGAGTAAGCAAGGATCGCTCCAACGGCACAACTGGCCATTAACGATTTCTTCATGATTTCACCTTTGTGATAACTTAATAGACACGCTCGTCATTGCTCGATTAAACAGGGCTGTATTGATCAATATGATCATCGCCATAGTCCCCGAGTTCATACGAACATCATGCTTAAGGTCTCTGATTCTGGCTTTTTTTTGATTTTTTCTCGATACCTGATAACCTCTACAGGGGTACCGCCAAATGATAGTGATCTATAGTCAACAATAGGGGCTCTTATAGCTCAGTTTTATTACGGGAACAGCCTGCACGCGAGGGCGCGAGGGCCATGCGTGAAAGGTTGCGCGATCATGGCTGGCATCGGGGATTGCATGGTTTGAGTGGGCGCGCTAACGACTGTCCCCGAGCGAAACGCCGTCTTGCCACAGATCGTTGTTTGCAGGCTTTTTTCCTGGGAGCCCACCTCACCATGATTTTAACGCCGATTCCATCCGACCGGCTGGATGCTGTGCTGAAATGTTTTGTCGATGAGTTGCGGGATTGGCCACGGGCGGCGGCGGCTTTTGCCAGAATTGCCGCCACTTGGCCCGTGGCGCCTGGCTCTGTCGATACCCCGGCTCAACGGGCCGATGCCGTGGCGTTGGCTCATGCCTTTGGTATTGCCACTCTTGATCAGGAACCGGCGGTAGCGTTTAGTTGGGATGGCCAATCCATCCGCACCCGAAGCGAAGCCTCGGTGATTGTTCACGAGGTTGCCCACTGGTTGCTCTGTGCCCCCGAGCGTCGACCGTTGCCTGACTTTGGTTTGGGGGCTGGGCCGGAAACCGGGCTGAAAGAGATCGCGAACGCTGCCCTTCAGGTTTCTGGGGCCGAGCGCGAAGCGGAAGAGGTCTTGACCTCTTTACTGGGTATTCTGTGGGAAGCGGAGTTGGGGCAGCCCGCGATTCTGGCCTGTCTTGAGCAAAATTGGCTGGAGGGGGCTCACCGGGCGTCAACTGTGATGTTCTTTGCCGATGCGATCGATCAGCTTTACCAGGCGGGTTTGATCGGCGATGATGGCCGCCCAATTCCCCCGGTTCTGAAGGCCGAGGCCGCCTGAGTGCGGATACTCGCTGGCGCAAGCGGCGGACCATGTTAAGAGGGACGTCGCAAGACGGATTTCATCTCCTAGTCGGCGGAAGCGACCCGACGTGATCGCCGACCTCAACGCCTTGGATTTGTCGATGAGCGAATTGACTCTTGGTTTCGGCCTTGGATTTCACGATCTCTATGATCATGCCGGCTTGGCTCGGTTGGATCGGGCTTTCCTGGAGCACCTTGCCGCCGACGATGCCTGTTTGGCCAACCGCCTGCTGACCGCTCGGGCCGCGCCTGACAGCCTTGAAGCCAAGACCGAAAGCGAGTTGCTAATTGATCTGGCGCCGCATCTGGAAGACCTGATATCCGCGTTATTTGGCGTTCAGGCTGAACTGGCGGCGTTGGCTGCCGAGCATGGCGCCCTGGCCTCGCTGTACACCTGCAAACGCCTGTTCGTGCAACGGCGTGCGGCCAAGGCGTTCAAGCCGGATCAGGCGGCGGCCTTCGATGGTGTGGCGTTGTCCGCCGGGTTGGAGTCGTGGTTGGGGGCCGGATTCGATGAGTCGGCTTTTGCCCGGCAGGTGATGACTTGGCTCGAGGACGAGGCTGCTCATGCCGAGGCGCTGGGGCTGGCCGAACGCTACGCCGCCTGGGCCTTGCACGCGCCCGCCGGGCGGGCTCGTCATGGTCACGGGATTCTGTTTCAGGTGCCGGCGCGGATCGATCCTCATCGCTTGGTGCCAGTCGAGACTGTGGTGGTCGACGGTGTCACGATGCTGCGCCTGTCGGACCATCATCGACGGCTCCGTGAGGGCTTTGATCTCACCGACGCCGGAACCGATCTGGCCGGGGCGCTCGACGAAGCCAATTACTGCATCTGGTGCCACAATCAGGGCAAGGACAGTTGCTCTAAGGGCTTGCGGGATCGCAAGACCGGCTCTTACCAGAAAAGCCCGTTCGGGGTGCCCCTGACCGGCTGCCCGCTGGAAGAGAAAATTTCGGAGATGCATACCGCCATGGTGCAGGGGCAGCCGGTGGCGGCGCTGGCCATCGCCATGGTCGACAACCCCATGATCGCGGGGACTGGGCACCGCATCTGCAATGATTGCATGAAAGCTTGCATTTATCAAAAGCAAGAGCCCGTTGATATTCCCCAGGCAGAAACCCGAAATCTTAAGAATGTTCTGGAACTGCCCTGGGGCTTCGAGATTTATAGTTTGCTTAGTCGTTGGAACCCCTTGAATATCCGGCGGCCATTGGCAAAGCCGGATTCGGGCTACAAGGTTTTGGTGGTTGGACTGGGGCCGGCGGGTTATACCCTGTCTCATTACCTGTTGAACGAAGGCCATGCGGTGGTTGGCATCGATGGCCTTAAGATCGAGCCGTTGCCGGCGGACCTGTCTGGCGTGATGCCATCGGGTGAACGGGTGCCGTTCCGACCGATTCGCCGTGTCGATGACTTGTATGACCGACTTGACGAACGGGTGATGGCCGGTTTCGGCGGGGTTGCCGAATATGGCATTACCGTTCGTTGGAATAAGAATTTCCTGAAGATCATCCGGCTGCTTCTGGAGCGCCGGGCCCGCATGAACATCATCGGTGGTGTTCGTTTCGGCGGAACGCTGACCATCGAAGATGCCTTTGCCATTGGTTTCGACCACATTGCCTTGTGCGCCGGGGCCGGTCGGCCCACCGTAATCCCAATGGTCAATGGACTGGCCCGGGGGGTGCGGCAGGCATCGGATTTCCTGATGGCGCTTCAGTTGACTGGGGCGGCCAAAACCGATTCCCTGGCCAACCTACAGGTACGGTTGCCGGTGGTGGTGATTGGCGGCGGTTTGACCGCCATCGACACCGCCACCGAGTCTTTGGCGTATTACCCGGTGCAGGTGGAGAAATTTCTCCAGCGTTACGAATTGCTGGTGGCCGCGCGCGGCGTCGAGGCGGTGCGGGCCGGTTGGGGAGGCGAAGAGCAGGCAACAGCCGATGAGTTCTTGGCCCATGCGCGGGAGCTGCGGGCGGAGCGAACGGCCTCGGCTGCCGAAGGCCGCCCGCTCCGTCTTCAGCAACTTCTGGACTCCTGGGGGGGCGCTACCGTCGCCTATCGTCGTCGTCTGGTCGATGCGCCCAGCTATACCCTCAATCACGAAGAGGTGTCCTTGGCCATGGAGGAAGGCATCCGCTTCGTCGAGCAGGTGACGCCTGTCGCGGTGGAGGTCGATGCTTTTGGTCATGCGCGGGCATTGCGAGCCAAGGACGCCGATGGTCAAGAGGTGGTGTTGCCGGCCAAAACCATTCTGGTGGCGGCTGGAACCCAGCCCAATACCGTTCTGGCACGGGAGACCCCCGGCTTTTTGACTCTGGATGGTAAATACTATCGGGCGTTGGACGAGGACGGGAATCCGGTTCATCCCGAAGCTCTGCCCAAGCCAGCCAAAGTGGCCGTGCTGACCGCTCAATTGTCCGATGGACGCGGTGTCTCGTTCTTTGGGGATCTGCACCCGTCTTTTGCGGGCAATGTGGTTCGGGCCATGGCCGGGGCGCGGAAAGGATTCCCGGTTCTATGCCGACTGTTAGCCCGTCGCGAGCCGACTCCGGTGACGCCTGCCGATTTGTCGGCGGCTCTCAATCGTCAATTGCGCCCGGTGGTGCATGAGGTGCATCGGTTGGCGCCCAATATCGTTGAGGTGGTGGTACGGGCGCCGCGTGCGGCAGGAAATTTCCAACCCGGCCAATTCTACCGCTTGCAGAATTTCGAATCCTTGGCCCCCCGCGTCACCACCGACGATGGGGCCGTGACCACGTTGGCCATGGAAGGACTGGCTTTGACCGGCGCCTGGGTCGATAAGGGCAATGGCTTGTTATCGACCATCGTGCTGGAAATGGGCGGTTCTTCGAGCCTCTGCACCTTGTTGAATCCCGGTGAGCCGGTGGTGTTGATGGGGCCGACCGGCACTCCCACTGAGATTCCCGAAGGAGAAACGGTGTGCTTGGTGGGGGGCGGTTTGGGCAATGCTGTGCTGTTCTCGATCGGCCAAGCCATGCGGGCCAAGGGCTGTCGGGTGATTTATTTCGCCGGGTATAAGAAGCAGCAGGATCGCTACAAGGTGCCTCAAATCGAGGCCGCCGCTGATCTGGTGGTGTGGTGCTGCGATGAAAATCCGGGTTTTACACCAGGGCGGGCGGGAGACCTGAGCTTCGTTGGTAACATCGTGGAGGCTCTACACGCCTATGCGTCAGGCCGTTTGGGTGAATCGGCCATTCCGATGAAAAACGTCAACCGGATCATTGCGATCGGTTCGGACCGAATGATGAATGCCGTGGGTGCGGCTCGGCACGGCATTCTTCGGCCCTATCTGAACCCAGATCATGAGGCAATCGGCTCGATCAATTCCCCTATGCAGTGCATGATGAAAGAAATCTGCGCCCAATGCCTGCAATTGCATAAAGATCCGATCAGCGGCGAGGAAACGGTGGTGTTCACCTGTTTTAACCAGGATCAGCCTTTGGATGTGGTTGATTTTGGGAGCCTGCGAGAACGGTTAGGGCAAAACGCGGTCCAGGAGAAGATGACCGCGCAGTGGATCGAGCATTGTGCCGCGAATCCATCGGCTCGGCGGGCAGCGGTATAATACCGGCGGGCCGATGGAGAGGAATACCATCGAGCCATCACACTGACACATCGCCGGTATCGGGCCGCGACGGCGGCCCCGCGTCCTCGTGGACGCGAAGCCAAGGGCGTGGATGCGCTCGCCCGGCGTTTGAGGGCAGCCTTGATGAATCACCATCAAGGCTCGAGGGTATGATACCGGCGAGCCCTGATACTGACACATCGCCGGTATCGGGCCGCGACGGCGGCCCCGCGTCCTCGTGGACGCGA
>CAIXKV010000009.1 GCA_903920145.1 uncultured Rhodospirillales bacterium
AGGCGAGAAGTCGTTCAAGGGAGCTCATCCCCATTAAGAATCAGATCTATCTCCCGTCAGCCACACCCCTATCCTGCCAGAGTCGCTTTGTCGCACCCCAGCACCCCGCCAACCAGAGCCCTTCTGCGATCACGACTCAGGCGCATTGAGAACCGCTGCACTTCGTGCTATCATTTTGGTTCCGTTCGTGACAGACTGTCTGTGTCGGAGTCACATCCGACTATGGCGATAAACGGCTTGCGGAATAGGTTTCTCGGACCCGGGGGCGGTACCCGGCGCCTCCACCACCAAGCCCGTGCGTTTGAGGGCGTCGCGGGTTTGGTCGTGGGGGCGAAATAGGCTCGACGGGATTCAGTAAAGACAGGACTTTTGCCCGGCATGATACCGCCGTTATCGGGTCAAACCTTTAGGTGCCAACGATAACAACGTTGCTCCTGCCGAGATGCGCCTCGCGGCGTAGTTAGGCACGGGTTAGCCGGCGGACCTTGGAACAGAAGCGCCGGCACTTTAACGTCGTGTTTCATCCTTCCCAGACCGATTAGACTCGGTCGCTTTTTCATATGACGGTCCATGCCCCCAAAACAAAGTCCCGCCCATATCGGCGGAACCATTATCGCCGCAGCCGATACCGTTGTGATCGCTAATCTGGTCAATGCCCGCCGTTCGGTGTTGGCTGCTGCCCAGTTCGATGATGCCGAGCAGCCTCGGCCTCAACACCGGCCACCGGGTCCGCCCTTGCGCTAGAGCGTTTTCCGATCTCGGTGACGGCCCCTCTGGGAGCGCGCGGCCATCCTGGCCGCCAACGGGCGAGACGCCCCGCGCTCCCACTCTTCATCGATGTGGCTAACCGACCCCACTAGGCGTTGTCCGAAGCCTTTGTCTCCAGGCTTCGAACCTCTTCCAGAATGCGCTGCACCGTCGTCGCGGCGGCGGCAGCCACTTCGGGAGAGAGAGTTTCGCCGAAACCAAAGTCTCCGCCTTCGATGCCGTGAACGATAAGGTGCAGCGGGAGCCGGCCGAGCGTTCGGGCAGTGGAGATGGCTTCGGCGAGGCCGAAGAGATGGCTGGAGTAGCGGAAGAAGTTCCGAGGCAATTCCGCCGCCACAGCATCCAATCGGTGAAGCGTTCCAATCGGCGACCCCGAGGTGGTGGCGTCGACCACGATGACGGAACGGGCTTCGCTCCAGGCGGCAATCAACCCGGCACCCTCGCCGCTGTGTTCGAGAACGGGAAGGCCCTGTTCACGCAGCCGATCCGCCACCCATGGCCCAACGCCGTCATCCCGTCGCCAGCGATTGCCAACTCCAATCACCAACAGTCCTTCGATTCCCCGCAAATCACTCATTTGGCCACCCCTCTGACCGTCGCCGCAGACTGACCGAACAAGATCGCCTTACTTTGATCGGTAACGGTGGGGGCATTGTGAATGGTTTCGGCCAAAGCATAGGCGCGCACCGTGGCCGGACGTTCCCGGATGCTTTCAAACCAACGCTTAATCTGGGGGAAATCGTCCAATGTCTGGCCCTGTCGCTGGTGCGGTACGATCCAGGGATAACAAGCCATGTCGGCGATGGAATAGTCTCCGGCAATAAAGTCCCGTCCTTCCAGATGCCGATCCAAGACAGCATAAAGGCGTCCGGTTTCTTTAAGATAGCGGTCTTGAGCGTAGGGAATTTTTTCCGGTGCGTAATGGGTAAAATGATGATTTTGGCCCAGCATCGGTCCCAACCCGGCCATTTGCCAAAACAGCCATTCCATCACTTCGATCCGGCGGCGTGGGTCGGTAGGGAGGAAGTGCCCGGTCTTTTCGGCAAGATAGAACAGGATGGCTCCAGACTCGAACACCGAAAGCGGCGGGCCGCCGTCGCTCGGTGCCTGATCAACGATCGCTGGAATGCGGTTATTAGGCGCAATGGCCAAAAACTCTGGCTTAAATTGGTCTCCAACCCCGATATTCACGGGGTGCAACGTGTAAGGCAGCCCCGTTTCCTCGAGAAATAGGGTGATTTTATGGCCGTTTGGCGTGGTCCAGTAATAAAAATCGATCATAAGCGTCATCCTTTGGCGGTCTAAACCTTGACTCATAAATACTACCAAAGGTCGACGGTTCTTGGAATCGAAGATTTTGGTTTAAAAATAACACTAAGCGCTTCTGTAGGATGCAACAGTTACCAAACAGCCTCCGCTCTATAAGGTTGCTTTTTTCCGCTTATATATAGGACTATTTTCTTTCTCACTGGGCTGCCGGCATTAATAATCAGCAGAAATTGCCATCTTTCAAAAAAACTCGGGATCATCGGAATAACACCCAATATCTTTAGAATAACATCCTACATATCGGGGTATTAACCGGGATTGGTGGGATATTATACATAAATAATGTTTTTGTTCCTTGACACCGCAACCAGCTCACCGCATGATCCTTCTCATGAACTGACGCCGTGAATTCATATCTAGATTAAGGATGTATAAAATGTCTTGAATAAATTTATGGAATAAAAAAGATAATGCTTATTACGATCTGCATAATAAGATTGTTATTCTATAATCTCATTAATAATGGAATGATATAATGTGAATTATTATTAATATCATAATTATGATCATTGATGTCTGATCTTGTCATGAAGTGGAGGTTTACAATGAATAGCTTACACCATAAAGCTGGATTCTTTTCTCCTCGAAAAGAAAAGATAGATTTTAATAAAAAATCATATTTTTTACAGTACCATAAAATTATTTTTAAACATAAAGTTTATCTATTAAATAGAAATAAAAAATTTAATATATTAAAAATGGAATTTAAATCAGATTGGAGCAATGTTTCAGATTGCATCTCAGGCGCTTTTCTAAAGTCAAAAATAGATTATAATTATATTTATAAAAAAATAAATTTGATGGTTCATTTCTTGAAATTTTTATCCGTGGTAGTAACGTCGAGAAGTTGCGACGAATACAGTTCGATATCAGTCCAGGAAATATTAAAGCTATGGCGAAAACAGGACTCCCACTGACTCTTTGCCTGATTCCGGAACATCTTATCCCATCGAGCCTTGACAATGATACCGGCGAGCCCTGATACTGACACATCGCCGGTATCGGGCCGCGACGGCGGCCCCGCGTCCTCGTGGACGCGAAGCCAAGGGCGCGGATGCGCCCGCCCGGCGTCTGAGGGCAGCCTTGATGAGTCACCATCAACATTCATATCAACGCTCGATGGCATTGCATCGTTAGCTACGAAAGAAAAGAGTGTGCAGGAAGGATGATATGACTAGGATTCACCATGGCTGGACTATCGCGATTTCACTTAAAAGTCAAGACAAGGCGGAAAAATCATCACAGCCCGGTTACAAAGGGATCAATCCTATAACTAGGCTCTGGCAACCGAGTATGGGCAATTATTCACCCTTGATTTCTGAACATATCACGGCCCTGTTAATGCAAATTCCAGAAGATTGGGGCGTGTTTGGCGATACGGGTTCCTTGCAGAATGCCTTCATTGACATTCTGATCACGATTTCAGCCCTGGATGCGGATCAAGGTGGATGTGAGTTTGACCTTGACCCGGACGTCCTCGCCAAGCTGGCGAGGACAGGCCTGCCCGTGCGTGTGACTGTCGACTGTATCGAAATAGGCTCTAGAGACATGATCCCATCTTCACCGACAATCACCAATGGATTTGGGACCGCATTTCCGCCCATCGGTCCAAATGGTGTCGACGATATTGGCGCCCGTCAATCGGGCCCCGGTTAGATTGGCGCCCGTCAGATTGGCTTCGGACAGATCTGTATTGCGAAGGTCGGCCCCAGACAGGTTGGCGTTGCGCAACGAAGCGCCGCTGAGATCAGAACCTGCCAAATAGGCATTACTGAGATCGGCGGCACTCAGAAGCGCACCGGCTAAACTTGTGCCGCTGAGATCTGCCGAGGTTAACACCGCACCATCCAGGTCAGCCCCTTTCAAATAGGCATGTTGCAGATCAACCCCGACGCAAACCGTGTTGGATTTGATTTCACAGCCGTTGATGACATGTTGGGCACGAGCCGTTGCGGCTTCGGTGAACAGAACCAAAACCATGGCGGCAACCGTAAAAGCGGCAGTGAAGAAGCGACGCATGGATAATCTCCGGCTACGGGGTGGGTGTTGAACGACAATCAGCACGGACCCCAATGGTCTGGATCATCCCAAATGATGCTGTTTTGGGTAATGGGAAGCCCCAGATAACTTTGGCCAACCAGAGTTCCGGGGTCGACAACCCGAATCTGAATGCGGGTGTCATTGACCGCTTCGACAAAACCAACCATCTTGGTCTCGAACATGCCAAGCATCACTGAGCCAGGACGGCAAATCTTAGTTCCAACCCGCTCCACCGACAGACGCTCGTCGGTGGTATAACGACGATCGCCGGGGCCAATCAGGCCATCGGTAATGACGGCAGTGTAGCGAGTCCCGTCGACCTTAGTATAGATACCAGAAACCGGCTTGTCATCCAAGTAAGTCCCATCAAAGCGGTCGCCACTCGGCCAAATATAGGTTGCTTTACCTTGCTTTTTGCCGTTATGCCATTCGCCTTGATAGCCGCTACCGTCTTTCCAGGTATAGGTTCCCTTGCCGTCGGGAACATCGTTCTTCCAGTCGCCTTCGTAACGATCACCGGATTGCCAAGTGTTGACGCCTCGGCCTTGGGCCTTGCCCGCCACCCGTTCGCCGACGTAGCTGCCGTTGGCCTTGCCATCCTTGAACCACAAAAGTGTACCCGGACCACTGGCCAAACCGTCCTGACAGGGCCCATCCCAAGATACGGATTCCCCTGCTTCCGGCACCCCATCCCATATCTTGCATCCGGTCTTGGCGTCGGCCAACCAATTGGAGGCGTCTTCGGCCTGGGCGCGGGGTGGAACGGCCACCATCATCACCAAGGCTCCGGCCACCAGACCGGCCAACAGCATCGATTTCGAACTCATGTCACGATTCTCCGGAATGCCCCTTGCCGAGCGGGACGGGACGGGGCGGGACGGCGGTGTCGGTCGGGAGTATTGTCGATTGGACGCTTTGGATCAATGGTTCGCACAGGCAAACGATGCTTTGCGAGTCCGCGTGAGGACGAGGAGATCTGCGGCAATGGCGGAAACGACACGAATTAAATTGAGCCGGAGCCCCTCGGCGCTGGCCGAAGGGGATCGCTTGGCCGCAGCCGGGCGATTGGAAGAAGCCTTGCCAGCCTATCGAGCCGCTTTAGCCCGTAACCCCGATCATCCAGAGATTCGCTGCAATCTTGGCAATATATTGTTGGGACTGGGCCAGGCAGAGGAGGCTTTGGCCACCTATCAGGAGGTGCTGGCCAGGGGATTTGATCACCCGTTGGTCCATTATAACATTGGGACGGCCTTTCGGGCTCTCGGCCAACCGGAACGAGCTTTGCCGGCGTTTGAAGCCGCCTTGGCGCGAGCCCCCAGCTTTGCCCCGGCCCACAATAACCGTGGCAATGCTCTGCGCGATCTGGGGCGCCATGCCGAAGCGGCAACGGCCTATCTCGATGCGCTGGCTGTGCGCCCCAGCGACACCGGCACCCGCGTTAATTTGGCTAGCGTACTGAGTTTGCTCTACGAGCGCGATGGCCAGATGCCAATGATACCGGCAAGCCCTGACACTGACACATCGCCGGTATCGGGCCGCGACGGCGGCCCCGCGTCCTCGTGGACGCGAAGCCCCCGTGTGACTTTAGGGGGGCGC
>CAIXKV010000010.1 GCA_903920145.1 uncultured Rhodospirillales bacterium
CGCCCCTCGGCTTCCCAGCGGCGCAACGTCTGCACCGAGACTCCAAGGGCGTCCGCCGCCTCACCTATCGTCACTAATCTGCTCATTTCGGTAATGTATGAGCATGTTTGCGCAATGTCAATGCACTCTGTTAAAAACCCTTGAGAAATCAAGGCCGGATGGCATGGGACCACGTCTTGAAGCCAGTCGTCAACGCTTCGGCCCGGTCGTGGGCGGCTTGGCTCCAGGCGACCCCCGCCGGGGTTCCGCGTGCCGCCAGCAACGGCCCGCTGATCTCCAGCAACGCTTCGGGATCGTTCCAGACCAGCCCCGACCGTCCGGGTTCGATCAGCGTCATGGCCGCTCCACCGGCTCCCACCAGCGGCACCGCTCCCGCCGACATGGCTTCCAACACCGGCAGAGTTTGTGATGGCTTGGTCGGCCAAACCAAGGCGGCCTCGCGATACAGGGCCGATAGCCGCCGATGGCTGGCGTTGGGATACAGTCGAACCGGCAATCCCTGGGCCAACTCCTGGACCCGCTCGAAGACCGCCCGGTCCTCTCGAGTGGGAGCCACCACGCCAGCCAGAGCCAAAACGGTTCCGTCGGGCAGCTGGCCACGTTCAAAGCCGATTCGGAACCAGCGGACCAGCTCATCTTGAGCAGTTCCTGGCGCAAAGCGTCCGACAGCCACAATCATGGGCTGTTTTACCGTGGAAAAGGCATGGCCGTAGCACGACCCCAGAGTCATGGGCAGGGCCTGGAACCCTTCGGGCATCGGCCCTTCTTCCAGACGATCCCTCTGAACCAGGAGATTGCGCCGTCCAAGAGCTGGGGCCGGACCAAAGGCCACAAACAGCGCTGGGGAAACGGCCCGCGCCTCGGCCAGGGTTGCGACCCGAACCGGATGGGCGGGCAGGCCAAGAGCGGTCATCATTTGGAACAGGCGCAGGTGGCTCCAGGGTTCCGGGGTCAGCAAACGAACCTCGAAATCATCCTTGGCGGCAGCGGCAATCTCTAGGGCGCAGCGCATGGGGCCACTGGGACGCCAGGGGAAATCGGCCAGAATCGCCAGCACGGGCCGGAGCGGCGCCGGGGAAGAAACGGCGGCTGGCACTAGGTCGAGAGCCGGCGTTGAAGAGAAAACCGGAATCGTAACAACATCAGCCCCAACTGCGCCCGCCGGTCGATGCCATCGATCCAGAAACTTCAGACGATTGAGGGCCACGATCCGGTCGATCTCACGGTTACGGTCCAGGCGACGGGTCGAGGCGTTTTCGATGTGATAGAGATGGCTTCCGGGGTGATACAGCACCCGCCCGCCCGCCTGAGCCAATCGAAGGCAGAGGTCAACATCCTCGAAATAGAGCGGTTCCCAGCACCAGTCGAAACCGCCGATGGCCTCCAGCGCCGAACGCCGGCAGATCAACGCCGCCGCCGAGCAATATTCCACCTCCCGCAGTGTTCCAAAGGCTGGATCATCGGCCCGGCCTCCCCACCCCAGACGGACCGGCTCACCGGAAGCGTCACGCTGGGCCCCGGCCTCTTGCAACCGGCCACTGAGGTAGAGCAGTTGGGGGCCCACCGCCGCAATTCCGGGATCCGCCTCAAGCGTGGTCAGCAAGGGTTCGAGCCATCCCGGCGTGACCAGAGCGTCGTTGTTCAGGAACAGGACGAACCGACCTCGGGATGCTTCCAGGGCCAGATTGTTGCCTTCGCCGAAGAAGCGGTTGACCGGCGTCCGCACCAGCCGATAGCGGCCAGGGAAGGCTTCTAGCGCCGCCACGTCCTCATCCCGGCTACCATTATCGAGAACGACGATTTCGTAACGATGGCCGGTGGTGAAGGCCCAAAGAGCCTGAAGGCACAGCCGGGTCAGGGCCGCGTTGTTGAAATTGATGATCAGGATCGAAAGTTCGGGCGTCCGTTCGTCGTACCAAGTCGCCGCCGGCCAGGAGTCCGGGGTTTCCAGGCCGGCCAGATCGGCCAAAACCCGCTGAAACGGGTTGCCGGTAAGCGGCGGGTCTAGATCCGCCAGATTCTCCCCCAACAACAAGGGCTTTAAGGCGTGCAGCGCGGCGGGGATTGCGAAGGGATCGTGATCCAGACCCGTCGCCTGCGCCGCCAGATAGGCCGCCAACGGGTCGGTGCCGTCGGCCACGGCTTCGGGGTACCGGCTGCGGTAGAAGTCGGGGTCGAACAACGGATGGGGTGGCGCGCCCGTAGTCAAATAATCCATCAGCGGGTTGACCGCCGCAGGATGGGTGCGCCGGTAAAAAGCGCCATCAAAGAACGGGTTGGGCCAGCGCCCTTCGCTCGCGCCATGCTCCAGATAATGCCGCAACGGAGACAGGCCGGCGGTGCTGATCTCGGGATATCGCTCCAGATACCAAGCCGGATCAAACAGCGGGTGCGGCGAGAACCCCTGGGCCGCTCCTTGCTCCAGGTAATGGGTCAAGGGCTCGCAATCGACGGTTTCGGGATGATGACGGCGATAATGGGCCGGATCAAACAGCGGGTGCGGCGAAAAGCCCTGAGCAGCCCCCCACTCCAAGTAATGAGTCAAAGGCTCACACTCAGCCGCTTCGGGATGGCTCCGGCGATAATGAGCCGGGTCGAACAGCCAATGGGGCGCATAGCCTTGGGCGGCCCCCTGTTCCAGATAATGGATCAGCGGATTGAGGCCCGCCGTTTCGGGGTGGTTTTCCCAATACCAGACTGCATCAAACAGCGGATGAGGGGAAAGCCCCTGGGCCGCGCCATGAATGCTGTAGTGAAACAGCGCCTCGAAACCGGCGGCGGCGACCTCGGGAGCGCGGCGTAGATACCATGCGGCGTTGAACAGCGGATGCGGCTGGGCTCCGCGTGCGGCACCAAACCGGATGTAATGGCTCAATGGGTCAAGTCCGCTCTCGACACCTTCGAGGGTATGGCGCCGATACCAAGCGGAATCAAACAAGGGATGGGGCTGGAACCCTTGGGCGGCCCCGATTTGCAGATAGTGAACCAGAGGGTTGAGACCGGCAGCGACCACCTCAGGATAGGTCCGCCCGTACCAGACCGGATCGAACAACGGATGGGGCTGGAACCCTTGGGCCGCCCCGGTTTCCAGATAGTGAACCAGGGGGTTGAGACCGGCGGCGGCAACCTCGGGGTGGGTTCCCAGATACCAGACCGGATCGAACAACGGATGGGGCTGGAACCCTTGGGCCGCTCCGGTCTCCAGATAATGGAGCAAAGGGTTGACGCCAGCGGCGGCAACCTCTGGATGGGTTTCGAGATAATAGGCAGAGTCGAACAGCGGATGGGGCTGGAACCCTTGGGCGGCCCCGGTTCCCAGATAATGGACCAGAGGGTTGAGACCGGCGGCGGCCACCTCGGGGTGGGCTTTGAGATAATAGGCAGCGTCGAACAGTGGATGCGGCGAAACCCCCTGAGCCGCACCGAGAGTCAGGTAATGCACAAGCGGGATCAGCGAGCCAAAATCCCCATTGGGCTGTTGACGCCGATAATAGGCCGGATCGAACAGCGGATGGGGCTGGACGTCCCGCGCGGCGCCGATCTTGAGATAGTGAATCAGCAGATCCAGGGGGGAGTCCGCCGCACCTGGACAGGTCCGACGGTACCAAGCCGGATCGAACAGCGGATGGGGCTGGAACTCCTGGCGACGACCGCGCCACAGATAATGGCCGACCGCCACCCCCCGCCACCACCAGGAAACCGCCTCCGTGGTGCCAAGATAGAAGCCCGCATCAAACAGCGGGCTGCGATAGAAGGAGAACGGGCTCAATAGTCTCCACAGCCAAACCAAGGCCGTTGGGAGCTGGCCGGAACTGTCGTTGATCATGGCGCCGTCACCCATGTTTGATCGCGGGCGGCGCGTTCGGCGGCGGCGATCATCGCCATCACCCGCTGGCCCTCTTCGGCATCGCACGGGCCGGACTCGCCGGCAAGAACCGCTTGGTGGAGCGCCCGCACCATATCATCGCGCTCGTAAGTAAAGACCTGGGGCAACGCGCGGTCCTCGCGCAAAGTGCCGGCGATCAGGTCAACCGAAAAGCTGTGATCCATCGTATTGACCACCAATACGCGTTGGGTTTGGCGATCCAAGTAGTTGACCTGAATTGAAGCCGCCGGGCAACGGGCAAAAGCACCAAGCACCACAAATGTATCGTCACTGTCGATCTCCAGGCGGCTCCAATGGCCCCCCAGGGCCGTCACCCGCTGCCAGGGGCCCAACAACCAGTTGGCCACGTCCAACTCATGACTCAGGTCACGAAGCGCGCCGCCCCCCTCGGCGGCCCGGCTGGAGTAACTGGCGCGATAGTCGGTGTCTGGGCGCCATTCGGGCAGATATTGGCCAACGTAAAGCTGTGCCGAGACCAACCGCTCGCCAGCCAGAAGCCCCGCCAAATGCCGCAAAATCGGGTGAAAGCGCAGGTTATAGCCGACGGCCAGGGATGCGAAGCGATGATCTGGCAACGGACGCGGCATCGCGAACAGCGGCTTTTCGACCAGCACCCGGCCACGATAATCCAGGGCTGCCAAATGATCGAGGACGCGGCCATGATCGACGGTTTCGGTGGCCACCACCACATAGCCGGGCGCCAACGTCGACAAGGCGGCCTCGAGATCGGTCCAGGTGCTGGGACCAGGGGGACCGTGACGACTAACCATTCCGACCGTCAGTCCCAATCCGCCCAACACCCGGTGGTGCCGCCTGCCGATGGAACCGGCTCCGATGACCAGAGCCGGGGAAACGGTGTTGGGCATGATCAGAGCTCCTTGCCTTTGACAAGCCCTTCCGCTCTTCAGGTGAAGACCGTGGGGAACTCGATTTCGGCTTTTTGTAAGTCCTGGGGTTGGCCAATGTCGAGCCAGTATTCCCGGATCGGGAAGGCCACTGTGGTTTGCCCTTCGGCAATCAGGCAACGGAACAGGTCAGGCATGTCGAACACGGTTTCTTTGGGGATTCGATCCAACGCTCGAGGATCGAGCACATAAATACCGGCATTGATGAAGTGATGATGAATCGGTTTTTCGGTAATCCCAACCAATCGGTGATCTTCCACCCGCGCCACTCCATAGGGCACCTGGAAACTGTATTCATGAAGCGCCATGGTGGCTAGAGCTTTATTATCCAGATGGAATTGCAGCATTTCTCCGAAATCCACGGCAGTGAGAATGTCACCGTTCATCACGATGAAGGGCTCGGCGGGCGTTTCCCCCAGCAAGGACAGGCTGCCGGCGGTCCCCATGCGGGCCGGCTCTCGCAAATACTCGATCTCAACCCCCCACCGGCTGCCATCGCCAAAATGACCGACGATGGTTTCGGCGAGGTAATTGAGTGAGATCGAAAAACGCCAGAAGCCATAATCAATGAAGGTTTCCAGAATGGTTTCCAGCAGCGGCTTTCCCCCCACCGACAGCATCGGCTTGGGAACCGTCCGAGTCAGGGGATGCAGCCGAACTCCTAAACCTCCGGCCATCAAAACCACCCGATTGGAGCGACGCGGCGTCTGAAGTAGTCCCGTCAGAGTCCGCAAACCAACCACGCGGCCGTCTTCATCCACCAATGGCAGGTGGCGAATTTGCAAGGCCCGCATCATTCGGAACAGCTTGGTATCGTCGCTGTCGACGGGGGCCAAGCGAGGATGACGGGTCATGACATCCGCCACCGGCTGGGTCAGCGGCAAATTCCGTAGCAACGCCCGACGGATATCTCCGTCGGTCAGCGTTCCCATCAACCGCCCCTCGTCGTCCACCACCAGCGCGATCTGCAAACCGCTGCGGTCGATGCAGGCGATAGCATCAAAAATTGCAGCCTGGGGCCCAATCAAATAGTCCTGGACATTAGCCGATGGCGTTTTGGTAGGCATGCCATGATCACCTTTGCACGGAAGGCCCTTGCACCGGGCACAGCTTCGACGGCGATCGAAGCATTACAGGCTTAATAAATCATGAAGGCTTGAATCTGGACCAGAAACTCCCGTTTAGAAAAAGTTCCCTGTTTGGCCCTCAAACCCAAGCCGAAGACTCTGATAATACATATTCGGCAGCTTCGGCGAAGAAACACCGGGTCGTGGTAAAAAATGACCGCAACTGCCCTTCGGACTCGTGAAAAAGCTCTGTTCGTGCCAGATCTATCAAGATTTCAAGATCATCATCATTGCTATTTGCGAGACGTTCCAAGCAGAGTCCGATGATTGATGACTTTCGTATCCGGCAGGCGCTTTTCGTGATGATCCTTCGCTTGGCAACAGCTGAAATGATCTTCGGTTGGATCGGAATCGTAGCTATCTTTTTTAGGGTTGTCTTCTCTCCAAAACTCCCTCCGTGTCCACCACAACAAGCCGCAATCAAATTGCGATAATCCGTGGTGTGATTGTTCGGGCTCGTCCGGTCTCGTTTGGAGTGGATATGCTCCACCGGCCAATTCTCTTTATTAAGCTCGGTCTCGCAGCAGCACCGTCAGTGAGGGATCAAGGGTCAGGTCCAAATGGCGGATGGCCCGGAAATTGTCGATTTCAACGCGCTCTAGCGGCATTGCGACTCCATGTTTTCAGAAAACAACCCCAGCCTGCCATAATTTTAGGCCTTTGATACCGGCGAGCCCTGATACTGACACATCGCCGGTCCTCGGGCCGCAACCAACGAGCCCTACCCGACGTCTGGAGCCAATCTTGATGGGCGACAGCATCAAGGCTCGATGATCAATCGTCGGTACGCTCATCGACCAGAATTGGAAAGGTTACGGGCTCGATCATGGCATCCAGGGCGATCAACCCCGTTATGGTGGCCTGAAGGGCGCGTCCTCGTCCTGGAATGCGGGAGATAACAACCTGCGGGGCGCGCAGGCGCGGCTCAAAAGCCGCGATGCTCCGCTCAATCAGCCGGGCGAGTTCTTGTTCGCTATCGTTACAGGCCGGCCAGAAACGCGACAGATCGGGCAGGCCATAATCAAGGGTGCTGCGCGGACGCTGGTCCAAAGTCTCCGCCGCTCGCGATGTCCGAGTGTTCAGCAATCGTGTCAGTTCCCGCCCAATCGAGGCCTTCAGGCCAGCGCGATCAAGCATACGCCGATCATGACTACCGTCCGCCGGGTCACCCGGTGCCGTTGTTTCGACCAAACGATCAAACAACGGCACACGGACGCCAGCAGTAACACGGGGGCCGGACATGGGATGAAACCATGATGCCTTTTGAAACCGTTATTCCACGGTCTGGGCGCCAAGGTCGTGCTTGACCTTTTGATTGCCGCCGGCGGTGCCGTCCGCTGTTTTTTGCTGGATGTAGTTGTAGGTCACGGCATTGTAGCTGAGCGTCACCGTTTCGGTCGGGATGTCGCCGGTGCCGCCGCCAATGGAGAAATTGGAGACGATGACGCCGGTCATGGCAACTTCCAGATATTTCACGGCGGCCGTGGAACCGTCCGAACGATAGGCCGAGAAGGTCGCGGTCGCGATCTGCTTACCGCTCCAGCACGCCTTAAGCAAATCGTCGGTAGCGGCGTCGATGTATTTGGTAAAGGAGAAGTCCGAGTGATTGGCCTGTTCAACCGTACCGGAACCGGCAGAGCTACGGGTCGGTGAGGTTGGCTGATTGAACGAATGGCTCCAGGATAGAACCTGGATCGATTCCTTGTTGCTGGAGTCCAGACTCTCGCCTTTAATATCGGCGATGACGATGAACATATTGGCGGCCATACGAGGTCTCCCAAAATCAAGTGGGTATCGGGCGGCGAGCCCGGTCGCGCTAGCAACCGGGCGTCGTCACGGCCCTTCAGTGGATATGGCACCGATCACGCATCGGGGGTCGCCCCTGTCGTGCGGGGCCTGCTTAACCGCCAACCGGAGCGGGCAGTTCGGCAACCAAGCGGATCGAAGCGGTCAACTCTTCCAATTGGAAATGAGGCCGCAAGAACACCACCGCCCGATACACACCGGGTCTGCCCGGCACGTCAAAAACATCAACTCGAGCATCGCGCAACGGATACTCGGCCTTGATGGCCTGACCCGCATCATCTTTGGCCAGGATGTAGTCAACAATCCAGGTGTTCAGGTGAACCTGGACATTTTCCCGAGTCATGAAGCTGCCAATCTTATCGCGCATGATCACCTTGATATAGTGGGCAAAGCGCGAGGCGTTCAGGACATAGGGCAGCATGGCCGACAACCGGCTGTTGGCATTCGCCGAGGCCGTATTGTAGAGCTTAGGTTGATTGGTGGTGTGACCACCGAAGAAAGCGGCATAGTCGGTGTTCTTGCAATGAACCAGGGCGATGAAGCCCAGGTCATTGAGTTCCTTTTCCCGACGATCGGTGATGGCGATTTCGGTCGGGCATTTCAGCGCGACATCGCCTTCATCGGTGCGGAAGGTATGAGTCGGCAGGCCCTCGACCTTGCCGCCGCCCTCGACACCACGAATGGCCGCAGTCCAGCCGTAAAGCGCGAAGGCGTTGGTGATGCGTTGGGCCAGAACCCAGGCTGGGTTACCCCACAGATACCTGGAATGGTCGCGACCGTTGGTGTCCTCGACAAACCCCACGCCTTCCACCGGCACGGTCTCGGGACCATAGGGCAGACGCAGCAGAACGTGAGGCAGGCACAAGGACACGTAACGGGAATCTTCACTGGCCCGGAACGAACGCCACTTGATCAGCTCTGCGCTTTCGAAAATCTTGGCGAGGTCGCGCGGCACGCCCAATTCGGTAAAGCTGGCCATGTCGAACAACATCGGCGCAGCCCCGCCGATGAAAGGAGCATGAGCCGCTGCGGCGACATTCGAAATTTTTTCGAGCAGTGCAATGTCCTGGGGATGACGGCCAAATTCATAGTCACCGATCAGAACACTGAAGGGCAGACCGCCAAAGGTGCCGTACTCGTCCTCATAGACCTTCTTGAACAGAACGCTTTGGTCAAATTCAACGGCCTTTTCCAAGTCCTTAAGCAATTCGGCCTTGGTAACGTTGAGAAGCCGAAGCTTCAGCTTGGTTCCGGTCTCGGTATTAAAGACCAGATAGGCAAATCCACGCCACGAAGCTTCCACCCGTTGAAAGTCGGGATGGTGCAGAACTTCATTCAATTGAGCCGAGATCAGATCATCGATCTGGGCGATCCGGTCGTTAATCGAGGCGACAACATCGCCACGGACAACCCCGCCTTCCTCAGCCAACACCGAGTTGACAAATTCATCAACCAGATCGCGGGCATAACCGCGCTGCGATTCATCGCGGGCCAGCTTGCCCTGGACCAAAATCCGATCCAGCAAGGTTTCGGGTTGGGTATCGACGGCGACGCCGCCGGCAGTGGTTTCGGTTTCAGCCATAGCCTGGGTCTCCTTAGGTCTCGGGCGTCATCGGTCAGTCGGCGGTGGGAGCCGCCGGGGCCGGCGCGGGAGCTGACTCAGGCGCGGGCGCCGCAGCCAGTTGGCTCTTGAGCGCCGCTTGATCGTCGGTGCTCTTGATCACCTGGGAGAGCAATTGATCCAGGTCGTCGTTGCCGTCCAGCTTGGTCAATAGATCGCGCAAACGGCAACGGGCCTCGTACAGACGACGAAGCTGGGGAATCTGCTTCAGCACCTCAACCGGGCCGAAATCGTCCAGATGGCGGAAGCGCAGCTCGACATTCAGAGCGTCGGTACTGTCTTTTTTCAGTTTGTCGGGAACCCGGAAAGCCACCCGTGGCGAAATCGCGGCGAGCACATCTTGATAGTTATCGCGATCGACTTCGACGAATTTCCGATCCTTGAGCAAAGGCAACGGCTCCGCCGGCTTGCCCGACAGGTCGGCCATAATGCCCACAATGAAGGGCAGTTCCTTCTTCTCGATCGCATTGCCGATCTCGACGTCATAAGTAATCTGGACGCGCGGCGGGCGAACTCTGCTTAGTTTGTGCTGGGTACTTTCAGCCATGTCGGATGCCCTTCCCCAATGGTGAGATTCTTCTCATACAACGGTATGGCTAGATATAGGTTCAGTTATCATATACTCTTAGAGCAATCGTGCGATCTTCACAAGACGATCCCGGCCGGCCGTTGATTTTTTTTTCGACCGATCTGGCCCCGCTGCGGTCTTGCCCGTTTCAAAACCGTTACCAAAATTCGGGGAGGCGAGCCCCCAGAATGGATTTGGCGATGAACAGGGCCCCTAGGGGCGCCATCATGTCTCCATTGGTGGCCACGATCTGGTCCCGCAAGCCCTGGGGATCCAGCGGGACGATCTCCAATCCGGTTTCGGGGGTTGACCGGCGCTGGGTTAGGCCCGTGGCAAAGAACAAGTGGCAGGTTTGAGCTTCGCGATGGTTGGCGATCCCCGTCGACCCCAGAGGGATCCACTCGGCGGCGACGTAACCGACCTCCTCCTCAAATTCCCGCCGGGCGGCGGCCTCCGGGGTTTCGCCCTGGTCGATGGCCCCGGCTGGGAATTCGAGGGTGAAACGGCCCCGCGCCGGGCGGAACTGCCGGACCATCAACAGATGCCCATCCGAGGTCAACGGCACCACCAGGACATGATCCGGGCCAACGATCCGGTAAAACGGCGCCGCGCCCATGTGCCATTCGGGACGGGACGGGATTTCTTCGATGGCGAACCAGGGGGTTTCAAAAACACGGTTCATGACGATGGGAAACTTTCGGTGATCCGGGAGAGTCAAGAGGCCAAAGCCGCGCCGCTGGGGAGACAGACCAGACGCGATTCCAGGGCTTCAGCAATCGGAAGGGGGGCACGGGGGCAGGCGGCATACATGGGTAAACTCGGCATCAATCGCCAAGCCGGGCGCAAGAGCATCCCTTCGGCATGACCAGCCTCCAACACCAGATCCCGCGCGCTCTGGTTGGGCAGCAGAACCGCATTCAGCCAATAATTGCTGTCGCTGTCCGGCGGTTCGGCGACCACCTCAACACCGGGCAAGCCGGACAGAGCCTGTTGATACCCCTGGGCCAACCGACGTTTGGCAGCCAGAATGCCGTCAAGTTGCTCCAGTTGAGCGCAACCGACAGCGGCGTTCAGGTTAGGCAAACGATAATTATAGCCGACCTGATCATGCTCAAACAGCCAGGGATGGGGGCGCTTGGCGGTGGTGGTCAGATGCCGGGCGGCATCGGCCAAAGCCGAATCCTTGGTGAGAATCGCCCCGCCGCCGCCGGTGGTAATAATCTTGTTCCCGTTGAAACTCAGAACCGCTAGGCGTGCCAATGATCCCGCCGGTCGGCCTCGATAACGGGAGCCCAACGCTTCGGTCGCATCCTCAATCACGGCCAAACCCCATGAAGCCGCAAGTACATTCAAAGGGTCCATAGCCACCGGGTGACCGAACACATGCACCGGCACCACCGCCGCGATCCGACGGCCCGTATTGCGATTCACCGGGCCGTCGGGGCCAGGGACGGCGACCCGCCGCAAATAGGGCCCCAAGGATTCGGGATCGAGGCCCAAGGTTTGCGGGTGGCTATCAACGAAATGAGGAATGGCGCCGCAATGAGAAACCGCGTTGGCGGTGGCAACAAAGGTTAAGGCCGGCACCAGCACTTCGTCGCCGGGTGTTACCCCGGCGAGCAGCAGGGCGATATGCAACCCGGCGGTCCCATTGACCACCGCCACGGCTCGGGCCACACCGCACCGCTCGGCAAGGCTGCGTTCGAAGCGATCAACATAGGCCCCCACCGACGAAACCCAGCCGGTATCAAGGCAGTCCTTCAGATAGGCCCATTCCTGTCCGGCAAAACGCGGCTCATGCAGCCCAACCGGGCGCGAGGCCGGCAACAGACGCTTCAGAGCCTCGATTAAAACCCGTGGATCGAAGACGGACGCCGGGCACGCGGAGCCGCCGTCGCGGCTCGAGACTGGCATTGTGTCTGTGTCAGGGCTCGCCGGCATCATAGCTGATACCCCCCCCGATATCGCGCCAACACACCCGGATCGCTGAACCATGCAATGGTCCGCTCCAGCCCTCGGCGGAATCCATCCAGACCCGGCTCCGGCGGTCGCCAGCCGATCAACTGCTCGGCCTTGCTCACGTCGGCATAAAGCCGCTCAACCTCGCTGCCGGGGGGGCGCAACCGCTCAGTCTCGCACAGAATCTCCACGTCCCGGCCCATGAGTTCGGCGATCAGACGGGCGGTGTCGCCAATGGTGATCTCAAAGCCGCTCCCGACATTGATAACCTGTCCGACCGCGTTCGGGTGGTCAGCGACAGCCAGAAAGCCTGATACGGTGTTGCTGACGAATGAAAAGTCGCGGGTGGGTGTGAGTGCCCCCAGACTCAATTGGCGAACCCCTGTCGCAAGCTGGGTGATGATGGTCGGAATAACCGCCCGCGTTGATTGGCGCGGGCCATAGGTATTGAAAGGGCGAATGACCGCCACCGGCAGCCCGAACGAACGATGAAACGAGAGCGCCAATTGATCGGCAGCGATCTTAGAAGCGGCATACGGGGATTGGGCCTGAAGCGGATGCTCTTCATCGATGGGAACCCGGCGGGCGCTCCCATAGACTTCGCTGGTGGAGGTCTGAACGAATTTGGTCACGCCCAGCGCCCGAGCCGCCTCTAGTAACGTCAACGTGCCCCGGATATTGGTCTCCAGATAGCTTTCTGCCGCCCGATAAGAGTAAGGAATGGCAATCAGGGCCGCCAAATGGAAAATGACCGAGCAACCGGCTACCGCCTCTTGAACACAGCCCCGGTCTCGAACATCGCCGGCCACCACCTCAATCGCCTGCCGGGTGGCTTCGGGTATGCTGTCAAGCCACCCCCAATGACCGAAAGAGTTGTAATGAACCAAGGCCCGAACCGCCGCTCCCCTAGCCACCAGCGCCTCGACCAAATGCGAGCCGATAAAACCGTCGGCTCCCGTGACCAGAACTTGACCGCGCCTGATTCCGACCATGGCGTTTGCCTCTCCCGAAACCTCCGAAGGGTTTTGCTCCTCGAACCCCACAAGAAACCTGTTGCCGCCTTTATCAAGAGTTCATAGACTCCTAGCAAGTCTGTCCTTGCAACCCTCGCCCCATGGGTCCTCTCTTGCCTCTTCTCATCAAGCTCGCTCCCGGGGAAAAAATCGTCATCAACGGCGTCGTGGTCGAAAATGGTGGCGATCACACCACCTTGCGTATTCTGAATCGAGCGCATATCTTGCGGGCCAAGGATATTTTGACCTTCGAGGAAGCCACCTCACCGGCACGACGAATCTATTACGCGCTCCAATGTCTTTACTTGTTTCCTGACAACCAGTCTCAATCTTTGGAATCCGCTCGCGCCTTCATGGATGATTTCGTCAAGGCTGCACCCAGCAGCAGCCCATTGATCTCTGAGATTATCAATCATTTGGATCATAACGATTCCTATCAGATGCTGAAGGTCGCCAAGAAGCTGATGGACTATGAAAGAAGGATTATGGACAATGTCGCTTCCTCCTAGCTCTATTCCGCATGGCCATGCCCCCACCGCCAGCGCCGATCCTCGCCAGATTGAAAGTTGGGCCCTAACCGAAACCGCCATTCGAATGGGGGCGGTCCAGAAGACCCCGGAGGACAAGGACTCCTTGTTGCATGCGGTGCGGCTCAATTGGCAATTGTGGACAATTTTCCAGGCTAGCCTATTCGATCCGGACTGTCCGCTCCCGGTGGATCTACGCGATAATATTCTTTCGCTTTGTGGCTTTGTCGATAAGCATTCCGCCAGCATCATCAATGATCCGGAGGCGGGCAAGCTTGATATTTTGATCAGCATCAACCGCGAACTCGCCAGCGGCTTGATGGCTACCGCCGGGACGTCGGCGCCCGCAACTCTCGAACCAACGGCCCCCCGCACCTGATGTGATGCGGAGATGAGCCAAGTTCTGATGATATTTGGGGAGCAGTGACCGCCGTGGACACTTCAAAGCCGATCAGCCGGATTGAGTCCGTTGCCAACCGAGCCATTCTCGAGCGTTTAATCACCAACTTCAACGCGGGACTGGAAACCGAAGCTCTGGCCGAATGTGAAGCTCTGCTGGCCCTTGACGACGATCACCCGGTAGCCCTGTATGGAATGGCCCTGATGGCGTTACGCCATCGGGCAATGCTGCCGGCCTTCCAGGCCATGTTCCGGGCTCATCAACGCGATCCCAGCGAGGCGGTTTACGCCGAAATCCTGGCCGTGCAGTACGCCACAGCCGGCAATCTGGCTGGCGCCGCTTATTTCAGCAAGCTGTCTACCAGCCTTGGCTTTGATGCCGAAGTCCAGGCTTTGCTGCCGCCGTCCCTGCCGTCCTTCCCGCGCTCGCTCCAAATCATCAAAGAAGCCCCTTATCTGCAACAGGGCAACAGCCTACTGGCCGTGCGTTACTATGCCGACGCTATTGGCCAATATGAATTGCATTTGGCTTTCTTCCCCGGCCATCGCGAAGCCACACGCAAGCTGGCGTATTGCTTGCTGAAAACCGAGCAGCCGGCTCGAGCCATTGCCTATTTGACGGAGCTGCGAAGCACCAGCGAAGCCACCGCCGCCGACCTTAGCCTGTTAGGCCAAGCTTACGCCGCCCTAGGTGAACCCGCCGCCGCCGAGTCCTGCCACCAAGAAGCGGCAGCCTTGGCCTCTGACGAAGAAGCCACCGAAATCGCTTGTGCCCGACTGACGGACACCCTGTTTGATCCCACCCGTTCCGAGTCGGCTTTGGTCGAAATCAATCGGGCTTGGGGCGCAACCTTGGGCGGGGCAGGCAGCCCTGAATCCGAACGGCCCGATGCATCCGCTCTGGAAGGGCGGCGGGTCCGGGTCGGCTATCTGGCTTCGGCAACCGCCGATCCGCGCGACCTGGAGGTGCTGGCCACGGTGGCATCTGCCAGCGATCCTCAACGGTTCGAGATCTACCTCTACGGCTATCGCTCCATCGACGAGGCCAGCAACGCGCTACTGCGCGGCTGTCATGACGAGTGGCGTGATATCAGCGACTGCGATTCAGCCACCCTGGCCGCCACCATCGAAGGCGACGGCATCGACATTCTGGTGGATATCGGTGGGCACGCCGCGCCGGTTCATTTGGGTGCTCTGGCCTTACGACCCGCCCGTTATCAGGTGTCGTGGCTGGGCAACCCGGTCACGCTGGGACTATCGCAAGTGGATGTCGAGTTGGCGTCCCCCACGGACACCACGGTTCACGGCGTTCGACGAATGGCGCTGCCCTATGGCGTCTATTGCTATGACTATCTGGGACAACCGTCGGCCCGACCCGAACGAACAGGGGCGGTGACCTTCGGCGCCGATCTTTTGCTGGCCCAGTTGCATCCCGATTTGCTGGCCTGTTGGGCGAAGCTTTTGGAGCGGGTTCCGGGGTCGACCTTAGCCTTACGGGATCGCGGGTTCATCGACGGCAACGTCACCAACCGCTTGCTTGAGCTGTTCGGCGCCCACGGGATGGCCGATCGGATTGATGTGATCCGCGCCGACGCCGCCGGATTCCATCGCGAGGTCGATGTGGTCCTAGCGCCCTTCGTGGCCGCCCATCCCCATGACGTGGTCGCGACACTGACCGCTGGCGTGCCGGTGGTCGCCTTGGCCGGCCCTGGCCGGCACCGTCGCCAGGCCAGCGCCCTGCTGCATCATGTGGGGTTGGATATGTTGGTGGCTGCCGACGAAGCGGCCTATCTCGATTTGGCAATCACACTGGCACAATCGCCCGAAGCCCGAGCCAAAGCCAGCGCGGCCATTGCCGAAGCTGTGGCCTCGTCTCCGGTATTCGACTCGAGTCAATTTGCCGTAGTCTTTGACGCGGCTCTCCTGGAGATCGCCGGACAAAAGGTATGATACCGGCGAGCCCTGATACTGACACATCGCCGGTATCAGGCCGCGACGGCGGCCCCGCGCGCCCATGCGCGCGAAGCCCCAGTGTGTGGACTCTAGGGGGCGCGGATGCGCCCGCCCGGCGTCTGAGGGCAGCCTTGATGAGTCACCATCAAGGCCCGATGGTATGATACCGGCGGCCCACGACGATGGTGCAATGACCCAATCCCCGGACACGCCCTTGCTCCCCAAGTCTCGAGAAACATCACCCGAGGCTGGCGGCAACAGGGTTGCGCGCTCTCGGGCTGCTTTGATCAGCCGCTTCCCCAAACTGGAAACGGCCCTTTCGGCTGAAACCGTGGCTCGGGAGATTTGGGACGGTAAAACCGTGGTTGATCTTGACCTCGGCCCGGCCCGCCTGTACGCCGCCGATGGGCGGGCATTGGCAGCCCGCCAAGTCGAAACCTATCTTGAAAAGCCTCTCCGCTTCTTTGTGACCAGCGTGCGTGGGGCCAACACCGGCAGTCAGGTTTCCTGGCGGATTTTGGATTTCATGTTCGCCGAGTGCCGGCGCCTTGGGATTTCCCTGGATGATCTGGAGGTCAAGCCCCAATACGAAGGCAGTTATCTGGTGGTTCTCGGAGTTGGGCTTGGCTATCATCTGGAAGCCCTGATTGAACAGACTCGGGCACGTCATATTATTCTGATCGAACCCTACGCCGATTTTCTATGCCACTCCTTGGCGACCCTTGATTGGGCGGCTCTGCTGGAGCAAGCTGAGAGTCGAGGCTGCAAATTCACAGTTTCTCTGGCCAATCAACCCGATGATATTGTTAGCACGATTCAATCGGTGTTTTCTACCGAGGGCGTGCCCTTTATCGACGGTACCTATGTCTTTTTGCATTATCCCGCCTGGGAGTTGTTCCAAGCTCGTGATCGTTTGGCCCAGGCCGTCGAAACCTTATTCGTCTCGCGAGGATATTACGAAGACGAAGTGCTAATGCTCACCAACACCCTAAGCAACCTTGCCGGGGCTGAGTTTTCATTAATGGACCTGAAACTTCGGCCCGTGCGCTCGGAGCCGGTGTTTCTGATCGGTTCCGGCCCATCGGTGGATCAAACCATCGAACAGGTCAAACGTCTGCGCGATCGAGCCATTGTGTTTTCATGCGGAACCGGCCTGAAAATCTGCTTGGCCCATGGCATCGTGCCCGATTTCCACGCGGAAATTGAGAATGGTGACTGGGTTTATGACGCTCTGGCGCTGTTGAATGAGCGCTATGGTCTCGGCGGGATCACGCTGGTGGCAACCCTATCGGTAGACCCGCGCGTACCGGGACTGTTCGAAGATCGGGTGTTGTTTTTCCGGGATTCCATCAGCGGCACCCGGATTTTGGCGCCTCCTGGAACCGAAATTTATGGCGCCGTGCCAACCGTGGCCAACACCGCGATGCGGATGGCCATGGGGATGGGCTTCACCACCCTGTATCTGTTCGGGATCGACTGCGGCACCAAGTCCGAAGCCAAGAAGCATTCGACTCTGGCGGTGTATAACGACTCTGCCCGGTTCAAGCAGTTTGAAGACATGATGGAGATGGCCTATAGCGCCCAAGGAAATTTTGGGGGTCTTGTCAAAGCCGATTGGGTTTTTAACTTCAGCCGAATGATGTTAGAGCGCCTTGCCTCCAGCTTTGGTCTGAAGGTCTATAATTGCAGCGACGGCGCCCGAATCGCTGGCACCATACCGCGCGTGGCCACCAGTGTCACATTGCCCGGCAAAGCCTTGGATCGAACTTTGCTGAAGACACGATTACGAGCCGCGTTATCCCGCTATCAGCCAAGTGAATTGCTGGCGGATACCACCTTCGAAACTTTACGCCGAAACGCCGAGCAATTCCGCACAGATTTGCTGGCAGTTATCGAAACTGCAATTGCGGAGGATCGTGATTTTGTCGCGTTCTGGCGCCGTCTCTCGCCGTTCATCGACGATGCCATGACCCGTTATGCTAAAACGTCAACGGTTATCACCGCGTCTTTAGTTTCCATGCCCAAGATTGGCATGTTTTTTGTTCATCGCATTCGCGAAGTTGAACTTCGTCAACAGTTATACCAAGCTTTTCTCGGCGAATATCGGGAGGTTGCGGCTTTTATGTGCGATGGCTTGCTGGCTCTGCTTGATACTTTGGCCCAACAGCATGGACCGGCCTTGGCGGCGGTCAAGGCCGCACAAGGGCCTACCGATGGGGCTGCCTTATAGGATAGCTCCCCCTTCGCCTGATAACCCCGGCCTATAATACCGGCGAGCCCTGATACTGACACATCGCCGGTATCGGGCCGCGACGGCGGCCCCGCGCGCCCATGCGCGCGAAGCCAAGGGCGCGGATGCGCCCGCCCGGCGTCTGAGGGCAGCCTTGATGAGTCAACATCAAGGCTC
>CAIXKV010000011.1 GCA_903920145.1 uncultured Rhodospirillales bacterium
GCAGCCAACCGGAGGATCACCAACCGTAAGTGTTCCCCGCACGCGCGGGGATGAACCGTCCTCGGAAGCCCACGCGAAACAATCGCCGGAGTGTTCCCCGCACGCGCGGGGATGAACCGCATCCGTGTGATACGGGAAATTCATGCTCAGAGTGTTCCCCGCACGCGCGGGGATGAACCGCGCCGATTAGGTTTACCCCGGTCAAATCCGTTGTGTTCCCCGCACGCGCGGGGATGAACCGGGATTTTGCGTTATTGATTAGCGACAGCCCCAGTGTTCCCCGCACGCGCGGGGATGAACCGTTATTAACAATAGTATTGTTTGACCACACTCTGTGTTCCCCGCACGCGCGGGGATCAACCGATACGGGTAGCTCTTGGTGTTGGCTTGCTGCCGTGTTCCCCGCACGCGCGGGGATGAACCTGCTGAGAATTCGTTCATGTGTGAACGTGTATGGTGTTCCCCGCACGCGCGGGGATGAACCGTGGTGCTCATTTACTTGCTACATACAGTCATCGTGTTCCCCGCACGCGCGGGGATGAAGTGGTGGGGTGTTTTCCCGTGGGGTGCTTGGATTGGGCTTTTCGTGGGCTCTGCTCTTGTGTGGACGGCCCTTTGAACCCGTGACGTTTTGGCTATAACGTCCCTCAGATTCTGATCAACCGAGCGGCGCAGGCTTTCACCGCCGCCTGGACTCGGCTGTTGACGCCAAGCTTCCGCATGGCGTTCTCGACATGGTAGTCGACAGTGCGGTCCGAGATGCCAATCATGGCCGCGATGTCAGTCGATGATTTGCCTCGGGCAACCCATGTAAGAATCTCCAGTTCGCGGGCGGACAGGGACGGCAAAGGCGTTTGTCGGAAGCGTCCGGCAGGAGCAAGGCGGCGTTTGACGATCTCCACCAGGATATCAAAATCGATCGGCTTGGTCACGTAATCGTCAGCCCCCAATCGGCGCCCCTTTAGAATGGCGTCCCGATCATCCAGCGCGGTGAGAAAAACAAAGGGGGCAGCAGCGCCGCTTTCCGTCGGGATCCAAGATAAACGTTCCAGAATCTCGAAGCCCGATAGCCTCGGCAGCATAATGTCGCAGATAATCAAATCAGGCCGTTCGGAAACGATCGTTTCGAACCCGGATTGTCCATCCGTCGCCGTGACAACCTCAAACCCGGCACCGCCCAGCACGGCAACCAGCAAAGCCAGGGTTTCCGCATCGTCTTCGATGCACAGGATTTTGGCCATCATACCCTTAATGTCTCCCGATCGGCATCAGGGCGAGTGATCGGCAACTTAACCGTGAAGGCGCTACCCATGCCAAGCGTGCTGGTCACTCCGATGGATCCCTCATGCAGAATGGCGATGGTGTTGGCAAGATGCAGTCCGATCCCGAAACCCGCCGTCCGATGGGCGTTTTTACCCCGGAAATAGCGATCAAAAACAAAGGCAAGATCATCTTCCGCAATTCCCTCGCCCGAATCCGCAACACAGATGACCGCGAAAAAGCCCTCTCGGCGCCCGATGATTTCGATAGCGCCAGGACGCATGGAGTATTTGACGGCGTTCGACACGATGTTGTCAAGAAGATGGTCAACGAGGGTCTCATCGCACTCGATAATCGGCGGCAGATCCTCGATTTTCAGGATAAAGCGACGATCAGGTGCGATATCATGATACCGTGAGCGGCAGCGTTCAATCAATCCAAGCAGATCAACAGGAGCCGGTTCAAAATGAATTTGTGATTGTTGGACCTTCTCCGATAACAAAATGCCATCAATAAGATGCTGAATGCGCTTCACTGCGGCTCTGACTTTTCCAGAATGCTCCTTGATTTCAGAAGGAGTGGCAATATCCGCCTTGGCGGCGAGCTGTTGGGCGTGGCCGGCGATAACGGTCAAGGGCGTGCGGAATTCGTGCGACATGGTGGCGATGAACGCCCTTTGGGCCGCCGCCGCCTTCCTTTCGGATTCGAGATGCCGTTTCTCTGCCTCATCCAATCGCGTCTTTTCAATGGCATTCTCTTTAAACACCTGAACAGCCCGAGCCATTTCGCCAATTTCGTTGCCAAACCCCCGGTGTGGTATCATCACAGTGAAATCACTGGCAACAAGACGCTTCATCGAAGCCGTTAGTTCAATCAAAGGGCGACAAATGGTGCCGCTGACGATAATTGCCGACATGACGAGAAGCACAACACCGCACGCCAGCACAGCCATAACGAAGTTAACCATGTCGGCCCTGGCGGCGGCATTCTCTGACCGAGAGGCGGCATACTCGGTGCTGGTCTCCCCGATCAGGCGATTCAGGAGGGGTTCGAGGGCGGCGTAGCGATCCGACATCGCCTTGGCCGCCTCGGCGACGGCGGTGGATCTCTGAACCACGTCATGGAACCTGTCTTGATACTCGGTTAGCCGCCCTCGCAGTTCGGCGCGGGCAGGATCGCGGATTGCGGCCCCTCCGATAGCGAGCGCCAACCGGCCCGCCGTGGCATCAAAATCGTCCACGTCCCTGGAATTGCCGCGACCAAGGAAATCCTTTTCATGCCTCCGCATGGTCAGCATGAGGATTTCCAATTGTGGTTCGTTTAAATCCTTCACCATGCCTTCGATAGCATGGACGGCGTCCCGCATTCGCCCAATCAGGCCGACATCTTCATTCATCCCGAGGCTGCTCCGAAGAGCGGTCATCTCGTCGAACCGTTTGGCGTAACCCGAAACCCCCGATTTCAGCGCCGCCGCAAGAGCAAAGCCATCAGGATCACGCAGCAGGGCTTCCAGTCTTTCGATGGCTGCGCCGACCTTCGCGATAGCCTGCCGTTGCCGACCGGCGGCTTCCCCGTCATTATGAAGCAGAAAATCTTTTTCGTACCGCCGGGCTTGAAGGAGACCGATATTCATTTCAGAAACCAGATCATTGGTCGTAACGGCCCGGTCCATAATCCGCTGTTGCACCTCTTGGTGACGCATGCTCGCGTAAATGAGAGTCGCGACCGCGACCATGATGGCTGTTCCCAGCAGGCCGACCAGCCCGATTTGCCTTCTCAGCCCGATTCCGCCCAGAATCATTTCCATCGCATGGCCTCGTTGCTCCCTCCTCCATGGCGGAGGGCCCTGGGCAATTTCCCAGGAGGACTCCCGAGTGGACCCGCCAGAGCTTGGAACCCATAAGAGGGCCAGATTTTAGACTGTCGATCAACGGAAAGGATTTCGAGTGCGGACGTTCATGTGTTGGATCATCATCGGGGTGTTGGCCGTCGGGGCGCCGTCGACAGCTTTTGCTCAGGCTCAGACTCAAGCCACGGCGCCCCCGTCGCCGACCGCCGCCATCGGCGGCACAATCGGTTCAGGCGCCGATGCCGAAAAGGACAAAGCCGACGAGGCTGGAAAGGATTCCGAAGGCGTGGCCGCCTGGGTGGTCAGCCAGGGTAAGACCTTCACCTACCGTATCGCGGCCTCCCTTGATGCGCTGGTGGTCGGATATCTCTATACGGGCAGCCTTTGGGGCGGCGGCGGGATTGCGCTGTTCAATGCCGTGGTGTCCAGCACTCTCTACGACCTGCACGAAATGGCGTGGGAGAATTTCGGCCCCGATCCGCAGAGCGACCCTGCGGGCATCGCCCTGACCAAGACCATCACCTATCGCATCATCAGCATCGCCAACGTGCTTGCGACTGGGCTGCTCTTCACGGGTAATTTCTGGCTTTCCAGTGGGTTGGCGCTGGGGAATGCTGTCATAGACAGCACCATTTACTTCTTCCACGAACTGGCATGGAGCACCTGGGGACCGAAGATCAAAAAAGATATCCCAGCCGAAGCCAACGCCGCCCACGGGACATAAGCGCAGAATAAAATCTCATCGGCGCTAAGGTCTTGGCGGCTTCGGTCAAGATGAGTCTTCCAGGGAATGCGGGGAACACCCGCATTCCCTGGACGCCGCCGATGTCGGGCCGCGAATGGCCATCTTGCCTCCGTTTAATATTCGGTCGTGGTGCTGTGGGTCGTCGTCCTTTCCCCATCTGGTGTTGTCGTTTGGGTTCTGGATCGGGTCTGGGTATCACCGTTACTATCTGTATCCGTCCTGGTATGTTCTGTCTGGGTTGTGCTGCCAGGAGCTATGGCATCAGGAATGATGGCGCCAGGGATAACGGTAAAGGAACTGCCTGAGTGCGTCGTTGTTGTCGTTTCCGAACTTTGAGCGAGCGCTACACCCGTCATCATTGCAAATGCCGTTATGCCAACGAGTAAAAAGCTTGCCATGTCATGGGTTCCTTGGTAAGGGCGTCCGTCTGGCCAGAATGACGCGGTGCGCCTTTGGTTTTGCGCGCATGGGCGCGCGAGGCCGCAATCGCGGCCCGATACCGGCGATGTGTCATGGTCAAGGATGAGCCGGTATCAATAGGCGACGAAGCTGGCCGCCAAGCGGCGGCAACCGCCCCCGCTGGCCTGACTACAATGCTCCGCGTTGCCGACAAAGGGGCGTTGCTAGATTCGCCCCGACAGTATCAAGACGACGACGATGATCAGGATGATCCCGAGCCCCCCGCTTCCGGAATACCCCCAATTGGAAGAGTATCCCCATCTCGGCAGGGCACCGATGACGAGCAAAATCAACACGATCAAGAGGACAGTTCCAAGCATGAGGTGTTCCTCCTTGGTCCGGTGGCATCGGGATCAGACGGCTTTTCGCCCACACATGGTGAGAGAAAGACCTCCGACAACGGCGGCAATTCCGGCTATGAGATATATAATGGTGTTGTTGGTATGGGTTCCTGTCACCGCCGTCATAGCTTGGTCAACAGGGGCATTCCACGACTGATAGCCGAAGTACAGTAGGACTGCACCAACAGCTAATATGGCAATGCCGATCGCACTTTTCATATCAATTTCCCCCTTACTTTTGCAATGATACTGGAAGTGATCTGACGATCTGGCTTCCTTACCTCTGATATTATTTCAAAGCATCCTTGCTGCGACCAATTCCATTCTGAATGGTCCCTTCGATCTTGTCGCCCTTACCTTCCGCTTCCAGCTCGGGATTACCCAATACCTTGCCGACTTCGTCTTTGATGGCGCCTTTGGCCTGTTTGGCTGCACCGACGATACGATCTTTGTTCATGTTGCTGTCTTTCCGCCTGTTTGATGCTCTCGCGAGCTAGCCCTACGGCTTGAGGGCGCGGGGACCGATTCAGGCCATTTGCAAGAACCTCGGGGGCCCATCACCGCCTTTGAAGTATCGTTTTTGGGGACAATTTTCGCCAGACTCGGAATATGCTCACAGCTATCCCCAAATAAAATGCTCAAGCTATGGCGATAAGCGTATTTAACGACACGAAAAGAATCCAGGCACCGATCAGAGACCAAAGGGATAGTACCCTCACGTCGAGGGCTATGATCTTGCAGATAAAAATCTTGGTCACATTGTCGCCTCTGGCGTCTATGATATTTTCGCCAATGCCGGATGGATGAGCGTCGAGAGTGAAGTGGTTATTGGCGGGAGCGTCCTTACGCTCGCCGCTCTCAGCCCCAAACCAGGGTCAACCCGATGTCTCCGGGAATTCCACCCGGAAAATCAAGAACTTTGGCCGTCAGATGGAAACCGTTGGGCTTGAGATCGCGTTCCCAGAGGTGGAAAATCTCGGCGGCTTCGCCCCGGAGTGTTTCCGGCCAGTCAGTCTGGGGGGCATTGATCGCGCGTCCACCATCACTGCATAATTGGCAAGGAAATCGCAACAATAGCAGTTCTTTTTCTCCAGCTTGGGCCGCAGCCTGGGCTTTATGCAGAATATCTTGCCAATTTTTGTCCTCAATATGATGGTCAAGCAGGTTATTAACGCAATCTTCGCGACTTTTAATCATTGATTTTTGCTTTTCATTATACTCCATTGCTTTGCGGTGACGGGATTTCTCGACTAAATTAATAAAGTTGTTGGCTGTAAATGTAACAGATTGATATTTTTCCACCACGCTAGTCTCCTTAATCATCGACTCAGACCATATAACCTTGATTTTGACTCACCAAGGTTACTCTCGATACCATCGAGCTTCAATATTGATACATTAAAGCTGCCCTCAGACGCTGGGCGGGCACGTCTGCGCCCCTGGCTTCGCGCGCATCGGCACGCCCCCTCTATCGTTCCGGTTCCCATGATGCCGGGGACAAAGCCCTGAGGGGTCTCGCAAAAAGCCTAGGTGGGGTGTGTTACGCTTAGGCTTAACCCAGGATAGAGTATAATGAGCAATTTTTTAGCATGATAGCTTCGGAAACTACTTATATGTCAATATACATGCTTGATATGAATTTTTATAATTAAAATACGTTTACATTTCTATTGATAATGGCCGATCCGATACATACATTAAGTCGTGAACACTTGATGGAGAAGAAAATGCGTGCCGTAACATTAGGAATGTTGATGTTTTTCGTGACTCTAATCGCGCTTCCAACCGCTGCGAGCGCCGCAGGCCGGTTGCAGTGGGAGTGCCGTCACGGGAATGAACACGCCTGCCACATGCTCAGGCACCGAAATCATGAGTGGAATCATCATCACCATCATCACTATCATGATCGGAATTACAGGTAGTAATCATAATAATTTACGGACCTTCTCTCATACCATCGAGCCTTGATGGTGACTCATCAAGGCTGCCCTCAGACGCCGGGGGCGGGCGCATCCGCGCCCTTGGCTTCGCGCGCATGGGCGCGCGGGGCCCCGCCGTCGCGGCCCGAGGACCGGCGATGTGTCAGTATCAGGGCTCGCCGGTATCACGCCCTCGCAGGGTGAGGGCGTGAGATGCTACCGCAATGGGTTAAGCTAAGGGAATTTCTTAATAGTACTGATACTCGGCATCGGGACTTGATGAAAATTAGCCCCATAAAAAGAGGGGCGCTCCATCGGAACGCCCCTAAGTGATTTACCAGGATAAAGCTACGCAAGAAACAGATCAGCCAATTCGGAGGATGATCTGGGCGCGACGGTTTTGGTGCTCACGGGTTTCATCAGGGGTCTGAACCGCGAGATCGTTTTTACCCTTGCCGGTCATCTGGATCAGGTCGGAAGAGATGCCTTGTTGCACCAATTCCCGCTTGACCGCAGCCGCTCGGCGCTCAGATAGCCTTTGATTGTATTCTGATGAGCCGGTCGTATCGGTATATCCGGTGACCAGAACAATGTTCGCGTGGGCCTGACTGGCCATGGCGGCGGCATGGGCGATGGTCGCGCGGGACTCGTCGGTGATGATGGACTTATCCCAGTCGAACAGCAGCGTGTATTCGGTCACCGGAGCCGGAGCCGGGGTCGAAGCAACGTATGCCGCCTGAACCACCGTTGCCGGAGCACCGAACGTCCAGCGTAGGCCGGCGGTGATGATGTGGTTGGCGTTCTCGACCTTCCAATTGCCGTTGCCCGACTTGATGGATGCGTCGGTGCTGGCCAAATATCGGTAGTCGGTGGTCAGGCTCAGGTTCGGCGACAGGGCGTAGGACACGCCGCCGATAAACTGATAGGCAAAGGTGGTGTCGGAGCCATTGTAGGCGGTGACGCCACGACCCGACGGCGTGGTGCCGTTGAGCGAAGCGTGGAACAAGTCGAAGCCGACGCCGGCACCGACATAAGGAGTCCACGGTGTTCCGGTGTTGAAGTCATAAAACCCGTTGAACAACGTCGTCCAGCTTCGGGCATTGCCACCCGCATGACTGAGAGACGACCCTCCGATGCCGTTGACATCGTTTTTATTGTACGATTCTTCGATTTCACCACGGAAGGCGCCGAAACCGTAACCGAGACTCAAGAGCGCGGCCGGGCCGATATCGTAGTGAGCCGTACCGCTATAGCCCCCACCCGACGATTTCGAGTCAACGGCGAAATCCGGACCGGCGGCCCCACCGATGTACAAACCCTGAGTCTCGGCCTGGGCGGTTGGCGATAGAGCGAGAGCTAACGCCGAACCCAATAACAGGTAACGCTTCTTCATACTTTCGTGCTCCTTATTTTCAACAGTCGCCTTTGAGAGAACCTAACGACCTAGACCAAATTCAGCCTTATGCGATAATAATATCTGGTAGAATTAGGTACTTTTCAAGTTAAATAGCGGCTCTTATATAAAGATAGGCCAATTAGTGCTATTTTTATCACGTTAAAACTGGACATAAAGAATAATATTTTTAAATATGACCAATTATTTCATAACAATGCTGATCAATTATAATTGGTAACGATACGATCGGTGGTCAGTTCATGGTAGTATCGGAAACTACTCATGCGGCTCCTTATAAGCCCCTAGGAAGGAAGAGGTTTTATGTCTACGATTACCCGAAATAAAGAAATTATTGTGTTATTTCATGTAGTTATTGATATGCGGGGATGCATTGGGGGCGCTGCTTAGGCCGGGGTTTCGGCGTGCAAAATGCCCGATAGCGTTGCTGTAATGTCACTCTTGTCGGTGCATCACGCGGATGATACCGGCGAGCCCTGATACTGATACATCGCCGGTATCGGGCCGCGACGGCGGCCCCGCGCGCCCATGCGCGCGAAGCCAAGGGCGCGGATGCGCCCGCCCGGCGTCTGAGGGCAGCCTTGATGAGTCACCATCAAGGCCCGATGGTATCACTCTCTTGATGGCTCGCGGCGAGCCGTCGACTTTCGCCGGGAAATGCGGGATAAGCGCGGCATGAAGCCGGAAGCAGGGGCAGTATGAAACGACGACCGATGGTTCGGCGATTGGCCTCCGATCCCAAAGACGCGGCCCCATTCCCGGCGCCGCCGCCTCATCGCCTTGATGGACGGGTCACCGGGCGGACGCTGGTGTTGATGCGTTGGATCGCCATCTCGGGGCAATTGACCTCGCTGGCGGTGATTACCGGGTGTCTCGACATTCAAATGCCGATCCTGCCGGTGCTGGCCACCATCGGGGCTTCGGTCTTGTTGAATGTGGTGGTGATGGCCCAGCGTGGCTCTCAACCCCGACTGACCGATCGGGATGCCACCTTTCACTTGGCGTTCGATACTCTGCAATTGACCCTACTGCTGTATTTAAACGGCGGCATGTGCAACCCGTTCACAATTTTATTGCTGGCACCGCTGACCGTGGGCGCGGCGATTCTTTCAATCCACAATGTTATTCTTTTGACCGTTCTGAATCAGCTTTGTTTGGCGGTGATCGCGACTTGGCATTATCCTTTACCCTGGGTTGCCGCGCATTTTCAGTTGCCGCCGCTCTATGCGATGGGAGTCTGGAGCGGGCTGTCAATGGCATCGGTGATGCTGGCGTGTTACGTCTTCCGGGTGGCCCACGAATCCCGACGCATCACCGACGCTCTGGCGGCCAGTCAGTTGGCCTTGGCCCGCGAGCAGCGCCTCTCGGCCCTGGGTGGGCTGGCGGCAGCCGCTGCCCATGAGTTGGGAACGCCGCTCGGAACCATTGCCGTGGTGGCCAGCGAACTGGCTCGCGAGGTTCCTGCCGACAGCCCGATCGCCGAAGATATTGCGCTGCTGCGGAGCCAAAGCGCCCGCTGCCGGGAAATTCTGGCCGAATTAAGTCGTAAGCCCGAAGCCGATGGCGGTCCACCGTTCGAGCGTCTGCCTCTGACCGCGCTGCTGGAAGCCGCTGCCACCCCCCACCGCACCACGCCAGCGGCGCTGTCGATCACCGTTCGTCCGGCCAACGGCGCCCGTGAACCCGTGATCCGCCGCAGTCCGGAAATCCTCCACGGGGTTGGCAATCTGGTGCAGAACGCTCTGCAATTCGCCAAATGCCACGTCGAGGTGGAAGCCGTCTGGGATGACGAATCAGTGGCGCTTGTGATTACCGACGACGGTCCCGGTTTTTCCTCCCACCTACTCGGTCGGTTGGGCGAGCCCTATATCTCTCAGCGGAGCGACAGTTCGGGCCATATGGGTCTTGGTATCTTCATCGCCGAAACCTTGTTGGAGCGAACCGGCGCCAGCGTCGCTTTCAGCAATCAGCGTCAGGGAGGCGCGCGGGTGGAGATTCGTTGGCCTCGGCGGGCCTTGGAAAGCGGAGATCGAGGAGAATCTTAGTCTTTTTGGCCGTGGATGCCCGTCGATCTTTCCGCTCTCGTTATGACTCGGTGGCAAGTGCTTGATTTATGTGGCAACTCGATTACGATAACGCGACGCTGGCCCCAATTGCTTGGCGGTTCGTCCCGACCCCATCCTACCCAAAGACGGGTCGCGGCGGCGTCGGGATGTTTTGGCGGAGGGAGACGGAATCGGATGAAACTTGCGGCGGAACACGGTTTCGGTGGTCGGGTGTTCGACCGCCGCAGGGGGAGCGGTGAGTGCCATGTCGTCCGATGACGCCGAACCCATTGAAAATATTAAGTTGACCTTCAGCGGTGACGCGTCGCGCAGCCTGTTGATCGTTGACGACGACACGCCCTTTCGGGTTCGCTTGGCCCGCGCCATGGAGCGTCGCGGTTTCGACGTGGTGGCGGTGGACAGCGTTGCTTTGGGGATCGAGGTCGCCCAGGAGTCGGCTCCGGCCTACGCCGTGGTGGATCTGCGGCTGATGGATGGGAGCGGCCTTGACGTGGTGGCGGCTTTGCGTGACGCCCGGCCCGAGTCCCGTATCATTGTGCTGACGGGCTACGGCAATATCGTGACCGCCGTTGCAGCGGTCAAAGCAGGGGCGGTGGATTATTTGCCGAAACCCGCCGATGCCGATGCCATCGAATCCGCTCTGTTGGTGGATGGTCGGCCTTTGCCGTCGCCCCCCGACAACCCCATGTCCGCCGACCGGGTGCGGTGGGAGCATATCCAGCGCGTCTTTGAACAATGCGACCGCAATGTTTCAGAGACGGCTCGCCGGTTGAAGATGCATCGACGCACGCTCCAACGAATCCTCAACAAACACGCCCCTCGGGGCTGAGACCGTCACGAACGACCGTCTTGAAGGAACACCCAGAATGGGACCTCGGGAGACAGCCATGAATGACATGATCCGCCCGCAACCGGCACCGCCGCCTTTGGGTGATTTACCGGCTTGGGTTCTGGATGATCTGTATCCGGGTCGGGACACCCCGGCGCTAACCGACGATCTGACGCGCTCGGCGGCGGCGGCCAAGGACTTTCACCAGCGGATCAAAGGGCGCATCCCGGCGCTGGGCGCGGCGGGGCTTGCCGCCGCCATCGTCGAATTCGAGGCCATCGACGAAACCCTGAGTCGCCTGCTCAGTTATGCCAGTCTGGTTTATGCCGGAGACATGGGCAATCCACAGATTGGTAAATTTTACCAGACGCTCCAAGAGCAGGTCAGTAACATTTCCACCGATCTGGTCTTTTTCACGCTGGAGATCAACCAGCTCGATGAAGAGATCCTGAAGGTATGGCTGGATCAGGAGCCGGCATTAGCGCGGTATGCATCCTGGCTTCACAATAGCCGCATCTTTATCCCCCACCAGTTAAGCGACGATCTGGAGCGCCTGCTTCACGAAAAATATGTGGTTGGCCGAGCGGCCTGGAATCGGCTGTTCGACGAAACCGTGGCGGCGCTCCGTTTCCCGGTGGAAGGTGAGCTTCTGACTTGCACCGAGGCCCAGAACAAGCTTTCGGATCGGGATCCGGCCCTACGTCGGGCCGCCGGGCAAGCCATCGGTCACGTTTTAGGAGACAATATACGGACCTTTGCCTTGATCACCAACACGCTGGTCAAGGACAAGGAGATTGAGGATCGGTGGCGCCGTTACCCGCACCCGACGTCGGCCCGTAATCGCGGGAACCGGGTTGAGGATTCAGTGGTTGATGCCCTGGTGGCCGCCGTCAAGGCCGCCTATCCATCGCTATCCCACCGCTATTACGCACTCAAGGCGCGCTGGTTTGGCAGTGACCGCTTGGACTATTGGGACCGCAACGCGCCGCTCCCCGATGTGGAAGAGCGTATCCATTCGTGGAGCAGCGCGGTCGACACCGTTCTTGGTGCCTATACCCGCTTTTCGCCGGCCTTGGCTTCGGTTGCCCAACGCTTCTTCGATCGCCCCTGGATTGATGCCCAGGTGCGACCGGGCAAAGCCCCTGGTGCTTTCGCTCATCCCACGGTTCCCAGCGTCCATCCCTATTTGTTGTTAAATTATCAAGGGCGGACCCGTGATGTGATGACGTTGGCCCATGAGCTTGGCCATGGCGTCCATCAGGTTTTGGCTGGGAGGCAGGGCCATTTGCTGGCCGATACGCCCTTGACGCTGGCCGAAACCGCTTCAGTCTTTGGCGAGATGCTGACCTTTCGCGCTCTGTTGGACGCCGAGACCGATCCGCGTCGTCGCCGGGCAATGCTGGCGTCCAAAGTCGAAGATATGTTGAACACTGTTGTTCGCCAGATTGCTTTCTATGACTTCGAGGTTCGGGTTCACCAAGAACGCCGTCAAGGCGAAATCACTGCCGATCGGTTGGGTGAGATTTGGCTGGATGTGCAAAGCGAGAGCCTGGGGCCAGTGTTGCGTTTTGATGATGGCTACCGTCATTATTGGTCCTATATCCCGCACTTTGTCCATTCTCCATTTTATGTCTATGCTTATGCGTTTGGGGATTGTCTGGTCAACTCGCTCTATGCCGTTTATCTGGAATCGCCCGACGGTTTCGCCGATCGTTACACCGCCCTGCTATCCGCCGGCGGCACCCGTGGCCACCGGGAGCTGTTGGCACCTTTTGGTCTGGATGCCGGAGATCCGGCCTTTTGGGACAAGGGCTTGTCGGTGGTTCGCGGCCTGATCGATAGCCTTGACGCCGAGGGGTGGTGATGGGTGGGGGCGGCTCTCACGAAAACCTATGAGGTTAACGCCCCAGATCTGTGGTTCGGGACTTGTTTCGGTGGGGTGAGGGGAGCACATTCGAGGATGTTGATGAACGGCGGTGAGGGGCGAGGACCATGACTCTGTTGTTCGCCTATGGCTCGAACCTCAACCGAGATCGGATGGCCGATCGCTGTCCGACCGCCGAGCCGCTGGGGACGGCGGTTCTGCTGGATCATCGCCTCGTGTTTCGCCACGGCGCCGATCTCGAGCCCCATGCCGGAGCCACTGCGGTTGGGGTGGTGTGGCGGTTGGGGCCGGATGACATGATCGCGCTTGACCATTACGAAGGCTTTCCGGGGCTTTACCGAAAAGACTATCGTTTGGTGCGGTTGGCGGGTGGCGATTCGGTGGAGGCCATGCTCTATCGGATGAACCGCGAGGGATACGCCGCTCCATCTGTCGAGTATCTGGAGATCATTCGGGAAGGCTATCGGGATTTCCGCTTGCCCGAAGTGAGTCTGGATGCCGCCGTGGAGCTTTCGACCAAGCTCAAGCCGGCAACCACGGGCTTGCCGCGTCGTCCGGGTTGTCACTGACGGCAGGGGACGTTAGGCCGGAAGATGCCAGCGTCACCATTCCGACGCCATTGCTATCCCGTCTTGCTACCATGAGCGTGGCGCCCTGACCGCCCGCATTGACCATCAGAAAATCACCCAACCGGAACATCTCTCGGCCAGGGGCGAAGTAGTCGTCCGACATCAGTCTGGGGAGGGGGTCCGGGGAACGGTAATGCCAGAGGGTAAACCCATTGGCGTAGGCCAGGACGCTTAAATCTCGAGCGGTGTAGGGCATCGTCGCGGTCTTTCTTGTCGCATCAAGGGCGTGGGGGCAAAGCGTCCAAAGGCCGGGTATCCAGGGCCATTCGTGCCGAAAAAGCCCGCTGTAGCCAGCGTCCAGCCGCAATCAGATGCCGGGCCGTCCGGCGGCGCCGAGTCGGCGGCGTGTTGGCAGCCCCCAAGGCCCAACGATGGCGCGCAACCTCTCGCCAGGCCATGGCCACTTGAGCATCACTGGCTTTGGTGGCCAGCTCGTGGTCGACATGGGCTCTTCCGTATTGGTCGGCAATCCGGGCCCGGTGAAGCGCCCAATCAGAGGCACCCTCATCGAGGGCCTGAAATTCGGCATCATGGCGTCGGTCTTGGTTTCGGCACACCTTGGCCCTCCTCAGCTTTTCTGTATGCGGTGCTGATTGGTCAAGGCTATTGCGGTATAGAAACCACGTCAATAGAAAATGCGGTTTTAGTACCATTTCTGTTGTTTTTCGCAGGGCTCCGCTCAAGGGGCCCAGCCCTTTTGATAGCTCAAGGCTGCCCTCAGGCGCCGGGCAGGCGCGTCCGCGCTCTTAGAATCCCTGGGGGTGGGACTTCGCGCGCACGAGGACGCAGGGCCGCCGTCGCGGCCCAAGAGCGGGCGATGAGTTCGTGTGAGGTTCGCTGGCCTTATTCCGGTCGAACCGATTGAGTGACCAGGGCGGCAATCACGATCTCGGGGAAGGCGCTGCCAGCGCCAAACGCACCAGCAGAATCAAGGGCCGCCGTTTGTGTTCGAACCGTCGGAACATGCTCACTTGGCAGGATCAGGGGTTGTTGAAAGTCGGGGTCGTGAGAACGCGGCCACAGGACATGGCGGCCTTTGTCAAACTGATACTCTTTGACGGTGGCTTCATAGCCGCCGCTAGACGCCCGTCGTAGGCAGATCACCTTGTCTCCGGGTTCGGGCAGACGGTCAATCTCGGCGAAGCGAACACATACCAGGATGCTGCCGGGAGGGTAAAGCCGATCCATGGAAGGTCCGTGAACCTCCAGCGCGAATCGCTCGACTCCGGGCCACCGCCGATCGCCGGGCACGGTGAGCGCGTACCAGTCGGTGCCAGGCCATTCGAGGGAGTCCCGCCAGACATTGCCTTGAAGAGTGCCCTGGACAAACACCATGGCCAGCGGAATGGCGGGCCTGCGACTCGGCGTCGACGGGGTGGGCAACTCACGCACGGCATTGGTGAGGTATTCTAGGGGAACTTCTAAAACGCGGGCTAGGGCAGCGACGTTACTTGAGCGAGGGTTGAGAGACTTTCCCCTTTGAATGCTGCGAATAGCATCCGGGTGCAGGCCAGCCTTGACCGCAGCGCCCCGCGCACTCAACCCAAGCGCCCTTAATCGCGCGTTAATTCGGTCGGCGAGCATATTTTCCATGTGCGGTTCTATACCCGCATACCGAAGATGTGCCAAGCCGGAAAAAAGACCTTGATTGAGCGGTCTGTATACCGCGATTATGCGGTCACAGAGCGACGATTCGTCCATCGGGGGCGGTACCCGCTCGCAGTGTGAGGGGAGAGCCATGGTGGAGCGGGGAGGGCAGGCGGGAACGGTGGGCGCCGAAGCGGCACAGCGGTTGCGGGAACTTCAAAGTCGTCATCGACGGTGGGCAAAAGCCGATCGCTTGCGCCAGCGGAACGCCGCCGCGAAGACGCCCCTGGATTGGCAGGAGCCACACAGCCCCGGCATGATTCTGGTTCCGGTGGCCGAGACCGGAGCCGAGGCGGTGCAGGTCTTGCAGTCCATCGAGGCCATGGCTTTGGCCGAGCGTTCGCTTAAGCCCCCGTCTAGAGGCCAGCCGGGCGTTAAACGGCAACGACGGACTCGGGACATTGTGAGCATGTTGGAGATGCGAGGTGCCATAAACCTGATCCATGTGCGAGCAGCCCACGCCCTCAGGGGCGATGCCGAAACCGCCGTCGGGGCTCGCCAGCCTCGGGAAAGCACCCGAGGGGTTTCCAAGGCAGAGCTGTGTTTTATCGATGTTCAGATCTGTTGCGCCGCTCGTCTTCGTGAGGCGAAGGCAGCCATCGAGGCCGTCGGTCCGCTGGCGTGGCCTGTCGTCAGGGCGGTGGTGTTAGAGGCCCAAAGTCTGACGGACTTGGCCGGAAGTCGCCGCTCTCGAGACACAGGGCCATGGATGGCGGCTTTGGTCGAAGGGTTGATGGCTGCGGCGCGCGTTTACAAAATGGTGTGAGGACTGTGTGTTCGCTCTACGCGACTGAAGGTGAAGCTTTCGGTCGCTAGAGAAGTGATTTGAGATGAAATTTCCTCTTGACGCTTTGGCGCAGTTTCATCTACAAATATATATCGTCCCGAGACGTGGGAACGCACGCTAAACGCATATCATATTCAGCCTGGGCAGCTTGCTGTGCCGGGTTTTTTTGCGTCTGCGCGTTCCGAAATATCCCGAACATCGGAGGTCAGTCATGACTGAAATCGATTGGCAGAGGATTCGAGACGCTTACGAGACCGCGCACTACCCCATAACCACGTTGGCGCGCGACTATGGGGTGAGTCGAGCGGCTCTTTCCCGGCGAGCTTTGGCGGAAGGGTGGCTGGCGCCGAAGAAAAAGAACCGATCCACGGCCCGGATCGAGCGAGAGGATGGTGGGCGGGCCGATCCGGCTCCGCCGCGCCTAGCGCCGCCTCCAGACCCACCGTCGCCCTTGGACGGTGGCCTATCGCCACGACAACGGCTGTTTGTGGCCGAATATCTGGTGGACCTAGACGAGGCGGCTGCCATGCGGCGGATCGGGATTCCGCTGGTGACGGCGACCCTCGAAGGCCGGAGCTGGCTGGAAGACCCCAAGATTCAGGCCGCCATTGAGGCCGGCTTGGCCGCCCGAGTCGCTCGGGTGGGCGTCACCGCTGACCGGGTTTTGCAAGAGCTGGCCAGGATCGGGTTTGCGGTCATCACCGACTTTGTGAGTTGGACCGACGATCAGGTGGCGATTCGGGACTCGGCGTTGTTAACCCGCGATCAGGCCGCCGCAATCACGGAACTCACCCGCACCCGCGACGGTGTGCGGGTCAAATTCGATAAACTCCCGGCGCTCAATGCGCTGGCTCGCTATCTCGGTTTGCCTGGCGCAGGTCAAGTCGCCGTTGGCTCCGAGCGCGATGATGCCTTGGTGATCAGACCCGATGAGCCCATCCCGGAAAACCCCGTCCTGTGACGCCGTTACCCTCACGGCCAAGCAGGCCAATATCTACGCCTGGGGCTGGCAGCCCGAGGCTCGCTTTCGATTTGCGGTCTGTGGCCGGCGATTCGGCAAGACCCATTTGGCGGTGGTTGAGATTTTGCGGGCCGCCCGATTGGCAGTGCGTCAAAATATCCATCCCGATCATGAAATCTGGTACGGCGCCCCGACTCGCACCCAAGCCAAGCGGGTCTTTTGGCGCCGTCTGAAACGGGCCATCCCCGAAGATTGGCGCAGTGGGCGGGCCAATGAAAGCGAATGCGCCATCACCTTGAAAAGCGGTCATGTGGTTCGTCTGGTCGGAATCGACCATTACGAAGGGCTGCGAGGGTCGGGCTTGTGGTTTTTCATTGGTGATGAATGGGCCGACTGCCCGATTGAGGCCTGGAACGAAGTGATCCGACCGATGCTGGCCACCAGCAGTGGCCATGCGTTGTTCATCGGAACCCCCAAGGGGTTCAATCATTTCTACGAAGGGTTTGTGTCGGGGCAACCCGGCGGCAAGCTCGACACGCGTTCTTGGCAATATACGACACTCCAAGGCGGCCATGTTCCTGCCGAAGAACTAGCTACGATCCGATCTGAATTGGATGCTCGAACCTTTGCGCAAGAATATGACGCCAGTTTTGAGACCTTCCTTGGCCGGGTTTATTATGGATTTTCCCGGTTAGAGTCGGTTCGTCCATGCGCCCATGACCCGGCATTGCCGCTTCATATCGGCATGGATTTTAATATCAACCCCATGTCCGCCACCGTCTGGCAGGAACGCGACGGTTTGTTGTGGCAGGTGGACGAAGTGGTGATTCCAACGTCAAACACCCACGAAATGGCCGATGAAATCGCCCGGCGCTATGGGCGGCTCACCGGCCTGGGTCACATTACGATCTACCCGGATCCAGCGGGGGCGCAGCGGCGGACCAGTGCCCAGGGCCAGACCGATTTGGGGATTTTACGCGCCAAAGGCCTAACCGTCATTGCCGCCGACAGCCATCCTCGGGTGCGGGATCGCATCAATCTGGTCAATGCTCGTTTTCAGGCTGCCGATGGCAGTCGTCGCGCCTTTGTCGATCCCCGTTGCCAACTTTCGATCCGTTGCTATGAACAGCTCAGTTATCGGGAAGGCACCAGCGAACCCGATAAAGAGTCTGGTTTAGATCATCTGCCCGATGCGACCGGCTATTACTTCTATACACGATTCGTCCACAAACCTGTTCGGAGAGTTATGTTACCAAATCTTGGGCGGTAAAATCACCTTAATCATGAAAACCTTCAAAAAACGAAGAGGAAAAAATCACGCTTGTTTCTAATGCCATCGGACCTTGATGAGTCACCATCAAGGCCCGATGGTATTATATGCCAAAAGAGTCCCCCCCACGGCTTGTCAATGTGAGCGACTCTGCTTCACGCTCTCAGGCCCAAGTTTCATTGAGATCAGATCGTTCTATCAAAGAAAATTGTCGAGAGGCCAGTCTTGATCCGATAAATTTGTGCTGGGCGATTGCTGCTTTGCCGGAACTCGCCGGGGACGGTTTCCAGGAAATTCGCTTCGGCGATGCGTCGGCGGAACTGGGATTTCTCGATAGGGCGACCGAGAATTTGTTCATAAACCCGTTGGAGGTCGGTCAGTGTGAAGCGTGGCGGCAGCAGGTGAATCGGCAGTGACGTGTATTCCACCTTGTTGCGCACCCGTGTGACCGCTGCCGCCAGGATGCGGGCGTGGTCGAAGGCAAGGGGGGGAGCGACCGCGCGGGCGTCTACCGGCCACCAGGCTACGGTTTCAGCATTCGCACCATGCCTTGGCGACAGAGTGTCGGACGGGATCAGCGCGACATGGGCAAAGGTCACCGTCCAACCTCTGGGATCGCGGCGGGCGTCGCCGAATCCCTGAAGCTGTTCGACATAGGGCGTATCGATCCCCGCTTTGCTGCGGAGGATGCGCCGGGCTGCCGCTTCAAGGTCTTCGTCTTCTTGAGGGTGGATATAGCCGCCGATCAGGGCCCAGGTTCCTTGGAACGGGTCCGCTCCACGTTTCATCAGGAGCGTATGCAGGACGCCGGCCCGCAGTGTCAGGATCACCACGTCAACCGTCACCAACGGTCGCTCGAACCCTTCGGTGACCGTCGTCTCTGGGTCTGACGCCCTGTCTTTCTGGTCGGTTCTTTCGGTGACGCCAGCCATTCTCCCCTCCATTCGGTTTCGTCAGTCCCTCTCTCTACCCCATCACCCCACTTCGTGTCATTTAACAACTAAGTTAGTTGCTAAATGACACGAAGTGGGGTAGGGTGATTGTCATCGAGGCCGGACTTCAACAAACATTGTAGGAGGGTTCCATGTTCGGGTGGACGTTCATCAAGACGCAACCGACCCAGTACGTCATCGTGTTTCGTGACGGCCAATCCATCCGCGAGGGGGCTGGACTGTCGATGGTCTACTTTGCGCCGACCACCGCCATGGTGGTGGTTCCAACCGGGAGCGTGAACGCGATGTTCATGTTCGAAGAGGCCACCGTCGACTTCCAGACGGTAACTCTTCAGGGACAACTCGTTTATCGGATCGTGGAGCCCCGCCGGATTGCTCTGCTTCTTGACTTTTCGGTCGATTCCCGAGGCCGGTATGTCTCGGAAGACCCGCAGACACTGTCCCAACGCCTGATCGACAAGGTTCGGGTGGCCGTGATGAACGAGGTTCGGACCATGACCTTAACCGAAGCCCTGGTCGGCGGTGATCGTCTGGTGCTCCGGGCCTCTCGTGCTTTGAGAGGCGACGAGATGGTTGCGGCTCTGGGAGTCGAGGTGCTCGGCCTGTCGATCCTGGCGGTTAAACCGAAACCGGAGACGGCTCGGGCTTTGGAAGCCGAGGTGCGGGAGGCTCTGCTGCGCCGGGCCGATGAGGCGACCTATGGTCGACGCAATGCGGCGGTCGAGCAGGAGCGGACCATTAAGGAAAACGAACTCGACACCGAGATTGCCGTTGAGAACAAGCGGCGCCAAGTCAAAGAGGCTCAGATGGATGCCGACCGCGCGATGCGCGAGAAGCGCCGCACCATCGAACGGGAAGAGCTGGAAGGGCAGGTGGCTCAAGAAGAATGCCGTCGCCAACTGGTCGAACTAGCCGCCGCCAACGCGCGTCAGGAGGCCGACGCCAAGGCTTACGGTATTGATGCCGTGATGAAGGCGTTTGCCGGCAGCGATTCTCGAGTGCTCCAGGCCTTGACCAGTGTTGGGATGAAGCCTGGGCAGTTGATGGCCCTGGCCTTCCGCGAGATCGCCGACAACGCCGATAAAATTGGTCAACTTAATATCTCGCCCGACCTGTTGCGGGAAATCATGGAGCCACGGGAGGCCCGCTGAGATGGCTGACGATCGGGCTAAAAAAATTGTGCTGGTGGTGCGGGCAACGCGACTCGATGAATTGGTGGTGCGCTACAACACTGCCGATCAGGCGCGCTTCTATGTCGAGCATCTGGGGGCAGACTTCTCAGACTATGTGGCCGAACATCGCCGCTACCAGGAGGCCGTAGCCGAAACCGAGGCGATCCTTCGTGACTTCGGCCTTGTTCAGCGTCTGGATCGGCGTTTCCTGCCGAACTTTATCTTTGGTCGCCAAGATGCTGTGATTGTCCTGGGGCCGGACGGATTGGTGGCCAACACTCTTAAATATCTGGAAGGGCAGCGCGTTGTTGCCGTCAATCCGGACCCGAATCGTTGGGATGGTGTGTTGCTGCCTTTCCATGTGCCTGATCTCCGTCGTGTGATGCGGGACGAGGCGGGAGCCAAACGCCCCGTCAAGGCGGTCAGCATGGCCCAGGCCACCCTCAACACGGGTGAGCGGCTACTGGCGGTGAATGACCTGTTCATCGGCCGCAAAACCCACGCGTCCGCCCGCTATGTCGTCAAGGTTGGCGGGCGCGAAGAGGGGCAATCGTCCAGCGGCGTCATCATCTCGACCGGGCTGGGCTCGACGGGCTGGTTGAAAAGCGTCTATGCCGGATGGGCCGCCACTGCCCGGACGGTGCTTGGCTCCAACGCCGTTCCTGCTGGGTCGATGAGTGAGCCGTCATTCCCGTGGGATGCGGATCGGCTTCATTGGTTCGTCCGCGAACCCTTCCCGAGTCGGGGTCTGGGGACAGAACTGGTCATCGGCTGGCTCGGCGGAGGCGAGTGCCTTCGTCTGGTCTCGCAGATGCCAGAGGACGGCGTTGTTTTTAGCGACGGCATCGAGGCGGATTTCCTGGCGTTCAACAGCGGCACGCAAGCGGTGGTCTCGATAGCGGAAGCTCGCGGTGTTTTGGTGGTTTGAGGTCTGGGGTCGGCAAACAAAGTGTGGTTGTATATCCAGAGGGTGGCGAGGCATTTTCATTGCCTATTGACGCTCAAAAGCCAATGTACCATCCCTGTCAAGGGAGATGAGAATGCATCGTTGTTGCGCGTTGGGCGTTGGCGTTAGGCCTGAGGTCGAAGAATGTGGAGATCAAAATACATAAATTCTTAGCTACAAGGCAGACATATGGGCCTAGGCAGGCGGTCAAAAATCTTGGAAAGGGATTTATGACTGGGGCTTGCGTCGCTTCCTCTGGTTTATAATATTAGTTCAACATCCCCTCGATATAAGAGTTGTGGCATTTCGGGCGACTGGAAGAGTGTCGGCGCACATTATAGCTTCGGGATGGTCGGAAGTGTGTTGGCGTCCGCGGAGGGACTCGAACCCCCGGCCCCAAGTTTCATACCACTTCGGCTTTCGCCGCCGCCTCGCGGCGTTCGTGGTCTGGACTGTCCCTTCACCATGGGCCAAAGCCGTTAGGTGTCGCCCATCCAGTCTCTACACCTTCCCCAACCGGGGCTTGGCTCGGGATTGGCAACGGGCACGTGCACCGTAGCGTTCCCCGACTTTGAGCGAATCCGTTGCGCCGTTTCCAAACGCAACGCCCAGTTTTGATAAACAAGGAAACTTGTGCTCTATCCTGCTGAGCTACGCGGACCTAACCACCAACCGACGCGCCCGATCCTATCCGTTTCTGATCCTGTTGGCAACCCGCTAACGATGGTTTGAATGAGGGCGGTTTGGCAATGGTGGGGCGAACTTGGCTCCGCGCGCGGGCGGGCGCGGAGCCGCCATCGCGGCCCGAGGACCGGCGATGTGTCATGGCAACAGTTCGCCGGTCCTTGGGCATGGGGGGCTTGTGGTTTACGCTGGCAGATCCAGCCACGACCGGATGCAGCGTTCAACCACGCGGGCCAGAAAGCTGATCAATTCGGTGCTGTGGCCTTGCTCGAACAATCCGGGCTCACGACTGCCGAATGCCAGCATGCCGGGGGAGGTTTCTCCGCTGATATGGAGGCGGATCAAGGCCTCCGAGCGCACCAGGCCAGCGGCACCGCCAAAAATCGATGAATCCCCGTACACATTGCCAGCCAACACAATCTCCCGCCGACCCAGCCAGGCGTCAATGGAGCCAGCCTTGACGACGCGCACCCCGGATGTGTCAGGGCCTGGAATGTCACAGTTTCCAGACTCAACGATCAGGCAAGACACATCCAAATCCAAAAGCACCGCCAGGTCAGTGGTGATAGTCTGAATCAGCTCTTCGAAACTCTGGGCATCCAAAAGCAGTAAAGCCGCCGCATGAATTCGGCCTTGATTGTTTAAATTGGTTCTCGATGCCTCGATCAACTCCCGCTGCTGGTCGCGCATCCGGCCCACTTCGGTTTGGAGGCGCTCAACCATGTAATATTGCAGGTCCAGGACATTGCTACCCCGTCGCAGCATTGGCGGTTTCAGATGTTGCATCAAATAAGCGTGGCGAATCAGGAAATCTGGATTATCCCGCAAATATGCCGAGACCACTTCGGCGTTAACCGCCCCGCTGATCCGTTGGCTCTGTCCATGCTCGCGAACCATGTGTCTCCTGCCTTCCCTCACCGTGCCCCCGACCGGGATCAACCGAAATCGCCTAACGACACGAGCGGGCCCCAGAGGCCCCGTCACCCCGGCCAGCACCGTCGGAAGGCGGGCGACCGGGGAGGGGAGGGTCAGATCGGGTTGCTAATGCGTTGGATCAACAATCCCACGCAACCCAATGATTGTCAAGACAATATGGTCTGTCCAGTCTTCTGCCAATCGGCCATGAACTGCGCTAACCCCTTGTCGGTCAAGGGGTGCCCGAACAGAAGGCGGATGACGTTTGGTGGCATTGTTGCCACATGCGCGCCCAACTTGGCGGAGGCAATCAGATGCATCGGGTGACGAACCGATGCCACCAGGACTTCGGTGGTAAAGCTGGGGTAACGACTGTAGATCTGGCAGATGTCGGCAATCAGCCCCATGCCGTCGGTGCCCACATCGTCGAGTCGGCCAACGAAGGGCGAAATGAAGGCGGCGCCGGCCTTGGCCGCGAGAATAGCCTGCGCCGCCGAGAAACACAGGGTGACGTTGACCATGGTTCCATCGGCGGAAAGCTGCTTGCACACCTTGAGGCCCGCCGGGGTGAGGGGGACTTTCACCGCGATTTTCGGTGAAATCTTCGCGAGCTTTTGTCCTTCGGCCAGCATCGTCTCAAAATCGGTGGCGGTCACTTCGGCGCTGACCGGCCCCTCGACCACCTCGCAAATCTCGGCGACCAGATCTAAAAAAGGACGCCCGGTCTTGGCGACCAGTGAGGGGTTGGTGGTGACGCCATCCAGAAGGCCAGTGGCCGCAAGGTCTTGAATCTCCTGGAGATCGGCGGTGTCGACGAAGAATTTCATAACAGGCGCGTTCCCGTGGTTGTGGTTATGGGTGTCATGATGCTGTTGGAGATTGGGTGGTATTCCAGGCTGGTGCCATGGACCAGCCATCACCGGGTAGGTTAGTCCATGGTTGGCGATGGCGCCAGTTTCCTGGGGAAAGGCGAGGCTGTGTCCGGTGGCGGGGAGGCCGGTGCGCGCCGAGTCGGTGTGCTGCTGCCGCTGCCTTTGCCTGGCCCCTATGATTATCGCTCTCCCGAAGGCGTTGTGCTTCAGCCGGGCGATTATGTCGAGGTGCCGTTCGGGCCCCGTCGATTGGCCGGGGTGGTGTGGAACGACGGCGCGGGAGACCTGGATTTTGGCCGGCTGCGGTCGGTGATCCGGCGGTTTCCGGTGCCGCCTCTGCCTGAAATCAACCGCCGCTTTATCGATTGGGTGGCGAATTACACGGTGTCTCCGGCGGGTCAAGTGTTGCGGATGGCGATCAGTGTGCCGGCAGCCTTGGAGGCTCCGCGTGTTACGGTGGTGTGCCGGCCCAGCGGAAAGGCCGCTCCGGCGGGATTCAAAGAGACTCCGGCCCGGCGCGCGGTGTTGGCGCTGGCGGCGGAAGGGCCGCCTCGGGCTGCCGCCGAGCTGGCGGCGGCGGTTGGCTGCGGGCCGGCGGTGGTGCGCGGTTTGGTCGAGGCCGGGGTGTTGGAGGCCGTCCCCCAATCCTCCGAAGAGGCGTCGGTTCAACCCAATTGGACTCTGCCGGGGCCGGTTCTGTCCGAAGACCAGCAAGAGGCAGCGGCAGCGTTGCGCGCGGCGGTGGCTGCCGGTTGTTACAGCGTGACGCTGTTGGACGGCGTCACCGGCTCGGGCAAGACCGAAGTCTATTTCGAGGCTATCGCTGCCTGTCTGGCCGCTGGGCGACAGGCGGTGGCTCTGTTGCCCGAGATCGCGCTGTCCAGCCAGTGGCTTGATCGATTCACCCGTCGCTTTGGTGCGGCCCCCGCGCTGTGGCATTCGGAGCTGACCGGCGGTCAACGCCGGGCCACTTGGCGGGCCGTGGCCGAGGGCCGGGCCGGGATTGTGGTGGGAGCGCGTTCGGCCCTGTTTCTTCCTTATGCCGACCTTGGGCTGGTGGTGGTGGACGAGGAGCATGATCCGGCCTTCAAGCAGGAAGAAGGGGTGATTTATCACGCCCGCGATATGGCGGTGGCGCGGGCGTGGTTGGGGGGCATCCCGATCATCCTGGCGTCGGCCACGCCGTCTTTGGAAACCCAGGTCAATGTCGAGTCGGGTCGATATCAGCGGCTGCATCTGCCGGATCGCCATGGCGGCGCGCTGTTGCCCGAGATTCAGGTGATTGATCTGCGTCGCCAAAAGCTGGAGCCGCGCCGCTGGATCGCGCCTCCCTTGCGTCGGGCCTTGGCTGAGACTCTGGAGGCTGGCGAGCAGGCGATGGTTTTTCTCAATCGCCGAGGGTACGCTCCCCTGACGCTGTGCCGCGCCTGTGGTTTTCGTTTGCAATGCCACAGTTGCTCGGCGTGGCTGGTGGAGCATCGGGCCAGCCAGCGCCTGCAATGCCATCATTGCGGTTATGCTATGCCGATTCCTGACTTGTGCCCAAATTGCGAAAAAGCCGATTCTTTTACCGCCTGCGGTCCTGGGGTCGAGCGGATCGCCGAAGAGGTGGCCGAGTTATTCCCTCAGGCGCGAGTGGCGGTGATGGCTTCGGATACGTTGGCCGGGCCCTGCGCTATTGATGCCTTGGTTCGCCGCGTCACCGAACAAGATGTCGATCTCCTGATCGGTACCCAAATCATGGCCAAGGGCCATCACTTTCCCATGCTGACCTTGGTTGGGGTGGTTGATGCTGATTTAGGCTTGGCGGGGGGCGACATGCGTGCTGCGGAACGCACCTATCAGCTCTTGCATCAGGTCTCGGGCCGGGCCGGGCGGGCCGAACGACCGGGGCGGGTGCTGTTGCAGTCCTATATGCCCGAGCATCCGGTGATCGGAGCCTTGGCTTCGGGCGATCGCGACCGTTTCTTGGAAGCCGAAGCGCAGGAGCGGCAATATGGCCATCTGCCGCCCTTTGGTCGGTTGGCGGCTTTGGTGGTCTCGGGGCCGGAGATGGAAGCGGTGGATCGGGCCGCGATTCTGTTGGGTCGGACGGCGCCCCGCAGTGACCAGATCGAGATTTTGGGGCCGGCTCCAGCGCCGCTCGCGCTGTTGCGGGGCCGCCATCGTCGCCGGTTGTTGGTCCGGGCGCCGCGCTCGGTCGTTCTTCAACCTGTTATTCGCGCGTGGCTGGCCGCAACGCCACTACCGTCGAGCGTTCGGGTTCAGGTGGATATCGACCCTTACAGTTTTTTGTGATGCCGGAAAGGGTATTGGGCTGTACCAGTGCGCCCGATAAAAATCGACTGATACCGGCGATGTGTCAATATCAGGGCTCGCCGGTATGACTCTAGGGGAGCGCGGACACCCCCGCTCGGCATCTGAGGGTAGCTTTAATGTGTCAGCATTAAAGCTCGATGGTATGATAGCATAGCATCGCGGATGTAGCTTGGGCCTGGCTGTTTTCTTAATATCTTTTACAATCTTGAATTATGTTGTCATTAACCATAATGATTATTGCAATGGTTAACGAAATTTACCTTTTTATTGTAAGAATTATCTTGACGTTCCTTGGTCTCGATCTATGCTTATATAAGCAGTGTGGATCGATTGGTCGATTGGGTAAAAGATGACGTAGCCAGTCGCCCAAGCATCCGTTGGGCTATGGGGGATTCAGTCATGGTACGGATATTCTCAAATTTTTCATTAAAAATTAAGTTATTTTTGATCGTTATTGCGGTCATTGCAACAACAAGTCCAATTGTGTGGATTTCTTATGTCACAATTAAAGGACAAAATCGGACGATAAATTCGGTCTTATTTGTTGAATTTAATCGTCAAAGTCTTCTGGATGATCTTGCTTTGACGGTGGCCAAGACCGGAGGAACGCTTTATCAGGCGGCGGCACTGGGTAATGCCGGAGTCAGCGACGCCAAAATGAACGAACTTTATGCGCTGTGCCACGAACAACTTCAGGACATGGATAGGGCCATGGGCCGTCTGAAGACCAGCCTGACGTCCGCAGAGGTCGTGGAGGGCCAGTTTGAGGCCATCGGGGCTGCTGTTTCGGCTTATCGCAAAGCAGTAACGGATGTGTTGGAGATGCTGAGTGCCGATCCTGCCACGGCCTTGGCGATGTTGCCGGAAGTGACGGAGGCTCACAGTCAGCTTCAAGGCGCGGTGGGGCGTGTGGATAAGGCCGCACATCAGACCGTTCAGGCGGTTCAGGCGGAAACAGCCCTGTCAGCGACCCAGGCGGTTTGGATCGTGCTGCTGGCGGCGGGCGTTGCGTATCTGGTGACGCTGGTGATCACGCTGCTGCTGTCCCGCCATATCAATCGCGGTATTATACGATTCCCAATAAGTTATCGGACTAGATTGTTTATTGCCATCATGACACAACCTTGGTTGAGATTGGTGCTTGCGGGGGTAGCACTGCCCAATCGACACGGCAGAGGGATGCGATTCGATTGGGATCGGCGACAAA
>CAIXKV010000012.1 GCA_903920145.1 uncultured Rhodospirillales bacterium
ACCGGCGAGCCCTGATACTGACACATCGCCGGTCCTCGGGCCGCGACGGCGGCCCCGCGCGCCCATGCGCGCGAAGCCAAGGGCGCGGATGCGCCCGCCCGGCGTCTGAGGGCAGCCTTGATGAGTCACCATCAAGGCTCGCCGGTATCAGTATCAGGGCTCGCCGATATGACAAGGCGCCTATTCGCGTTCGGCCACAAATTCATCGAAGTCATCGCCCATGGCCCGGCATTTGGTCTGGCGACCCGTGAAGGATCCGGGAGCACTGAACCAAGTCTCATAAAGTTCCGGCGTCAAAGCGGGGCCTTCAGTAATATCAATGTGATAGAGAAGGTTCATAATGCCTTGCGTTCCACCTGTGGCAAGGTAAGACTTCGGGGATTTCGACTGTCCATACAGAGCCAAATAGCCGTTGGATTCGTAGCCATCATAGACGCGGATCACAAGGCGTTCGTTGGGCACCAGCTCTTGTATCCGCCAAATACCCCAACCGAGCGCATTGACAACCGCAACAATGCCATGCACCCAGTCCTCGCGCGTCTTGCACATCGGCTTGATCAAGCCGGCCCACTCGTCCGACTCCATGATGCCGCCAAAGGTGTTGAAGGCGCACGAATGGCCCGCCTCGACCAGCAATACGGCCCCCAGGGTCTCGTCGCCGACAGCCTGTTCAAGCAATTTTTCGAAGCCAAAACTAATGCCATTGTAGTAATTGGCATACATACGGGTTAGAACCACCCCGAAAGCAGGGATCAACCCTTGATCATTGCCAGCAATCGGCATGGACGCCAGCGCACTGACAATCCCTGGCTCATTGATGTTGCTTGGGATCGAAATCGGGGGAATATCGCCCTTCTGCTTGATGCCAATACCAGGCGAAGCAATTACCGGCGTTTTGTCTACAGACACCTGGAACTGGTTCGTCGGAGCGCCCTGCGCGATACAGGCTATCTGCTGGGCTTTGAAATAATCTGCCTCAGCATTGATCGCCGCCCCCAGAATCCCGGAGATAAAGCCTGCGTCAAAAAAAGCCACAGGTTCGTCCGACTGGCCAAATTTATTGTTCCAAGCGTAGGAATAATGTGAACTCGGGCCACTCACAAGCCCCCCGTCTGCGGTCACTGCGGAAAAATCCAGGAGGCCAAACCCCAAGAATTGAAATAAATTTTCTGCCACGCCGAGGCGTTGAGCCAGATCATTCGCCGATGCTTTGGCAAACAGTTCTTTTGCCTGAGCAAAGACGGCGGCGCTGGCGCAACTCTGTAAAAGTGGGCGCGCATCAATATACTCTGGGTCGAGGATGGTACGCTGCAAGTATGTATTATAATGGTTGCAGTGAAGGATCAGCGGCTCTCCAGCCAGAAGGCAGAAACCGCGATCCGCATTGAACTCAAGATCGAACATAAAACATCTCCATGCGGAACAAGCTTAAAAATTAAGGCCAAATATAGACCTACTTAATTCCCGCAACTCATGATCATCATCAGCCGTCGCAAGATTTAATTTCTTTCCAAATTTTAATGCCACTCTTGCCAGATCAACTCTTCCCCTGGCTCCCAGTGACGCCGCATGCTGTTCTAACATATTTGAGATAGACGTTGCCATGAGTGTTTTCCTTTCTATAGGTTACGCTTGTAGTAGATTTCGCAGAACCGTTACGTCTTCACTGTTCTGTCCGAGCAATTCGTCGACCAGAGTGTATGATTCAAAAACAGTTTCGTATCGTGCCTTTGCTTGTTCGGTCATCGCGATACCTTGCCGGGAATCGCTGCTCATCACCGCAGATGATTGCAGCGCCGCATCGGCATACTGCTGGATATCACTCACGATGGTGCGAATGCCGTGGGTGGCATTGGTGGTCTCCTCGGCGAGCTTGCGCACCTCAGCCGCGACGACGGTGAACCCCTTGCCCAGCTCTCCCGCACGAGAGGCTTCGATGGTAGCGTTGAGCGACAGCATGTTGGTCTGACGGGCCAGACGGGAAATCAAAGCCACCACCTGCGTAATTTCGCCGGAGCGTTCATGCAGGTTACGAATAACTTCGGCAGTTGTGTCAATAGAGGCCCCGACCCGCTGAATGGCTTCGAATGTGTTGTGGGTTGAAATCAATCCTTCTTTTACGGCACCAAGCAAATCATGCGACAGCGTCCGCAACGAGGACACCAGTTCAACATTTTCGTTTATAACAGATTCGATTTTGTTTTTTCTTTGCGCTTGTCCAATATCCCACTCCGTATTCAATGCCATGCTTTGTTCCCGCGCTTCCGCGTCAATTAATCGCTGTTGTAACTCCGCATTACGCTGCTTCACCTGCGACATTTCCAGCGTCATCGATTCCATAACCGCGAGAAGCTGCTGTGCATTGCTGTGCTCCTGCGTAATTTGCGAGAGCTTGTTATTTAAAATCTCGAATTGGCTGAAGATTCCTCTCCAGCCGTTATCTCGGGGCGGTTTCGCCGCTTTTCCATTCAACACCGCAGCGACGAAAGAAATTTCGGCTTCAAAGCGATTGCTGTCCAATTTTGCGACCATTACCGTCGCTATCAATGTCAAAATCGTCAGCACCAGCCACGCGACCGCTGCTCCAAGAAGGAGCCCGGCCAATCCAGATAGACTAACGGCTATAACACCAATACCGATGGCCACCCAATACCGACTCTTATTCATTATCTTTGTGGGTTCCATCTTAAATCACTCCCATATCATTTGAGGCCTAAATAGCCTCAATCAGGTCTATAAAAATAATATAATAATTTATTTACACTCTATCGCTACCACTGCGGAAAACATCGACATTGTTCCTGCCGAAGTGCTAACTTCAACCTCCAGCTTACTGCGGCGACTAGGCTGCTCCCGGCGGCACCGTCGCTAACTCTGGAGTGCCTAGGGCACGGCACGCCCTCATTCCAAAGTGTTCTAGGAAGGCGATGGGCTCAACGATAAAGTCCATAAGACCACTATGTCAATAGACTTTTATTAAACAAAATAATTGTGTGTTTTTTGCGTGTCGAAAGCCGCTTCGCAGAGGACCGGCACCTGCGATCAAGCGTGATGGCGAGGGAGTCTAGGGGGAGCAGGTTCCCCCTAACAAAGCGGCGACGGTTATCGGGCCTTGATGGGGACACATCAAGGCTGCCCTCAGACGCCGGGCGGGCGCATCCGCGCCCTTGGCTGCGCGTCCACGAGGACGCGGGGCCGCCGTCGCGGCCCGATACCGGCGATGTGTCAGTATCAGGGCTCGCCGGTATCAGACATCGGGCCTTGATGGGGACACATCAAGGCTGCCCTCAGACGCCGGGCGGGCGCATCCGCGCCCCCTAGAGTCCATACACTGGGGCTGCGCGCCATGAGGCGCGCAGCGGCGGTCGCCGCCGATACCAACGGCACGGATCATTGTCTAGGGCCGTTGGTCTTAACGGTCCCGACGTCGGAAGCGCAAAAACACCGGGCGCCGCCCGGCGGCGATGGCCTTTTGTTCATAACGGGTCGCGGGCCAGTCGGCGGGGCGGCTGCGCCAATCCTCGGCACGGCGGGCCAGCCACTCAAAGTCCGGATGGCGCCAAGTGTGTTCCAGCATCCACGGAATCAATCCTGGATGATCGCTGGCCAGCCGGAGTTCCGCGCCGCAGGCCAGCACGCGGGCCAGCCGGTCGAGAGTGCCGGGGCCGATAAAGCGCCGTTCGTGATGGCGGCGCTTGGGCCAGGGATCGGCGAACAGCACGAAACACCGATCAAGACTGGCATCGGGCAGGGCGTCCAGCAAGAAGCGGGCGTCATCGACCAGAATGCGGACGTTGGTCAAGGCTCCGCGCTCAATGTGCCCCAACAAGCTGGCCACGCCATTGATGAAGGGTTCGCAGCCAATCACACCGATATCGGGATGCTGGGCGGCCTGGGCCGCCAGATGCTCGCCGCCGCCAAACCCCACCTCCAGCCAAACCGCAGAGACCGACGGTGTAAACAGCGTCCGGGGGTCGATGCGGGTGCCAGGCTCGGGCCGATCCAGCCGCAGGGTGGGCAGCGCGGTTTCCAGCAGTTCGGACTTGTGCCGACGGAGCGGGCGGCCTTGTCGGCGGCCATAAAGCTTCGGCAGGTGCAAGGCGAACCTCTTCCCAAAAGAAGAAAAAAAATCCGGGGAGCAGCGCCCCCCGGACCTGGACCCGGAGCCTTTCGGCTCCAGGACTCACGATTACAGCTTGAAGGCGGCCCGAATTGGGTCGACCAGATCCACACGCTCCCACGAGAAGCCCCCATCGGCTTCCGGCTCGCGACCAAAATGGCCGTAAGCGGCGGTCCGGGCGTAAATCGGTTTGTTCAGGCCAAGATGCTCGCGAATGCCGCGCGGGCTGAGATCCACCAATTGTTGCAGGACTTCGGCCAGCCGGTCTTCGTCAACACCCGCCCGCCCGGTGCCGTGGGTATCGATATACACCGACAAGGGCCGCGAGACGCCAATGGCATAGGAAAGCTGAATGGTGCAGCGATCGGCCACACCGGCAGCCACGACATTCTTGGCAAGATAACGGGCCGCATAGGCCGCCGAGCGATCGACCTTGGTCGGATCTTTGCCCGAGAAGGCACCGCCGCCATGCGGAGCCGCCCCGCCGTAGGTGTCAACGATGATCTTACGGCCCGTCAGGCCGCTGTCGCCGTCGGGACCGCCGATCACGAACCGGCCTGTCGGGTTAACGTAGAACTTGTCCTCGGGGCACATCCAGCCGGGCGGCAGAACATTGACCACATGGGGACGAACGATCTCGCGCACTTCTTCCTGACTGAGCGAGGCGTCATGCTGGGTCGAAACCACGATGGTGGTGGCCCGAACCGGCTTGCCGTCGACATACTGGAGCGTCACCTGGCTCTTGGCGTCGGGGCCGAGCAAGGGGGCCGCACCCGAATGCCGGGCTTCGGCCAGAGACCGCAGGATGTTATGGGCGTAGAAAATCGGCGCCGGCATAAGGGCCGGGGTTTCATTGCAGGCGTAGCCGAACATAATGCCCTGGTCGCCCGCGCCTTCGTCCTTATTGCCGGCGGCGTCAACGCCAACCGCAATGTCCACTGACTGGGAATGGACGTGAACTTGGACCTGGGCATGTTCCCAGTGGAACCCGTCCTGTTCGTACCCGATATCCTTGATCGCGTGACGGGCGACCGCTTCCATACGCTCCGGCGTCACCGACGACGGCCCGCGAACCTCGCCGGCCAGAACAACCAAATTGGTGGTGGTGAGCGTTTCGACCGCAACCCGAGCCAAAGGATCAGCGGCAAGGAAAAGGTCGACGATGGCGTCGGAAATACGGTCACAAACCTTATCGGGATGACCTTCGGAAACCGATTCACTGGTGAAAACGTAATTGAGTTTGGCCACGGGCAGCCTCGGTACGTTGCGGGGAGAAGAAAAAAGTGCGACCGCTCCCTCGGCGCGGGCGATCTCGCCCGGCCTTTTTTGCAAGCTTCGGCCTTCGGGTCAAGTCCTAACGGGCCGAGCGAGCCCTGCAATCAGGGTGCAGCAGAGCAGTAACAGGGCCAGACTCCCATCGCCATAGCGTCCGTAAAGGGTTGGCTCGGGGGTGGCAACCGGCAGGGCGGCGTCGATAAAGCCGGTCTGTCCCAGATCAAGCCGGGCAATGACCCGGCCATACGCGTCGACCACACCGGAGACGCCGGTGTTGGCAGCCCGAACCAGCGGCAACCCTTCTTCCACCGCTCGGGTTTGGGCGATGGCGAAATGCTGAAGCGGCCCCGCCGAGCGGCCATACCAACCATCATTGGTCAGATTCAGCAGCCATTGCGGTCGATCCGTGGGGTCGGTGACGGCACCGGGGAAGATCACTTCGTAACAGATCAGGGGACTAACCGGCGGCAAACCGGGCAACCGGAGAGTCTGCGGTCCCGGCCCGGCGGTAAAATCGGTGCCGCCAGCGGCGATGGTGGCGATAGGCAACCAGGACGGTAACAGGTTTCGTCCAGGGAAATACTCCCCGAAGGGAACCAGATGGGATTTGTCGTAAATGGCTGCCAGCCGTCCGGCATCGTCCACTGCGACCATGCTGTTCCAAAAACGGGCGTTGCCATTGGCCTCAAGAGCCGCGCGCGGCGCGCCGGTCAGCAGCAATCCTCCGGATGGAGCCGCCGTCGCCGCCGTCAGGCGGTGTTGCGGATCTTGAGCCAGAAAGAAGGTGGTGGCGGTTTCAGGCCAAATCACCACGGTTGGCGCCACACTGCCGGGAGGTTGAGGCGCCGCCAAGCTCAACGCCAGATGACGGTGAAAATTGTCCTCTCGGACCTCCGGCGCCCATTTCTGGCCCTGATCGATGTTCGCCTGGACTAGGCGCAGATGGACATTCGGCACCATAGCGTCAGAGGCCCCGGCAAGGCGCCAGCTCCCGGCGGCGGCTAGGCCGACGAACAGCACCAGCCCTCCGGCCAGGGCAGCCCATGCCGTGCGTCGGGGAACCTCGGCCCAACCAAACGCCGCCGGCAAACCTGCCACCAGCAGCGTCAGCACACTCAGGCCATAAACCCCCACCACCGAGACCGTTTGCAGCACCGACGTCACGTCAACCCAGGCATATCCGACCAACAGCCAGGGAAAGCCGGTCAAAAGATGGCCGCGCAGCCACTCGACCAGGGTCCAGATCACGGCAAAGGCAATCACTCGAGCCAAGCCGCGCCAGGGCAGCAACCACACCGCCCACGTCACCAGCCCGATAAACACCGCCAGCACCGCCGGCAGCCCAGCCACGGCAACCGGCATCAACCACCAGAATTTGTCAATATCCACCAGCAGCGCGAAGGAAATCCAGTACAGTCCAAACACAAAATGAGAAAACCCGAACCACCAGCCTAAGGCAAAGGCTGCCCGTCGGCTGGTCACACCGTCCAGCAGCCAGAGCAGGCCCGGTACCGCCACCAACAGCAGCGGCACGGCGTAAGCCGGCGGCATGGCTAAAGTCGCCAAGGCTCCGAACAGCGCAGCAAGCCCGCGCCGCCGCCAGCCGATGGTTGCGGCCAGGGCCTTGGCCAGGGACTCAAGCCGCGCTGTGGGTTCACCCGGCCCCTCGAACCTTGATGGAGCCCCACCAGGAATGCCCTCAGACGCGGAACCGCCGTCGCGGCCCGATACCGGCACGATGTCATTGTCAGGGCTTGCCGGTATCATTGGGGGGCTCGCTGAAGGGAGGAATATCCGAGAGGTTGGAACTTGGGGACTTGGCGTTGGGAGAGGGCTTTTTGTGGGCTTTGCCCACGCCCACAAAGGGCCGGCCGGTCCTTTGAATATGAGGTCAACGGCCCCTCATGATCCATCGGTTTGCCCCTCGACTCGGGGCGGTAGTTTGCGCACCCGGACCCGTTTAACCCGGCGAGGATCGGCATCCAAAACCTCGAACTCCAGGCCCGAGGGATGCCCTAGCAACTCGCCTCGGCCCGGCACCCGACCAGCCATGGACATGACCAAACCGCCGAGCGTGTCGATATCCGCCCGTTCGTCATCATCCAAGAGATTGCCGACCCGCTCCTCGAAATCTTCGATCGGAACACGGGCATCGGCAATCATGGTGCCGTCTGGCCTTTCGATCATGCTCGGCTCCGAGTCGTCGTCGTGCTCATCCTCGATCTCCCCGACGATCTCCTCCACCAAGTCCTCGATGGTGACCAACCCGTCGATCCCGCCGAACTCGTCCACCACCAGCGCCATATGCTGCCGGGTTTGCCGCATCTGAAGCAACAGGTCCAACACCGGCATGCTGGGGGCGACGATATGAACCTCGCGGACGATCCCGGCCAAATCCACCGGCTTTCCCGCCGCAATGCAGGCCATGACGTCTTTGATATGCACGATCCCGACCACATCATCCAGCGTGTCCCGGTAAACTGGAATCCGACTATGGCCAACCTGAACCATCCGGGTGATCAGGTCTTGGGCGGCAATGTCCAGGTCGACGCCCACAATGTCGGCCCTGGGAACCATGGCGTCGACCACCGTGCGGTCACGGAGCTTCAGGATATTGGCCAGCAGCACCCGCTCGCCGGCATCAATGGAGCTTTCGGCGTCGCCCTGCTCCTCGATCAATTCTTCAATGGCATCGCGGAGCGTGTTGTCGCCGCGCCGACGGAGGATGCCGCGCAACCAGCCGCGAAATTGTTGGGGAAGGCTATTTTGATCGTCGTCTTCGTCGCGACCAGCGCGACTGCCGGAATAGTCGGTCATGGCGGTTCCGGAGCGGCGGGGGTGGGGATGAGATCGCCGTAGGGATCGGGGATGCCCAAGCCGTGGAGAATCGCGATCTCCAGATGCTCCATGGTTTCTGCTTCAGTCTCGGTCTCGTGATCGTGACCCAGCACGTGCAGAACACCGTGGATGACCAGATGAAGAGCGTGATGGGTGACGCTTTTCCCTTGGTCCTGCGCTTCGCGGGCAACGGTTTCCCAAGCCAGAATCACATCACCCAGCAGCACCGGAACCCCCGGTGCTTCGGGCGTTAAAGACTCTTCGTCAAGAGGAGCATCCAGCAGGGGAAACGATAGGACGTTGGTTGGTTTGTCCTGTCCCCGGTGATCACGGTTGAGCGTCCGCACCGTCTCGTCGTCGGCAAAGGTGAGGCCCAATTCCAGTTCGGTGGCACCAATCCTATCGCCAAGAACCGCCGTCAGCGCCGCCGTGGCGGCGCGCCGAGCCTCCTCCTCGAACCCCAACTCCCAGGACTCGGCTTCCCGATTGATGATGATGTCGATCATGGGATCTCCACGGCCGGACTGGCGGGGGAAAGAGGGGGTGGAGGGGCCGTTTTTGAGGGCGAAGGCGTCACGGATGCCGCAACAGGTGCCGAGGCGGCGGCGGGCAATGGCGCGCCAGTGCGTCCCAGATCCCGTTGGTCATAGGCCCGGACAATTCGAGCCACCAGGGGATGGCGAACCACGTCGGCGTCGCTAAAGGTGACGACGCCCACACCGGGAATGTCGCGCACAATCTCCAGGGCGTCATGCAGGCCCGAACGTTGTCCCGAAGGCAGATCAACTTGGCTGAGATCGCCGGTCACCGCCATGCGGCCTCCCTCCCCCAGCCGAGTCAGAAACATCTTCATTTGCATGGGGGTGGTGTTTTGCGCCTCGTCCAAAATCACGAAGGCGTTGGCCAGGGTGCGTCCCCGCATGAACGCCAGGGGCGCCACCTCAATATCCCCATTGCTTAGGCGCCGGGCCACCTGATCAGCGGGCAGCATGTCATGCAAGGCGTCGTACAGGGGACGCAGATAAGGGTCGATTTTTTCGCGCAGATCGCCGGGCAGATACCCTAGTTTCTCCCCGGCCTCCACCGCTGGCCGGGACAAAATGATCCGTTCCACCCGACCTGTGGCCAACATAACCACCGCTTGCGCCACCGCCAGATAGGTCTTGCCGGTACCCGCCGGTCCCAATCCGAACACCAGCTCGGCATCCAGCAACGCTTGCAAATAGGCGGCCTGGGTCGGCGAACGGGGGGTGATCGAACGGCGCTTGGTTTTGACATTGACGTCGGGCCGACTGATCGCCGCCAAAGCCGTTCCCCGCTGGATACCATTCGGGCCGCTGACCGCCATCCGCAGGGCGGCGTCAACCTCGCCCTCGCTCACCTCCAGACCGCGCTTCAACCGCCCCCATAGGGCTTCCAGAGCGGCCCGCGCGGCATCAGCCCCCGCGCGGGGGCCGGTGATGGTCAGGCGATTGCCTCGGGAGATCACGGAAACCCCGAGCTGCGACTCGATCCGAGCCAAATGCTCGTCATGCTGGCCATAAAGCGTGGCGGCCAGCCGGTTATCGTCAAAGTGAAGGTCGATCCGCCGGTCGGGTAAACCCGTCAAGCGATCACCTCCGGCGCCTGAAGCGCATCCGCTGAGGCCGCCTCAACCGGGCCAGAATCAACCAAACGCCCCGAAAGGCTGTTAGGATGAGCGGCGGTGATTCGAACATCCGCCAGCGCACCCAAGCGACTTACGTCACCCGCCACATGAACCGCCTGCATAAACGGGCTGCGCCCCATCACCTGTCCGGGGCGACGGCCTGAACGGTCAAACAACACCGGCATCACCGAGCCGACAGCGGCTTGGTTAAACGCCCGTTGTTGGCTGTTCAGTCGGTCTTGAAGGATCGCGAGCCGCTCATCCTTGACCGCTTCGGGAACCTGCTGGTCCAATTCAGCGGCGGGCGTGCCCGGACGAGGGCTGTATTTGAACGAATAGGCTTGAGCAAAGCCAATGTCGTCGATCAAGGCCAACGTTGCGGCAAAGTCGGCGTCGCTTTCCCCCGGAAAGCCGATGATAAAATCCGAAGAAAGAGCCAAATCCGCCCGGAATTGCCGAAGACGATCAACCTGCCGGCGATAATCATCGGCGGTATGGCGACGATTCATGGCAGCCAGAATCGTGTCAGACCCGCTTTGCACCGGCAGATGCACGAAGGGCATCAACTGCGGCACCTCGCCATGGGCCGACATCAAGGCTTCGTCCAAATCGCGAGGATGGGACGTGGTGTAGCGCAGACGGGCCAAGCCTTCCAACTCCGCCACCGCCCGCACCAATGATCCCAGTCCCCAGCGATGGCCGCCACCTTCGGGAGCCTCGCCGTGCCAAGCGTTGACATTCTGCCCCAACAGCGTGATCTCGCGGGCCCCGCCCTGAATCAAACGCCGGGCTTCGGCCAGAATCGACGCTGCCGGGCGGGAAAATTCGGCGCCGCGCGTATAAGGGACCACGCAGAAGGTGCAAAACTTATCGCAACCCTCCTGCACAGCCAAAAAGGCACTCAGCCCCTGTCCACCCTGTTCTTCGGGCAGAAAATCGAATTTTGATTCAGGCGGAAACTCGGTATCCAGCACGCCGCCCGGATCACCGTTGCGGCGGCCCTCCCGAACCTCCGCCACCAGTTCAGGCAGCCGGTGGAAGGTTTGCGGGCCGAACACCAAATCCACATAGGGAGCCCGCGCCAGAATCTCGGCGCCTTCGGCCTGGCCAACGCACCCGGCCACCGCCAGCAGCATTTGGCCGCCACCGACGGCTTTGCGTTTTTTCAACGCCCGCAGCCGACCCAACTCGGAAAAGACCTTTTCCGACGCCTTTTCCCGAATATGGCAGGTGTTGAGGATCACCATGTCGGCGTCGTCTGGCCGGTCAACCGGCTTATATCCCAGGGGTGCCAGGACGTCCGCCATTCTTGCGGAGTCATAGACATTCATCTGGCAACCCCAGGTCTTGATGAACAGCGTCTTGTTCAAATCCTGCCTGCCGAACCACCACGCGAATCCAGCCGAACCCGGCGACCTCGCGCGCCGAGGCGCCGCACGGAAGGACATGGCGGCGACTTTATCATGAGGCCGCCGGTCGGTGTCTAGGGGTTTTTAACAGAGTGCATTGACATTGCGCAAACATGCTCATACATTACCGAAATGAGCAGATTAGTGACGATAGGTGAGGCGGCGGACGCCCTTGGAGTCTCGGTGCAGACGTTGCGCCGCTGGGAAGCCGAGGGGCG
>CAIXKV010000013.1 GCA_903920145.1 uncultured Rhodospirillales bacterium
CGGCGGTCGCCGCCGATACCGGCGATTTGTCAGTATCAGGGCTCGCCGGTATCATCCAATGGCCTTGGACGTTGACACGTCCGCAGCGCCCTTCAGACGCCGGGCGGGCGCATCCGCGCCCTTGGCTTCGCGTCCACGAGGACGCGGGGCCGCTGTCGCTGCCGATACCAACGGCACGGATCATTGTCTAGGGCCGTTGGTATAAGGTCGAAAAAGCGACATCATGCCCCTACCATTTCATAATCCCTATTCAGGCAAAAATTGCCGCAACGGCATTCCGATTCAACTTGCCAGCCCCCGTCAAGGGTAATTCAGCAACAGGCTGAATGTACTTAGGAACCTTGTAATCAGCAAGATTTTGTCGGCAATGGGCTTTAAGGTCTTCGTCAGAAGCCATTTTTCCGACATGAAAGACCACCAACGCCACAGGACTCTGCCCCCATTTGTTATCGGGAATGCCGGCACAAATAGCGCCCGCGACCGCAGCATGTTTCATTAATGTCTGTTCAATTTCTTCTGGTGAAATATTTTCACCACCAGAAATAAACATATTATCAGCCCGGCCTTTAATCGAAATCAAGCCATCCTGATCCTGAATAGCCAAATCTCCGGTATAAATCCAACCATCTGGACTTAAAACTTTTTCACTTCGCGCCGGATCGCCAAGATAACCATCGAAATTATGCGGACTTCTAAGGCACAAGACCCCAACATTGCCAAAAGAAAGAACTTCTCCGGTATCCTGATCAACAATTTTAGCGTCACAATGAAACATTGATGTGCCAATACTATTAGAGTTAGTTAATAATTCTTCTAAAGAATCTGTTCTGGCAATATAGGCGAAATTCGAAGGACCGGCTTCGGTCATTCCATAGGTCTGACTGATGGGAATTCCTTTGGCCATAAAAGTTTCCATCACCGACTTGGAACAAGGAGCCGCAGCCGTGGTGATAGCTTTTACATTCGAAAAGTCAGTTTGAGTAAATTTGGGGTGAGCAATCAAAAACTGCAACATTGCTTCAACCGCTCCGAAATTCTCGACGCGCTTTTCGTCAATTAAATCAAGAATTAAACCAGCATTAAACTCGCGCAACAGGACACTCGTAATACCGGCGTGGAAAAGTGGTGTAAAAGTATTCCATCCTCCAATATGAAAAAACGGGAATGTAATTAAAACATTATTACAAGCACCAACAGTGCCGGTTGCTACAAGATCAACAGAATTCCAAACCATTTGTCGGTGAGAAATGATGCAAATTTTTGGTACGGCTGTAGTGCCGCCGGTGTGAACGTAAAGACAGATATCATTTAACGCTAACGGAATATTAACATCTCGTGGCTCTGTTTTTAGAATAATGTTATCGAAGAGCATCCGCTCATCATCGATTACGATTTGTGCCTGAACCGACATGGGAAGCGACAGCGTCGACACCAACTCGGCAAATTGGCCCTCATAAACGAGCGCCCGAGGCTTCAGACGAGCCAGCAGGTCATCCAATTCCGGCCTCTTCAGGCGCTGGCTTAACGGCGCCAGAATGATCCCAAGCTTACCGCAGGCTAAATAAAGATCAATGGACTCGATCCGATTTCGGCAGATCAAAGCCAGCACGTCTCCTTTTTCAAGACCAAGAGTGTCTAAAAGATAGGCACCCACCCGACAAGCCCGTTCGTTCATATCCTGAAAGCTATAGGATTTCCTGGTGAATGAATCGTAAAGAGCTGTCCGGTTTGGCGTTAACGCCGCACGACGTCCAGCCCAATTACCGACCCAATTCATCGGTAGATCATCATATTGGATCGAGCCCATTGGATTCTCCCCAGGATTGGATGAAAAATTCATGCCCGACTCCTGAGCCGTGGCGCCAAAGGCAGCGCCGCGCAATACGGACATCCGAGCGTCGAGGCAAACACGACGGTCTCGATCCGATAAACCCCGCGTCTGCTCACAATGTGCTGTTTTAACAGAGATATTTGGTGCCGCAGACAGGAATCGAACCCGTGACCTTCTGATTACAAATCAGTTGCTCTACCAACTGAGCTACTGCGGCGCCCTGAAGCGAAGTCGGCACGATGGTAAGGGCCGATCGCTCCAAAGGCAAGCCCCAAAGCGCAGCCCTACGGAAATGCACAGAGGGCTTTTTCCTAGCCGTTATGAATCCTGCACGGAAGGGCGCACAAGCAATGGAATCACCCGCTTTAATCGGGGCCCTAAAGCTCAAAAATAATTATTTATAATAATACTAAAAATCAGTTAATAATTATAGCTTAATTTAATAAATTATTTACTACAAATTGATCTTATTTTCATAGAAAAAGTAAATTTTATTGCTTTATTCACAAAAAAGTCAAATTTGATATTACCGCACACAAAAGATACAACTCAATCAAAGTTGACAGGTTCCCCTCCGCCCTGCGAACGATACCATGCGCTCGTTTTAAGCGGAAAGGTGAGAGAAAGAAGCATGACCAATTCAGGTTACAATGCGACGGTAGCACAGCTTGCGGCTAGTGGAATCCGGTTTGGCACTGTCATAAAAGAATTAGCTCGGGGAAAATCAGTTCTTCGTGCTGCGTTTAATTCTCATATTGAGAAATTGCCAGTGTCTGGCTCTGTTCTTGACTTAGGCGCACGCAACCGATCATCCAGCTATTACCGTTTTTTTGATAGCTCAAAGGCAAATATTACCTTCTGTGATTATGATCCTCAAGATTATAATATGATGAAAGTTGATCTTGAGCAGCCACTACCATTCCAAGATCGCTCCTTTGACGTTGTAATGCTTTTATTTGTGATGAATCACATCTGGAACGTCTCTGAATTGCTGCAAGAAATTCGGCGGGTTTGCCGAGGTCACGCCCTAATCGGAACCAGTTTCGTTCATCAATACACACCGGAACCCCGTGATTTTAGCCGTTTTACGGAAGAAGGGTTGTCCCGCTTCTACAATCAGGCTGGCTTCAATGAATTTCGTATCTTCCCCATTGGCCATGGTCCTTGCACTTTAGCCTTGTCGGCTCTCCAGCAGACGGCCCATTTTGCACCAGGAGCCACCGCCCTATACCCCCTGGTTTGGGCAAGCGACAGCGCGATCACCAAACTGTTGCCCCGCCGTGCCGCCAAACGGTCGGTCATGACTCATCTTTCGGTGCTGCGCGCAGACTCATAAGCCTAATCGTTGCCCCGAATCGCCCTCTTGGTTATGCTCGGCCCCGCGCGCCCATGCGCGCGAAGCCCCCGTGTGACTCTAGGGGGGCCGCTCATCACACAAGGGCCGTTTTAATGTGTCGACATTAAAGCTCGATGGTATGAGGCGCGGTCAGGGGAAACCGAACCGATGACATTATCCACAGTCCGCCGACTTTTGGTTGCAACGGCCATTGTTGTATTATTGAGCGGAGGGGCTTGGCCACTCGAACCGGCTCTGGCCGACACCGACCAGCCGGTGGCTTGGCACCTGATCCGAACCCCCTCGCCGGGCCCCACCCAGGCGATCGGTGGTTATGCTCATGGTTGTCTGGCCGGCGGCATTGCTTTACCCCTGGACGGCATTGGCTATCAGGTCATTCGGCCCGGTCGCCACCGCTATTTTGGTCACCCGGCTCTTCTTGAGTACCTCCAAGGACTGGGGCAACGCGCCCATAGGGCAGGACTGGGGCTGATCAATATCGGCGACATGGCTCAACCCCGAGGAGGCCCGATGAATACCGGCCACGCCAGCCATCAAATCGGACTGGATGTTGATGTCTGGTTGCGCCTCGACCTGCCTTTGCTTCCGCGCGCCCACCGGGATGATCTGAAGGAAGTCTCGGTTATTGATGGCGAAGCCCTACGCTTGATCCCCTCGCGATGGACCTCCGCCCAGTTTACGCTGTTGCGCCTAGCCACCGAAGATTCCAGGGTTGCCCGCATTTTCGTCAACCCCGTGATCAAAATGGAACTGTGCCGTCAAGCCGGTTCCGATCGCGCTTGGCTGCGTCTGATTCGCCCCTGGTATGGTCATGACGATCATTTTCACGTCCGCCTCGCCTGCCCGCCCGACAGCCCGTTGTGTGAGTCCCAAGCCCCTCTTCCCCCCGGTGACGGCTGCGATGCCGAATTGGCCTCGTGGTTGCCCGAAGCCCGCCCGCCCGCCAAAAAAGCCAATCCGCCCCCGCCGCCAAAACCAACCTTACCAACCGCCTGCACCCGTCTGAATATGACCTCGGCCTCCTTGCCCAATCCCAACCACTGGTGATACCGGCGAGTCGGGATGGGGGCACCCTCAAGGCTCGATGGTCCGACTTGGTGTTCAGCTCCGCTCTGAAAAGGCGCCTCGCCCGGAAAGCCAAATGAGGATGGTTTCGTCAATGACGATGCTTTGCTACACTGCACCCAAGGGCTGGACCCAAATGCGCGGCGAATAGCCGTCGCGGTTGCGTCCCGTTTGTTTCCCGACCCCGTTCCGACAAAGCCGGCGTGCGCCACGGATGACCACCGACAGCCCTAAAAAAACGCCAGACGGCGATGACGAGCCCCCACCCATTCCTCTGAAGACCAGACTCAGGGATTGGTGGGAAGGCTACGAAACGCCCAGTCGCAAGCGACGGCGCCTTGCCGAGGCCGAAGCCGCGAGCGATGCCAACCGCTTGGCTTTCTCGCCTGATGGCCCCAGGGCCGGAATGAACCGCTTCGGCAAGCCGCTGTGGACCGCTACTCGGCTGGAAGTGGCCGAAAAGATCTGGGGCGAAGGCCATCTCACCCCCGGCGGAGATGAAATGGTCATTACTCTGGCCAAGCCTCTTGGCCTGAACCCGGCCATGACCGCGCTGGAAATCGGCTGCGGTCTGGGGGGCGCGGCGCGCTGTCTGGCCAAACACTTTGGATCCTGGTTTACTGGGCTAGAAGCCTCGCCTTTCCTGGTTGAACAGGGCATGGAGCGTTCGAACAAGGTCAAGCTCGGAAAGCAGGCTCCGATTCAACTGTTTGACCCTGAAAACTTCAAATTTGGCCGTAAAGTTGATGCCGTTCTTTCGAAAGATTCCCTTTTCACCATTCGGAACAAGACTGGCCTGTTCGATCGAATCGAAGCAATTTTAAAACCACGAGGCCAATTCGTCTGCACCGATTATGTCATCTCGCCCGAAGCTCAAAATTCCCGAACCATCAAGGCCTGGAGCGACCGCGAGCCCCTAGAGCCGCAACTGTGGACGCTCCAGGCTGCGCTGGATGCCTTCGCCCAATGCAATTTTGACCTTCGCGTTCAGGAAGACATCACCGATGTCCATCTGAGCCACATCCTGTCGTCCATCAAAGCGTTGACTGAGCACCTGGAACAGCATCAACTGGACAAAGAGACCAAGGTCAATGTCATCGACGAAGTGGAAACCTGGGCTCAACGGGTCTCTGCCCTGCATTCCGGCCTACGCTGCTACCGATTTTACGCTATCAAGCCGCCGGAGTGAGTGACGACGGGAGGTTGAACCCTGTTCAAGTTAGGAAAGATCCGGCTGCGGATTGGCATTGCGTTGACCTTTTTAATCACCATGCTGCCTCTGACGGCGGTCATGGTCGGGCTTATCTATAGTCAAAATTCCAAGTTGGCGTTGAACATAGCCGAAACCGCCATGGAGCGAGCCAGCCAAGATGTGGTCCTGCGGGTACGCAGCTTACTGGATCCGATGCGGCGGCTGGTCAATCTTTCAGTGGCCTTCGGCGCCGCCAACCGTTTCGGGCTGCGCAGTCCCGACACCCTGCGTGCTTTGGTTGATCAACTGGATCAATTCTCCGATGTTTCCGCGCTTTATTATGGTTTTGGCAAGGACGGAGGATTTTGGGAAGCAATCCGTATTTCCTCTGACCATCCAACCGCTGTTACCGGACATCGTCCACCGCTCGGAACCCGCTACGCCTTACGCATTATCGACAATGCAAGCAACGGGTTGACCGATAATCTGGTCTATATTGCCAAATGGGGGGAAGTGCTGGGGATTGAGCGGCTGCCTTCGGTCGGCTACGACCCCCGGAAGCGCCCTTGGTATCAGGCTGGGCTGAACACCAAAGGCATTGCCACATCCGACGTCTATGTCTTTGCGAGCACAGGCCGTCCAGGGATGACGTTATCCCAGAAGCTCACCACCGAAGATGGCGATACCTTCGCGGTATTTGGGGCTGACCTGTCCACCGATACCCTGTCCCGATTTCTGGCGGAACGGGCTATCGGCCAAAAGGGGATCGTCTTTATTCTGGACAAGGAGAATCGCCTGATCGGCTTTCCCCGGCCAGAAGAGACTTTTCGACGCACAGGCGATCGGTTTGATGTGGTCAAGGCTGAAGATGTGGCTGACCCGGTGGTGGCCGATGCCGTGCGGCTTCGGCAGGCCGGAGCCGGCGACCATTTCCGAGCAACATTAGGCCGAAATAGTGACGATTATTTGGTGGAGTTCAGCCAATTATCCGAAGCTTCCGGGGATAACTGGACTATTGGTGTGATTGCTGATGAAGATTCTTTTATTGGCCCCCTCAAACAGGCCAGTTTAAGAATTCTTTTGCTGGGTTTTGCCTTCATCGTTATAGCCACACTTCTGATGCTATTACTGTCCAGAAGCCTAACCCGACCGATTGCTATTCTGACCCGCCAAACCGAAGCCATTCGCGATCTTAAATTGGATGATGCTATCGACGTCCGTTCCAGCATCATGGAAATCGACGCGCTGGCCCGAGCCCTCGCCACCATGAGGACCGCGCTCAGAAGCTTCATCACCTATGTGCCCAAAAATCTGGTTCGCAACATCATCGAATCTGGCACGGGGACTCAAGTGGGCGGCAAGCGCCAGCCCCTGACCATTCTTTTTACCGATATCCAGGGATTCACCCGAACAACAGAATCCATGGACCCGGAAGAAGTGTTGGGGCAACTCTCCATCTACCTCGAAGAAATGTCGGCAGCGATTTACCATCATTCGGGAGTGGTGGATAAATTCGTCGGCGATGCGGTGATGGCGATTTGGAACGCTCCCGACCGCGACAGCGACCATATCGCCAATGCCTGCCGAGGCGTGCTGGCCTGCCGCGCGGCCAGTGAACGGTTGAATGCCGATTTAGCCGCCAATAATTGGCCAGTGATGCCGACTCGCTTCGGTCTGCACACCGGCCCGGCGGTGGTCGGAAATGTCGGCAGCCTTGAACGTATGCAGTACACAGCCCTCGGCGCCAATGTGAATCTGGCCTCTCGGTTGGAGGGACTGAATAAACGATACGGTACGGAAATTCTCGTCACCGGAGCCATCGAAAGCGCAGTGCGTGATCGTTTCCTATTTCGTCCCCTGGAGAAGGTGATCCCTGTCGGTACGTCGATTCCCATCGATTTGTTTGAATTGATCGGCGCAACCGAACCCGATCGCCCCCACCAGGCCAGCCCCGCTGCCATCGAACGCTGTCGATGCTGGCTCCCGGCCTATGTCGCGTTCCAGGCCCAAAACTGGGATGAGGCTACCGGGCTTCTAGACCTATTCTTGAGTGTTTATCCCGACGATGAACCGGCTCGGCTGTTGCTTGATCGTTGTCACCACTATTTGGCGGATCCGGCATCGGCGGATCACGATACCGTGACCCGCCTCGACACCAAATAACTCGAGGCTCTTCCTGGATTCCGGGGTGGTATAAGAATGTTGTTTATCAACAGGTTATGGCGTTATCGACGAACCGGCGCCTTCCTGGAAGCGCGGGCATCCTGCCCGCTTATGGCCACAAGATCAAAGGATCACCGCTCTTCGACGGGGTTTGCAGCGGGGCCGCCGTCGCGACCCAAGACCGGCGGTATGTCATTATCGCGGCTCGCCGGTATGACGGCTCTCGCGGCGGTTCTGCTCCTCGCTCCTTCCGGAGTCAACCGAGCCCAGGCCGACACGGTCCTCTATCTCGCCCACACCCAGCAACAGGACGATCCCTTTGCGCTGATGCCGATCATGGCGGCGGCCTTTCAGCGTATCGTGGCCCAGGCTTCCGGTGGCACGCTGCGGGTGGAGATTTTCCCTAATGGATGGCTTGGTGGCAATCGCGATGCGGCGTCCTTGGTCAACAACAACATCATCCAAACGGCCATCGTTACCGCAGGCGGGATTGCGGGCCTATATCCAGAAATCGCCGTACCAGAGATTCCCTTTGCCTTCGATTCCACCGAGATTGCCGAAGCGGTTCTCGATGGGCCGTTCGGGCACCGGATGGCCGACGATATTGCCCGTCGCAGCCATCTGGTCACATTAGGCTTTGGCGACAGCGGCGGTTTTTTTGTCCTGACCAATTCGGTACGCCCCATCCAAACACCCCAGGACGTTCAAGGACTCAAGCTGCGCACAATTCCCGGTTTCGGCGCCATGGATGCTATGATTGCCGCTTTGGGAGCCACGCCCATCAAAATCTCGTCCCGAGAGGAGGCTAACGCCCTGGCCTCAGGTCTGGCTGATGGGCAGATGAACACCATTTCGGCCATCTTGGCCGCACGCTTTGACGACGTGCAGCAATACGCAACGCTGGCCTCGTTCCTCTACGCGCCAATGGTTTGGGTCATGAACGAACAGGCTTTAGCCGCTCTGACCCCCGAACAGCAGAGCATCGTGGCGATGGCTGCGCGGGCAGGCATCCAGGCCGGACGTCAAGCCGCACGAGCCCTTGAACACTCCGAACGCGGCCTCCCGGCTCTCCACAAGCGGCTGACCATCCACATCGCCTCACCCGAAGAACGGGCAGCTTTCAAAGCCGCCCTAGAACGTCCGGCTAAAGACTATATCACCAAGACCTTTGGCGCCGAGGGGACGGATCTGGTTGACGCTCTATTTCAGGCCATCGCCGAAGCCAAACAGCCCTAAACGCCCGACTTGTCCTCACAAAAAGCCCGGCTGCCCCCAGAATCACATGGGGGCTTTGCGCGCATAGGCTCGCGGGGCCGCCGTCGCGGCCCGATACCGGCGATGTGTCAGTATCAGGGCTCGCCGGTATCATTGTTATGACCCGTCGAGATCACATCTGCCCGTGGCAATGCTTGTACTTCTTTCCTGACCCACATGGACAAGAGGCGTTACGCTGCACCTTACCCCACGTTTCCGGATTGGCTGGATCAATCCCACCGGGAGCGGGAGCATGAGTGACCGGGAGGCGGCGGCGTGGTTGTTCGGCTTCGCCTTCGGTATCCGTCGACGGGAGAGCGGCAGAGTTCGGTGCGGCAGCCGCCTGCCCAAGGGCTGGATCCTGACGGGTTTCGCGCATTTCCACAGGCCGACGCCCGAACACGCTGTCCAAATCCTCTGCCGGAGCCAACTTGATTTCCACGTGAAGCAAAACGCTGGTCACTGATTGGCGTAACTGCACCAACATCTGCTCGAACATCTCGAAAGCTTCGCGCTTATACTCATTCAGTGGATCGCGCTGACCATAAGCCCGCAAATTAATACCCTGGCGCAAATGATCCAAATTCAGCAGGTGATCCTTCCATGCCTGATCCAGCAATTGCAGCAGCAGGCTCTTTTCTGCCCCCCGCATCAGATCATGACCATAATTCGCGACCTTCTCGGCCATCTTGCGGTCGGCAGCATCGCAAATACGCTGTTCGACCTCTTCTTCACCAATTCCTTCTTCTTTCCCCCAAGCTTCGATAGGCAGTGGCAAATTGAAGATATGCCGAACCTCTTCTTGTAAAATCTTAAGATCCCACTGTTCTGAATAGCTATTGGCGGGAATATGCTTGCGCACCAGATCGCCGATGACTTCGGCCCGCATTTCCCCAACGGTCTGGGAAACATCGGTGGCGTCCATGATTTCCCGGCGCTGTTCGTAGACCACTTTGCGCTGGTCATTCATGACGTTATCAAATTTTAGCAGATTCTTACGAATCTCGAAGTTGTGGGCTTCGACTTTTTGTTGCGCCTTTTCCAGAGCTTTATTGATCCAGGAGTGGATGATCGCTTCCCCCTCCTTCAACCCCAGACGCTCCAGCATCGAATCCATGCGCTGGGAGCCAAAAATCCGCATCAGATCATCGCCAAGAGACAGGAAAAATTTGGAGGCGCCGGGATCACCTTGGCGACCTGAGCGACCACGCAACTGGTTGTCGATCCGTCGCGCTTCGTGCCGCTCGGTACCGATCACATACAACCCGCCGGCCTGACGCACCAATTCCCGTGCTTCGGCAATTTCAGCCCGAATCTGATCGATTCGCCGCACCCGTTCTTCGGGATCGGTGACAGTGGACAGCTCCAACGCCACCCGCATATCCAAGTTGCCGCCAAGCTGAATGTCAGTGCCCCGCCCCGCCATGTTGGTCGCGATGGTCACCGCCCCTGGCTTGCCGGCCTGGGCAATAATGAAAGCTTCTTGTTCGTGATAACGAGCATTCAGCACGCTATGGACTATCTTACGCTTTTTGAGTTCATTCGCCAGAGTCTCTGATTTCTCGATCGAAACTGTACCAACTAGGATCGGTTGCTTACGAACGACACACTCTTCAATCAAGGCAATAATCGCCCCGATTTTTTCGTACTCACGACGATAAACTTCATCATCGTGATCAATCCGCTTGACCACCACATTGGTGGGGATTTCCACCACTTCGAGATTATAGATTTCCGCGAATTCCGCCGCTTCCGTCATGGCGGTGCCGGTCATACCGGCTAATTTCGGATAAAGCCGGAAATAGTTCTGGAAGGTAATCGAGGCCAGCGTTTGGTTTTCGCGCTGAATCGAGACCTCTTCTTTCGCTTCCAGTGCCTGATGCAAACCATCGGAATAACGGCGGCCTTCCATCATACGGCCCGTGAATTCATCAATGATGATCACTTTATCATCTTTGACGATATAATCTTTGTCGCGCTGGAACAATTTATGGGCGCGCAGGGCTTGATTACAGTGATGAACCAAAGCAATGTTATGAATATCATACATCGCCCCGGTTTTTAGTAACTCAACTTCACGCAACCACGTCTCGATTTTTTCTTGCCCGGTTTCGGTAAGATTGACCGAGCGAGCCTTTTCATCTTTTTCGAAATCGTCGTCAGCCAAACGCGGGATCAAGCGATTGGCGGCAACATAGAGTTCTGAAGAGTCGGTCGAAGGGCCGGAAATGATCAACGGGGTCCGCGCTTCGTCAATCAGGATCGAGTCCACCTCGTCCACGATGGCAAAGTTAAAGGGCCGCTGAACCATCTCCTCTAAGCGAAACTTCATGTTGTCGCGGAGATAATCAAAACCGAATTCATTGTTGGTGCCGTAGGTGATATCCGCCGCATAAGCGGCTTTGCGCTCGCTATCATCGATTCCGTGGACAATGCAACCGACGGACAGCCCTAAAAATCGGTAGATTTGCCCCATCCAACCGCTATCGCGCTGCGCCAGATAGTCATTGACCGTGACCACATGAACGCCTTTGCCTTCTAGCGCATTGAGGTAGACGGCCAGTGTCGCCACCAGAGTCTTGCCTTCGCCGGTCTTCATTTCGGCGATTCGCCCCTGATGCAGGGTTATGCCACCCATCATCTGAACATCGAAATGGCGTTGCCCCAAAGTGCGCTTGGCCGCTTCGCGCACGGTGGCAAAGGCGTCGGGCAGGATATCATCCAAGGTCTCGCCGTCGACCAGCCGCTGGCGTAACCAGTCGGTACGACCCCGCAATTCGGCATCCGAAAGGGCCGCGACCCCCGGCTCCAGGGCCGCAATCGCCTGGATCGGTCGCTGGAGGGTCTTGAGATAGCGCGTATTCGCGGTACCGAAGAGCTTACGGGCGATGGCGCCAAACATGAATACCTCGAACCGGGAGAGAAAAACGACAGGGACCGCCGCGAACTGCGACCGTTGACGGGAAAAGACATCACGTCCAGACGCCGCTGCTGCGGCACCCCCGAATCACGACCGACCGCACCGAACGCGCGTACCCCCTGCCCTGGGTTGGCGGCAAGATAGACCAGCATCCGCCCAAAGCCAACCGACCTTTGCACAGCAACGCGATCAGTCCGCCGGACGCCGCCGGTTTGAGGGCAAAAAACGAATAGCGAGGATGACTTTGAACGCTCTTCGTTTCATTCTTCCCGTCAATCCCCTGTCTGTCACGAACCCGTGAGGGAAAGAGCGATGGTAGAGCGGCGAACCGTGGTTAAAGGGCTGGGCACTTTGCCGTTGGCGGCAATCCTGGCCGATGCTCAACAAAGCCAAGCAGCGGCAGCAACCCTGACGCCCATCACCCTGAAAACCCCCGAAGGCCGAACGGTCGGGGCAGCCTTGGCCCAGCCCCAAGCTCCCCAGGCGCCTGGGGTGATCCTGATCCATGAGTGGTGGGGCCTGAACGACCAGATCAAGACCATGGCCGCCGCCTTGGCCGAAGCCGGCTATGTCGCTCTGGCCATCGATCTGATGAACGGCGAGGTCGCCACGACCCCCGAAGCGGCGCAAGCCCTGGTCGCCCGAGTCGACACTGAAGCCGCCCGCGACACTCTGGTGGGCTGGATTGAGTGGTTGCGCCGCCAAGAGTTTTGCACAGGCCGGGTTGCCACCCTGGGGTGGTGCTTTGGCGGAGGCTGGTCGCTGCAAGCCTCGCTGGCGACGCCAGTCGATGCCACAGTGATTTATTATGGTCGGGTGGTCGCTCCGGCTGAAACCCTGGCAGCCCTCCGGGGCCCGGTGCTCGGTCAGTTCGCGAATCGCGATACATTCATCACCCCGGCGATGGTCAACGACTTCCAGACTGAAATGGCCAGAGCCGGCAAATCGTTAGAGCTGTACCGCTACGATGCCGATCATGCCTTCGCCAATCCCACCGGCCGCAATTACCACCGTGACGATGCTCAATTGGCTTGGCAACGGACATTAGCCTTTTTGGACACCAACCTCAGATAGCCCTCTAATCTTTGGGTCGTCATCGAGACTCCAGGGGATTGGACGGCGGCGCCCGTAGTGCCGCCGTCATACGCTGGCCGATCTCTGCGGCTCGATCGGCCCGCCCGACCGCCTGGAACAATTCCCGCGCTCGTGCCCAATGACGGCAGGCATCGGGGAGGCCACCCCGTTGATGTGCCAAAAGACCAGCTGCGGTTTCCAACTCGGCCATGCTCTCGCGATCGCCCAGGTCAGGGCCAAGCGCCAACGCCCGAGACAAAACACCAGCGGCCCCCGCCCCGTCTCCGCGTTTTTGATATACGTCAGATAACATCTGATAGTAGCGAGCCCTGCCGCCGGGCGCCTCCAATCCAGCTTGGTGAATCAGGGCAATGCGGAGGCAGGCCTCGGCCTGATCCAATCGGCCTTCTGCCAGATGGCTTTCGCCCAAAAGACCAAGCGCCCCAGCAAGCCGCTCTTTATCGCTGTCACCCGACGCCAACACACTCTCGCTGGCCGCTCGAGCTTGCCCCCAATCCCCGGCCTCTACGGCGGCGAGCCCCAGCAAATGCCAGATCCCAAACGAATTCGGCGCCAGTTCCGTCGCACGCCGAATCGCGGCAACCGCTGCGGCCGGATCGTCCAGTAGCGCCAAGACCGCCAAATCACACAAAGCCCCAGCGCCACCATCTTTCGAACGGGCCCGACCCTGAGTCTGGTTCTGAACCGTCGTTGCCAGCACCGTCAGAGCCGGGCCGGTCTCGCCCTGAACCAGCGCCGCCAAAGCCCGATCTCCGGTTGGTCCCAGCCGGACCAGCGCCGAAACCATCCGGGTGAGATGACCGCCCTGCTCCTCCAGACGCCGGCTTCGAGACGAAACCCTGGGCATCCCCCGCAACGCCGCCACTGTGGCCGCCGACCGAGCCGCTTCGTCCACGCTCAACGGCGGCGGCATCGGCGACGGCACCGCCAAGCTTGACGCCGGAGCTGCCGAGCGCAGCCGCCGACCGTGACCGCCAACCACCAGCACGGCCACCACCAGAATCGACAGAACGACAAAGGCCGACAAGGCCGTCACCGGATCAACCGAGGACATTCCGTCCATCGTCTGTCGCCGCAGAGACTCCCACCACGCGCCCACGCCGTCCGCCCCGCTTGACCCTAGAAATCCGAACAGCGCCCTTTGCGTTCCCAGTCACCAAAGCGCGTGGGTTCTGGGCCAACCGGACCACCGATTTCGCCCGGCGGCTGTTGCAGGCGCGGTAGCGGCCCTGAGTCGGCCTCACCTCCCTTGTTTGTCGCTGTCTGCTGAACAGGGACGTCGGACGGCAAAGGATGATCATCGGTCATGACGATTTCGTGGCTCCAATAAAGGTTACAGGCAAGCCCCACGCCTTCTGTTACAACAATGGCCTCAGCAGCCTACAACATGGGCAGACACGGCTTGCCCTCCAAGCACGTCTTGGTAGACGCGCATGAGATTTGCGTAATTGGCCTCTGGAGTATAGTCCCGTTCGTAAAGGGCTCGTGCGGCTCGGCCCATTTCGCAAAGCGCCTCTGGAGTGGCGGCAGCCCGGCGGATGGTATCGACGACATCCTGAGGGTTGCTGTGGTCGAACAGAAACCCAGTTACCCCATCTAAAACTGTTTCCGCAGGACCGCCCAAGCGGGAGGCCAGAACAGGCAAACCCGAAGCGTAGGCTTCGATTACCGTCATGCCGAACATTTCATTCCACACCGTTGGTACCACCAGGAACGCGGCGCGCCGCATTTCGGCAAATTTGCGCTCGGCATCAACATAGCCAAGAAACCGAACATCGGGTCCAGCCATGGCTTGAAGCATCGGTCGCAACGGCCCATCACCAACAATCGTAAGCGGCACGCCAAGATCACGCCACAGCGCCACCAACGGCACGATCCCTTTTTCCTCGGTAAGACGGCCAACAAACAAGGCGCCCGCCCTTGGGCCTTCGGCCACCGCAGCCACCGACTGGGGCAAACCGTGGGGTCTGACGACGATGCGCTCGGCCGGAAGCCCGGCTTCAACGAACTTTGCCTTCGCAAAACGGGTTGGAACTAAAAAGCGGTCCACCTTGTGACGCCAAGTTCCCCGCCGCTTATGAGTCTCGACCATATGAGCCAAGGCCAAAGTTCCAAAATACGAATTCTTGTAGGTGCGTTTGGGAACTGTCCACCAAGAAGACTGATGAAGACTGCGCTCGCAGATCCGACCGTCGTGGAAGAGGCAAGCGGTCGGACACAGGATTCGAAAATTCGCCAGTGTAAACACCGATGGCACACCAGCAGCGTGAGAGGCATCAAAAACCGAGGGCGATAGCAAAGGAAAAAAATTATGGACATGCATAATGTCCGGTTTGAATCGCTCCATAACTCGAATCAGATCATCTCTAACGACAGGGTTATAAGCCGTCGAGAGAAAGGCTCGAAATTTATCTAACGGGCTTTTGATTGTGTTATTATGAGCGAAAAATGTCTCAACACTATGACCATTAGCGACAAGCTGGGCCAACTCACCGCGTACTCCTAAGTTTTCCCCACTATTTTGCTGGTAAAAATTGTTGACGAGCAGAATACGCATGGGGATAATACCCTCTGAGGCTGATGACTCTTCTTCCGAAGAGTCTACCCTCTCGATGGCAGGATGATCAAATGTTCCATCCGCAGAGTCGTCGCTCGTGACGGCCGTGCACTGGCCACGTTGGCGGCCTGCCCCACCCATGCCGAAGACCCGTGTGCTGGCATAAACCCGACGCAGTGGTTCGGAAGGACAAGGCCTTGGGCCGTGATTCCATAGGCCCTGATTCAGATTTTAAATCAAAAAGTTTCTCGTTTTTTCTTTTTTACCATAAACTCACACTCATTAAGAGTGTTAATTTTTATCAACCTCTTCTCTTGATCATTCCGGCCTTGATCGCCGATCGAGGCTTGACGGCTGCCGGTTGGTGCTCTATATCCCGCTCACCATGAAGCCCATGACCCTGCATCTCGGCATCCTGTTGCGACTTACCGGCCCGGCCTCTTAACGAGACCGGACAGGATGGGCGTTGCACGCCCCCGAGCCAAGCGGTGATCCCCCAGGGATGGGTTTGTTCCATGTCTTTTCCAGATGAAACGGGAATCCGTTGGTGGCGCCGGATTGCGCGCACCCGGCACATGTCCCGGCTTGCCACCCCAGGAGGTTTGGCTTCCTGGGTCTTGGCCAGGGCGTGACGCTCTGGGATTGTTGCTTGATGCGATGCGACACGGAAAGACCGCGTCCCCGCGAGAGGACGCGCAGGAGATTTGTTATGGCCACGATGCCTTTTCACCGTTACCAGCCCTATCCAGCCATCCGCTTACCCGATCGCCGCTGGCCTGACCAAATTTTGGCCGTCGCGCCGATCTGGTGCAGCGTCGATTTGCGCGACGGCAACCAAGCTTTGATCGAACCCATGGATGGCGCCACCAAGCGCCGGATGTTTGAAGCCTTGGTGAAGATCGGCTTTAAGGAAATCGAGGTGGGATTCCCAGCGGCCTCTCAGACCGACTTTGATTTCGTGCGGATGTTGATTGACGACCACATGATCCCGGATGATGTCACCATCCAGGTCTTGACCCAGGCTCGCGAGCCCTTGGTGCGCCGAACGTTCGAGGCTCTGCGCGGCGTGAAACAAGCCATCGTTCATCTGTACAATTCTACTTCGGCATTACAACGCCGGGTGGTTTTTGGCCTGGATCGGGACGGCATTACCGAAATCGCCGTTGAAGGTGCCAAGCTGATCAAGGCCATCGCCGAAGAAACGCCGGAAACCCGCTTCACCTTCGAATACTCCCCCGAAAGCTACACTGGCACCGAGCCGGATTACGCAGTGGAAATCTGTGATGCGGTGATGGCTGTTTGGCAGCCGACACCAACGCGAAAAGTCATCTTGAATCTGCCCGCGACGGTAGAAATGTCCACGCCCAACGCCTACGCCGACGGAATCGAGTGGTTTTGTCGGCAGTTGCCCGCTCGAGACTCTGCGATCATCAGCGTTCACCCCCACAATGACCGGGGTTCGGCGGTGGCGGCGGCGGAACTGGCCGTTTTGGCGGGGGCGGATCGGATCGAAGGGACATTATTCGGCAATGGCGAACGCACCGGCAATGTCGATTTGGTCACTTTGGCCTTGAACTTGATGAGCCAGGGCGTCGACCCACACCTGGATTTATCGGATATTGGCGCCGTGGTTCGGGTTGCCGAGGACTGCACGCGCTTGCCCGTTCACCCCCGACATCCCTATGCCGGCGAGCTGGTCTTTACCGCTTTCTCGGGCTCGCACCAGGACGCCATCAAAAAAGGCATGGCGGCGTTACGGCAGGCCAATAGCGACCAGTGGCAGGTTCCTTATCTGCCCGTGGATCCAGCGGATTTGGGCCGCAATTACCAAGCGGTCATCCGAATCAACAGCCAATCTGGCAAAGGCGGGATTTCCTATATTCTGGAGCGCGATCACGGCTTGCAGTTGCCTCGCGGCTTGCAAATCGAGTTCAGCGGCGTGGTGCAGACCGTGACTGACACCACCGGCAAAGAAATAGACCCGGCGGCGCTGTGGGCCTGTTTTGATGCTGAGTATCTGGCCTCAACCGAACCCTTGGCGATAGCCCATTACACCACAATGCCGTGCCGATCTCCGGTCGGCTCCGTCGAGATCATGGCGGACATCCGCATTCACGGCGTCCCCCAAAGCATCACCGGCATCGGCAACGGACCGATTGATGCCTTCGTCAAGGCCCTGGCCACCCATTGCGGTATCACGGTGGTCATCGACGACTATCACGAACACGCGGTCAACCATGGCTCGAACGCTTTAGCCGCCGCTTATATCGCCATCCTGGCTCCGGGCCGGGTGCCGCTGTTCGGTGTTGGGGTCAACGCCAACATCGTCTCGGCATCCCTGGCGGCGGTGGCCAGCGCGATCAACCGTGCTTTCCGTGCCAATATCCTGCACCGCGAGAGCGTGGCGGCTTGACGCCTAAATACCATCGGGCCTTGATGGTAACTCATCAAGGCTCGATGGTATAAGTGTCCGTCCCGAAAGTTTATGAGGGATTGCAGAGTTTTCTGAGCATGAGGCGGATAGAGGCGAAGCGAAGGAAGGCGAGAGAACTGAGGTTGAGGTTTTCCCAATCTTTAGCAAGACGACGGCAGCGATTTAACCAAG
>CAIXKV010000014.1 GCA_903920145.1 uncultured Rhodospirillales bacterium
ATCGCTCGGATATCTCAACTTGTCCCGATTGTACTTCGGGCGGTTTTTCTCTGTCCACATCGGTAGCCCCTCCTTCGGGCTGCCTGACAATGAATCACAACTGATTCTTATGATTCAACAACTTTCGGGACGGACACTAAGCCCCTTAAGCCCCCCTAAGCCCTAGGTTCCAAGCATGGAAAGGATGTAGCGACCGTGGTTATCTTTGGCCTGACCGGCTCTATCGGCATGGGCAAGACCACCACTGCCGGCATGCTGCGGCGGCTGGGTGTGCCGGTCCATGATGCCGACCAGACCGTTCATCGGCTGTTGGCTCCTGGCGGTGGAGCGGTGGCGGCGGTGGTGGCGGCGTTTGGTCCCGAACTGATGGGAAAGGATGGCGGTATCGATCGCCGGCGACTCGGCGCCCGCGTGTTCTGCAATCCGGCCGCCCTGGCCCGGCTGGAGGCCATCCTGCATCCCTTGGTGCGGAAGAGGGAACGGTATTTTCTGGCAGCGGCGGCCCGGCGTCGAAACCGGCTGGTGGCGCTGGATGTCCCATTGCTGTTCGAAACCCATGGTGAGCGTCGGGTTGACGCAACCGTGGTGGTTTCGGCGCCAGCTTTCGTCCAGCGCGCCCGCGTGTTGGCTCGTCCGGGCATGACGTCCGACCGATTCAACACCATCCTTAAGCGGCAATACCCGGATGCCGTCAAACGTCGGCGGGCTGACTTTGTGGTTCCGACGGGTCTTGGCAAGCCTCACGCCTTCCGTCAACTCGTCCGTATTGTGCGGCAGTTGTCACGGTACCAGGGGCGGCATTGGCCGGTTCGGCGTCAGGACTTAAGGCTCGGTGCTTAGTAAAGGCAAGGGATTCTCTTGGGGGCAGAGTATGCGCGAAATCGTTCTTGATACCGAAACCACCGGCTTTAAGCCTCAAGACGGGCACCGGATCGTTGAAATCGCCTGCGTCGAGTTGCAAGATCATCTGCCCACTGGCCTTCAAAAGCAGTGGTACCTAAACCCTGAGCGAGACGTTCCAGAAGACGCGGTTCGGGTGCATGGCTTAACCACGGAATTCTTGTCAAAATTCCCAGTTTTTGGCGAGGTGGCCGGAGAATTCTTGGATTTTCTGGGGGATGCCAAGCTGGTCGCGCACAATGCCAGCTTTGACTTGGCCTTTCTGAACGCCGAATTGAAACGCCTGGGCCTGCCGGCCCTTCCGGCCTCTCGTGCCATCGATACGGTCCAACTGGCCCGTCAACGGTTCCCTGGGGCTCAGGCCAGCCTAGATGCCTTGTGCAAACGCTTTGGCGTCGACAACTCCAGCCGCAGCCTGCACGGGGCCCTGCTCGACTCGACGTTGCTGGCCGAGGTCTATCTAGAGTTGCTGGGAGGGCGTCAAACCGGCTTTGCCTTGTCCTCTGCACCCAAAGTGGTTGAAGCGCCGCGCCGTGTCCCGCGAGCCCCACGCCCTCACGCTCCCAGCCCAGACGAACAAGCCGCCCACCAACGCCTGTTAAGTCAATTGAAGTCCCCAGTTTGGCTGATGGAGTGATACCGGCGAGCCCTGATACTGACATCTCGCCGGTCCTCGGGCCGCGACGGCGGCCCCGCGTCCTCGTGGACGCGAAGCCCCCGTGTGTGGACTCTAGGGGGCGCGGATGCGCCCGCTCGGCGTCTGAGGGCAGCCTTGATGAGTCACCATCAAGGCCCAAGACGAAAAAAAAGGCGGTTTATCGGTGCTGGCCGTCTTCGCCTCGATCAAGGATCACGAGGTTATCCACCGCATAGACGATGCAACCCGTCTCTTCAAACTTGGCGCAGTTTTCCAAGGCGACTTCTTTGGCGTGGTCCACTGAGTCTTGCCCAACCGACCAGCCCCAGGCGCCAGCGGGGTGGACGGCTAGGGCCTTGTGTTCACGGGCCGCCGCGAAGTTGACCATTTTGGTGTCACGGGCGCTTTGCGATACAAAGGGCACGGCGGCGGGATCAAAGCGGCCACTGCCTTTGATATAAACCGGGGTCGGCGTCCATGCGTGCGGATCCGGTTGCAGAACAACATTGCCGACCGCATACAGCACGCAGGGAGCACCGTTGCTGAATTGGCAGCGTTCCAACGCCCGCCTGCGGGCTTCGGCCTCGGTCAGTTCGCCGCTGCCATTGGTGTAATAGGCAAAATGGCCTTGCTGACCGACCGCCAAGGCTTTGGGCTGCGGGCCGGTCTGGTACTTGTGCAGACTCGGTTTTTGTCGATCCAAGAGGTTAGGCACGGCTTCGGGATCGAACAGCGGGCCGGAAGAAAGGCCGGGAGCCGGGGCCGGTGATGGAGATCGCATCGCCGAGGAAGAGGGGCCATTCCCCGGCGTTGCCGATGCTGTGGCGGTTGGTGAGGGTGACGGCGGGATGGCCGCCAGTTTGGCACGGGCCAAGCCAGCGAAGACGCCCGTCGGAAATTGCTCCAGATACGCTTGGTAGAAGGCCGGATTACGAGAATTCTTGATGGATTCCCAATAAAGTGCCTCTTTATCCGCCGCTGGCACCGCCGGAGCTCCCGCCGCAGTGGCTGCGGCAACGGTTGGCGCCGGGGCGCTGGTGGGCACGAAATAGAACTGCCCTTCGATGGGGGATGCCGAAAGCCAGGGCTGTTGCACGTCGCCGGTTCGTTTTTTAACCGTCAGGCCAACGGCGTTGAAAACATCAAAGACAGAGCGCCCCGGTGTCCGAATGGATTCGGCCAGGGCCGCCGTATAGGGGCTGTGGCCGTCGCTGCCATCGGCGGCGACATTGCCCGGTTGGGTGGCGTAGCTGATGACGGTTCCGCTGGGGGCCTGCATCTGCGCCAGCCCACCCGATACCGAGCGCATGCCCCGGCCACTGAACGGATTGTTTCGGCAGGCATCCAGCAGAATCATGTTCAGGCGGTTGCCAGCGTTCACCATTTCATCGAGTACAAAATTCAGGTCCACCAATTCATATTTAACATCGGCCTCGCTGGAGATTTGGGCGCTGACCGGAACCAGATAATTCGCACCGGAAATCTGGAGGCCGTGGCCAGCGTAATAGAACAGCCCGACGCTACCACCGCGCAACTGCTGGCCAAAGGCCCGGATGGCTTTTTCGGTGGCGGCGCGGTCCAGGTCGAGCATGGCTTGGCCGCCCACCAATTCGAACCCGGCTCCTTGCAAGACTTCGGCGATGGTTCGGGCATCATTGGGAGGGTTGGTGAGGGCTGGAGCGTTGCGATAGGCGCCATTTCCGATCACCAGGGCGACTCGGCGCTCGGTGGTGACCGCCGCCGGCACCGCCGGAGCTGCCACAGGAGCCGCAGCAGTCGGGGCGCTGGTGGTTGGAACCCTTTGAACGCCCCGGCTGCCGTCTTGCGCCAGGGCGGCGCCCGCAGTCATCCCAACCGCCATCGCGGCCAAAAGGGCCAGTCTTGCGAACGAGATCCGCATGCTTTTGACCATTATCCTTCGCTTCATCGTCGGGGCTTCCGGCAGTATAACGATATGGCCATTCATGGCACTGGAGAGGCATCGAGCCATGCTGCAACGTTCGATTACCCACATTTCGGTTAGGCTCTTTCCGGTCCTTCCGAGTCTTGTCCTGATCCTGGGGCTGGCCGTCCCACCGGCTCAGGCCGAACCTTCGTCAGACGAGGACGAGACATTCGCCACCGGACTGGTCTTTGAACCGGAAGCAGTATACCGCAGTTTCCCCGTCGTCGGTACGTACCGCGCCTTTTTGCCTCCCGTGATTGATCTGTCGGCCTCCATGCCCCCGGTCGGGTCTCAGGGGGCACAAAGCTCGTGCGTGGCCTGGGCCACTAGCTATGGTTTACGCGGCTATTATGAAAATCGCCGCCGAGGGGGGCCGTCGGTGGCGCCCGCGTTTAGCCCTTCTTTCATCTATAATCAAATTAAGAACAAAAATGCCGATTGTCGGGTTGGCACCTCTATTTCGGATGCTCTTGAGTTAATGAAACGGGTTGGCACGGTGCCGTTGTCCGTCTTTCCTTATGATCCTCGCAATTGTTCCCGGCAACCGGACCCAACTGTAGCCGATGCGGCTCGTCCCTTCAAAATCACCGACTGGAAGCGCGTCAACAGCGCCCGGATCGACGACGTCAAAGGGCAACTTTACGCCGGAAACCCGGTGGTGGTCGGCATGTCGGTCAATGCCGGCTTTCAACATCTGCGTGGTGACGCGGTGTATAGCGACACCAACACCGATGGCGGAGGGCATGCCATGGTGGTGGTTGGCTATGACGATCACCGGGAAGCCTTCAAGCTGTTCAATTCCTGGAGCGAAAAATGGGGGGATCACGGTTTCGGTTGGGTTGATTATGACAGCTTCAAGGCCCGGACCCATGGGGCCTTTGTTATGCATGTGCCGGATGGGGCGCCAGCCCCGCCAGAGACGTCCGTGATTCCAGCCCCAGCGCCGCTCCCCGCTCCGGTGGTCGCACCCCGTCCAGCCCCAGCGCCGGCCCCCTCTGCGGCGGGGGTGTCCCGGATCGAAGCCCTGTTGACGGATATCCCTTGTTCGGTGCTGAAGGCCGAACGCGGCGCAAAGGATACGGTGACCGTGCGGGGTGTGGTGGGGGACGCCGCCGACCGTGATCGCTTGGCTGGGCGATTGCGGAAAGGCGGCCTCGAAGCCGCTTTGGATGTGGCGGTGATGCCTTGGCCCCAGTGTGAAGTTCGTGGGACTTTTGCACCAGCTCTGGAGCGACCGAACGGTTTGGCCGTTCATATTCGCTCTGCCGGATCCGGGCATCCCGTGCTGACCAACGAGGCGTCGTTGGTGCTGGATGTGACGATGCCGTCAAACCCGGCCTATCTCTACGTGATTTATTTGGATGCTGGCGGTGATGCCGCGTTTCTTTATACGCCTGGGATGGCCGGTGGCCGACCGTTAGCGCCAGAAACCCACTTGACGCTCGGCGATGGCAGCGATGGGCAGGCCAAGCTAGCCATTTCTCCGCCTTTTGGCGAAGAGATGATTTTGGCCGTTGCCGCGCCTTATCCCCTCACATCGACGGAACCCCCGGCGACCATGACCGAACGTGAGTTTCTCTCGACGTTTCGTCTGGCGTTGTTGGGGCATGGGGCTCGGGGACTGGAGATGGGCCGTTCCGTCCAGGCTTCGGCGGCTTACGCTTTGTTATCGACTCGGCAGAGATGACGGATACCGACACGGGTAATACCGGCGAGCCCTGATACTGACACATCGCCGGTCCTCGGGCCGCGACGGCGGCCCCGCGTCCCCGTGGACGCGAAGCCCCGTGTGTGGACTCTAGGGGGCACGGATGCGCCCGCCCGGCGTCTGAGGGCAGCCTTGATGAGCCACCATCAAGGCCCGATGGTATAAAGCCCCCTGTCGGTATCCCTCTTATTCTCTTTAGTCTTTATCCCTTATTCCACCATCCCCGCCGGGGAGGAGAGGACGGGGCTTCCGGGATTGGCTCCGGGGCAGGGGTGGCGTCATCGACGAACGCGCTGCGGCTTGGGGCTGGAAGCGGTGCGTCGGTGATAATTTCGACCACCGGGGGCCGCTCCTGATCGGGCCGTTCGGTGGGCGCTACCGCTACGCCGTCCTCGGTGGAATCAATCCTGGAGTCAGTCGGAAGAGATGGACTCGGAGGGGCCGGCTCTTCGTGGGCTGGCGCTGACGCGACCGGGGGGGCGGCATCCGCCACCGGCACGGGCACGACTTCCGCTGCCGCTTCCGGGGCGACCTCGACCGCCACTTCCACCGCAGGATCCTCGCCATTCGGCGCCATCTTGACGCGCCGTCGGGTCCGCCGAACCACCACCGCTTCAAGGTCACCCTCGTTAGGGCTGCGGCGCCGGGTACGGCGCCGGGGGCTCGCCGCTTCGGCGATTCCGGTTTCTTCGGTGGGGCCAGCTTCAGCGGCTCCGGTTTCAGCGGCAACCGGGAAAGGCTCGGCTGTCGTGAGGTCCGGTTCCGTCGGCTCCGGCCCAACAAAGATCGGCTCGGCGGCGTTCGACTGCGAAAGCGGGGCCGACACGACAATATCACGGGCGATGGGGGGATCACTGGTGATGGGTGTTGGAGCCGTCGGAGTCAGTGACCGCTCGTCATCCAAGAGCCAGTCAAAGTCCTCCACCGGCAAAATTTCGACGGGAGCCAAAGCCAGAGGAATCGGGGCCGGGGCGATCTGACTGACTATCGCCGGACTGACCATTGGATGAACCGCTGTCGGATGAGCGCCCTGGTCTTCGGCTTCATTCCCCTCGGTATCGTCGCTCTCGTCACCTTCGGCATCGCTCTCGTCCGGCGCCAAATCGCCGTCAGCGTCCAGGGCGGCGCCGATTTCGCCGGTTTCACCGACGCTTCCCTCCCGGCCCCGTCCACGCCGCCGACCGCCACGCTTGCCACGGCGGCGCTTGCGCGGCTGACCGTCTCCGCCGATCTCGCCGCCAGCATTTGCGGCCTCTGTCGAGCCGGTCTCGTCGCTTTCGGCCTCACCAGTGTCGCTCGTCGTCTCGGTGGTCGTCTCAACCGGAGGCGCTGCTGTTGGTATGTCCGTCGGACGCTCACCGGAGCCTGGGCGCCGTCGGCCCCGTCGGCCCCGTCGCCCGCGTCGCTCGCGGCCCTCTTCACCGCCGTCGTCGGTGCGGGATTCGGCAGCACGGGCGGCGGGGAGGGGAGCGTCGGTGTCGGCCTCTTCGCTCTCGTCTTCTTCGCTGGTTTCCACCAGACGCTCGGCTTCAGCAAAAACCCGCTCGGTGGTGATGACCGCCAAGGGCTCTTCATCCGGTCCTCTGGTGCGGATCCGTTCGACGCGCAGCTCTGGAATAATCAAGCTGCTATCGGCCAACACCGCCACGCGCATAGCATAACGCTGTTCGATATGCGCCAATTCAACGCGCTTGTGATTGAGGATATACAGCGCCACCGTTGGCGTGACAGTCACGGTGATCTCGGCGGAGCGGCGGCGGATGCCTTCCTCTTCGACGGCGCGCAGGGCGTGGAGAGCCGCCGATTCGATGGAGCGAACAACCCCGGTTCCAGAGCAATGCGGGCATTGCTCGAAATTGGTTTCAAGAAGGCTGGGGCGCATCCGTTGGCGTGAAAGCTCCAGCAATCCGAAGGGCGAAATGCGCCCCAACTGAATCCGAGCCCGATCGGTCTTCATCGCCTCTTTCAGGCGACGCTCAACCGCAAGATTGTTGCGGTTGTCCTCCATGTCGATATAGTCGATCACGATCAGTCCGGCGAGATCACGCAACCGCAGTTGGCGGGCGATCTCGTCCGAGGCTTCGAGATTGGTCTTAAACGCGGTTTCCTCGATATTCCGTTCCCGCGTGGACCGCCCGGAATTGACATCGATGGCAACCAGGGCCTCGGTGGGATTGATGACGATATAGCCGCCCGATTTGAGCTGGACGATGGGGCCATGGATCGCATCAATCTGCGTTTCCACCTGATAGCGGAAAAACAGCGGGATTGTGTCATCCTGATATTGCTGAACCCGCTTGATATGGCTAGGTACCAGCATTCGCATGAAGTCTTTGGCCAGTCGATATCCCCGTTCACCTTCGACCAAAACTTCATCAATGTCGTTGGCATACAGGTCACGGATTGACCTTTTGATCAGATTTGCTTCTTCATAGATCAGTTCGGGCGCGGTAGATTGGAAGGTTTGCTCCCGGATACTGTCCCACAGCCGTAACAAATACTCTAGATCTCGTTTAATCTCGGCTTTGCTGCGCTCCAGGCCAGCCGTGCGCAGAATCACTGCCATGCCCTGGGGAATGTCGAGATCGCTCAACATCTCCTTCAGCCGCTTGCGGTCTTGGGGATTGGTGATCTTGCGGCTGACTCCGCCGCCGCGCCCGGTGTTGGGCATCAACACGCAGTACCGACCGGGCAACGACAGATAGGTGGTCAGGGCCGCGCCCTTGGTCCCGCGCTCTTCCTTGGTCACCTGAACCAGCAGAATCTGCCGACGCTTGATGACCTCTTGGATCTTGTAGCTGCGCAGCGGGCGAGGGCGGCGGCGGGCCAAATCCTCGACCTCGTCGCCGCCAATCACATCGAGATTAGCGGCATCCGCGCCGTCATCGGCCTCGCTGGATCCCGTTCCGACGCTGTTTTCGGTCCCGCTGTCGGTCCCCCCCACACTTCCACTTCCACTCGTACTCCCGGTTTCGACCTCGGGAGTGCGGGAACCGGAGGCATTGGAAACCAGAAACGCGCCAGGCTGCGGACTGTTCGGTTGGGGCTGGTCATCTCTGAAGGACAGAACTCGCCCGACTCCGCTGGTCGGCATCGTGTCAATCAGCGTTCCCAGTGTAAAAGCCGCCGGGATTGAGGCGCTGCTTCCACCGCCCTGTCCCCAGGGGCTGCGATCGAGAGGCGGGGCATAAGACCCGGTGGGCTCGGCATTCGATGCCAGGCGTTCTAAAGGTGCGGCTTCGGTAGGTGCGGCTTCGGCGAGTGGAGCGGCCTCGACGACCGTAGACTCACCTTCCGAGGCCGCCTCGCCTGTGATCAGGGGTTCATTTTCGTCCGAAGGCAGGCTCGAGTCTTCCACCAAGGGCGTCGTCACAAGATGGGCGCTAGCCTCGGCTTCGGTCTCAACGCTGCCGTTGCTGTTGCCGTTATCTCCCTCGTCGGTGGCCGTCTGTTCGGCATCAGCTTCGGCTTGGCGCCGGCCTCCTCCCGATGAGCGGCGAGGCGGCGGGGCCTCGTCGTCGGCCTCGTCGGCGAGTTCGGCAAGGCGCCGCTCCTCAGCCATCAGAGCCTCGCGATCCGCAACCGGGATGCGGTAGTAATCAGGGTGAATTTCCGAAAAGGCAAGAAACCCATGCCGGTTTCCGCCATATTCGATAAAGGCAGCCTGAAGGGACGGCTCAACGCGCGTCACCCTGGCGAGGTAGATATTGCCTTTAAGTTGTTTCCGGCTCGCAATCTCGAAATCAAGCTCTTCGAGTCTGTTACCGTTGACCACAACAACTCGAGTCTCCTCGGGCTGCGTGGCGTCCACAAGCATGCGCTTGGCCATCAATGATCCTCAAGACGCCGCCCGGCCCGCTCGCGCGACCAACGAGGGAATGGCGCGTCCACCTGTTGAGCGAAGCCTCGGGAACCGATTCGACCTCTCCAACGGCGCTGGTCAAGCTGCCAGAACGGGTCGATTTACGGCACCCGGCCACGGCCTTGCGGACGTGGCTGCTTCGAGGTTTCTCCTGTTCAACCGCTTGATCCCGAAGCGCCACGCCCCGAAACGCGGTCGAAGGCGACATGCCAAACCGCAGACTTTTCGGAGCGCGACGCCGTCCACTGCCGCCCGAGACAGGGACGGGCGCGGTTTGTCGCGAGGGGTAGGATAATCCTGGGAGCGATCTTCCACAATGGGATTATTGACAGTCGAGGGAATGTTCAGGGCCGAAAAGGCAAGGAAGGGAGGGTGATCAGAATGACTCGCGCCAGCATCTTGGTCGCAACCCGATATCGGCGGCAGGGCCGTGGACCCTGCACGCCGATCTCAATCCGTTCCGATCGTCAGAGCCGAACCAAAGCGGTTATTCCAGGCCGTCGAACAAGGCCGTCGAGAGATAGCGTTCGGCGAAGGACGGCAGGATAGCCACGATCATTTTACCGGCATTTTCGGGACGAGCCCCGACTTCAAAGGCCGCCGCTAAGGCCGCACCCGACGAAATCCCCACCGGCAAGCCTTCGATCCGGGCCGCCTTACGGGCGGTGGCAAAGGCACGCTCGTTGGAGATACGGATCACTTCGTCGATGGCCTTGGTGTTCAAGACGTCGGGAACAAAGCCTGCGCCGATTCCTTGGATCTTGTGCGGGCCGGGCAAGCCGCCGGACAGAACGGGGCTGTCCTCGGGTTCGACCGCGATGGCGCGGAAAGACGGCTTGCGGGCCTTGATCACTTCCGAGATGCCGGTCAAGGTGCCGCCCGTCCCGATGCCGCTGATCAGAATGTCGATACCGCCTGCCGTATCGGTCCAGATTTCCTCGGCGGTGGTCCGGCGGTGGATTTCCGGGTTGGCGGGATTGCTGAACTGTTGCAGCATGTAGGCGTTAGGCAGTTTGGCCAGTAGCTCTTCGGCCCGGCGGATGGCGCCCTTCATGCCTTCGGCGGGAGGGGTCAGCTCCAGTTCAGCGCCCAACAGCTTCAGCATTTTGCGCCGTTCCACCGACATGCTCTCGGGCATGGTCAGGATCAGCCGATAGCCCTTGGCCGCCGCAACGAAGGCCAGCGCGATGCCGGTGTTGCCCGAGGTTGGCTCGATCAGCGTCGTGCCGGGGCCGATCTTGCCATCGCGCTCGGCGGCTTCGATCATCGCCAAGCCGATCCGGTCCTTGACCGAGGCCAGCGGGTTGAAGAATTCCAGTTTGCCGACGATGTCGGCCTCAACCCCCAGCTCCTTCGTCAGTCGGGGCAGCCGGACCAGCGGAGTGGCGCCGATGGTCTCGGTGATGGAGCCGTAAATTTTACCACGAAACTCGGGTGTCGACGCCGTCATAATGAACCTCCATTTACTGTTAAATCGTCGCTATGATGCGGCGAATATACAGAGCGTCAAAGTAACTAAAGCCCTGGGTGTTGAACGTCAAATGCTAAAATCGATGCGATCGCCGGTCTCGGTCGGGACGCCGGCCTTGCGCGCCCGCAGACATAAATCCTCGATCGAGGTGTTATCCAGGCGGGTCATGCAGTCCTCCTGCAATTCCAGCCATAAGGGTCGCACCACCTGATGGCCAAGGACCGAACCCGCTGGGTCTTCCATGGCGTCCGCCGCACTTTCCATGGACCGGACCACCCGCACGATTTCGCCCAGTGTGATTCGGCGGCGCTCGCGGGCCAGTCGGTAGCCGCCGCGCGGGCCGCGCACACCGGCCAGAATGCCGTCGCGCACCAACTGCTGAAGAACCTGTTCCAGGTATCGTTTGGGGATGCCTTGGCGGCGTGTGATCTCGCCGCTATGGACCGGCTCGGTGCCAGCGTTATAGGCAATATCGAGAACCGCCTCGATAGCGAACATCAGTTTTTTAGAAATTCGAAACATCAGTGAGAATCCTGGCTATAGCCGCCGGTTGATCCAAAGCCGCCAGCCCCGCGCACACTGTCGGGAAGCTGGCCTGTTTCGCTCCAGCTGATCGAGGCGATCGGTGCAACGACCAACTGCGCGATGCGGTGGCCTCGTTCTATGACAAAGGGTTGATCGGAGAGGTTGATTAAAATCACACTCACTTCGCCTCGATAATCGGAATCGATGGTGCCGGGGGCATTGAGTATGGTGACGCCGTGGCGGAGGGCCAGACCCGAGCGCGGGCGGACTTGGCCTTCCAGTCCAGCCGGCAGCGCCAGCGCCAAGCCGGTTGGCACGAGCGCCCGAGCGCCCGGAGCCAGAGTCAGAGGCGTTTCACGACCCACCGCCGCCAGCAGGTCGAGGCCTGCGGCTCCTGGTGTGGCATAAGACGGTAAGGGCAGGTCGCAGCCATGATCCAGCCGGATCACCGGAACGAGGGTTGCGCGAGGGGCGGTCATGATGGCGCCTTGGTGTTGCTGCCGGCGATGTGCTCGGCGATGAGTGTTGCCAGTCGCTCGCCCACCGATGTTTTACTGAGCGACGGCCAATCTTCGACCGAAGCCGGTCCACCGTCGGTAGACGCCCGCAGGAGGTGAACGGTGTTGCGCTCGCCGCCGAAAATCCCAGTGCTGGGACCGACATCGTTGGCGATGATCCAGTCGCACGATTTGCGGGTCAATTTCGCTTGTGCATGTTCAATCACGTGCTGGGTTTCGGCGGCAAAACCCACCACCAATTTTGGCCGGTGCGGGCCGGCCTTGGATAGAGTGGCCAGAATGTCCGGGTTTTCGGTTAATTCCAGGATCGGCATTTCGCCTCGATCCTTCTTCAACTTATGGTCCGCCATATTGCGGACCCGCCAATCGGCAACGGCGGCGGCACACACCGCGATGTCCACCGGAAGCGACGCCTGACAGGCCGCCAACATCTGGTCGGCGGTTTCGATCCGAATTACCTGGACGCCGGGCGGATCGGGTTCGGCGGTGGGGCCTGTGACCAAAATGGTGTGGGCTCCCAGTCGAGCCAGGCCACGGGCGATGGCATGGCCTTGGCGACCCGATGAGCGGTTGGTGATGTAGCGAACCGGGTCAATGGGCTCGACGGTGGGGCCGCTGGTGACCAGGGCGCGGTGCCCCCGGAGCGGCAGAGGGCCATCGCCCCGCGCCAGAGGATCGAAAAAGGCCGCAATCGCCGCCAGAATTTCACTGGGTTCGGCCATGCGTCCAGCGCCGGTCTCGCCACAGGCCAAAGAGCCAGTGTTGGGGCCGACCCGATGCACGCCCCGTCCCATCAGCACGGCGATGTTGGTTTGGGTGGCTGGATGGGCCCACATGGCGCTGTTCATGGCGGGGGCGACCAGAACCGGCTTGTCGGTGGCTAAAAGCGCCGTGGAGGCGAGGTCATCGGCCAGACCCGCCGCCATTTTAGCCAGAAGATCGGCGGTGGCAGGGGCAACCACCACCAGATCGGCCTCGCGGGATAGGCGGATATGCCCCATTTCGGATTCGTCGGTCAGAGACCACAGGTCGTGATAAACCTTGTTTTCCGAGAGTGCGGCCACCGTCAGCGGGGTCACGAATCGAGCGCCCCCCTCACTGAGGACGCAACGGACCTCGCAGCCCCGCTCACGCAGTCGGCGGATCAAGTCCAGGCTCTTGTAGGCGGCGATGCCGCCAGCGATCACCAGCAGGATGCGTTTACCGTCGAGAATGGGAAAATCGGGCACGGTCGAGCCTTTTTTGCCATGGCGAACTGTGAAACCAAGGTATGAGGTCGCGGCCACCAGTGCAAGCTGGGTGTCGCGTCTTTTGTGATTTCTGGGTTCGCTCTGAGTCTGGCCGGGAGTCCTTGAAAACACAGGGCCGTTTCCCTGTCGTCGGACGTTCGACGAGCCCGCTTGGAGCGACGCGGTTTGGCTACCGGGGCTATGGGGCGTGAGGATGCCGACTGACCGCTTCCAGGCACGGGCGAAAATGGGCGACGGATGGCGTCGCCAGGGATGGAACCCGCGCCATCTCGTCCCAGCGTCGGAGCTTGAGAGCGTCAGCAGCGAAAGGTGTGGCTAAAAAAGTCGCAGCTTCGGTTGGCGTCATGAGGCCGCCCTGGGAATCCAGCCTGAATTTGGAGGCCGAGGAGAGGCGGGCTGGGTAGCCGGGTTCGACGCTACAGAGGTAGCGTTTGGCCATGACGTGCAGCCGAACCGGCTCGACCACCGAAGAGGGGAAATCCGCAGCCAGCCATGCGGCTCCGGTTTCGGCATGCTGAGGATCACCGCTGACGGCGACCTTTGGAGCCGTGAATCGAATCGCCAGCAAATGCCCGATATCATGAAGAAAAGCCGCCGCTACCAGCGGAGGCGGGGCGCCGGCCTGCTCGGCCAGCCAAGCGATTTGCAAGGCATGCTCGACCTGAGTCACCGGCTGATCGAGAAACAGGGCGTTGCCCCATTGCCCGTACAGGTCCAGGACCGCGTCGGCCGGTGCCATCGGGTGGGTCACGGTGGGTCTCCTTCGTGCCTGGGCTCGTGATGGTCGTCACCGATGTGGCAACGCACGAACCGCGCCTTGGTAGCAAGCCGCCGTTACAAAAAGAAGTCGCGCGGCTCGGTTCGATGAAGTCGGGAGGTCGGCTTTTTGGTCATCAACCCTGGTGGCGTTCGACGATCGGGGGGCTGAATCGAGGTTCAATGTCCCACGGAAAGAAAATCCAGGTGTCTTGCTCGACTTCGGTGATAAAGGTGTCGACCCGTGGGCGGCCCGCAGGTTTGGCATAAATCGACGCCAAATGGGCCTTAGGCAGCATGCGCCGCACCACGATGGCCGTTTGACCGGTATCGACGAGATCATCGATGACCAGCCAACCACTACCATCGCCTTCCACGGCCTTTAAGACCTGGACTTCACCTTGATTTTGATGTTGGTAACTGGCAAGACAGATGGTTTCAACCAACCGGATGTCCAGTTCTCGGGCCACAATAGCCGCTGGGACCAGGCCGCCGCGACTGACCGCGATGAGGCCTCGCCACGGACCCAACGGCAACAATCGCCAAGCCAATGTCTTGGCGGCTCGGTGAAGGTCTTCCCATGACACCGGAAGCTCGTGGCGGTGAGGAGGGACCGGAGGGGAGAAGAAGGGGGCAGACACGAACGTCGAGTCTCCGGATTTGGGTGTTTCTAGGTGCGCCGCAAAATAGCAATCGCCTGGGGTGCGGGGCAATCCTCGTCCGAAACCTGGGGCGCTTTGTCCAGATCGGCCTTCTCGTCTTGTGTTCTTTATGTGTTTGAGTCGCCGGTGGCTTGTAAGCCGTGATCCATGGTGAATGGCAGGTGGTGCTAGGGTGGGCGGAGGTGGTCTCATAATATAGTATGCAAGCCCACTTTGTAGGCTTTTTTGGCACACAGTGAGCATATAGCTTGCTAAAGGACCATCTTATGATAATCTGTCCTGGTCATAGCTGTTTAAAAGGGACAGCTTTTGTCCTGTGCGTGGGTCTCACCAAAATATCGCTGTTTTGTTGAAAAAAGAAAGTAAACAACCCTTTTTGGGTGTGCTGACGTGGAAAAGTTTCTGGATATCGATATTAGTCTTGATCACTTCGGATCGAGCGGTCCGAGGGTTGTTGTTGCCGATGATCATGCCCTAGTTCGAGAGGGGTTGATATTAAAGTTGCGTCAATTGTCTCCGAACATCCATATCGTTGAGGCAACAACTTTTAATGAGGTCACTGCCTTACTTCGGAATCGAATTGATTTGGTTTTTCTCGATCTGCACATGCCCGGTGCCGATGGTCTTGATTGGCTCCGTCAGGTTATCCCCACCACCACAGCGAGGATCGTTGTGGTTTCGGGGACGTTCGAACTTCGCGATATTCAGGCGGCAATTACGGCTGGGGCGGTTGGCTTCCTATCCAAAGGGATGGCGGCGCGGTCGCTGGCCAATGCTTTGCAAATTATTTTGGACGGAGGTACTTACGTCCCGGCGGAAGCGTTTCTGAGTCCCTCTGATGACGTGGAATCGGCGTCACGGCAGGGGTGGGCTCAAAAAACAGAGCAGAAAACGGCAAGCGTAGCCTTGACGCCTCGTCAGAGCGAAGTGCTAAAGTATCTTTCTCAAGGTCATATGAACAAGCAAATTGCTTATGATCTGGGTATTTCAGAAGCGACCGTTAAATTGCATGTAAATTCTTTGTTTCGTCTCTTGTCAGCACGAAATAGAACCCAAGCCGTGAATCAAGCCCGAAAATTTGGCCTGATTGATTAGTTTTCCGGTGTTTTATACCATCGAGCCTTGATGGTGACTCATCAAGGCCCGATGGTCTGACAGACAGTCGGGTGAGGTAGCGGATCTGGCTCGGCTTGGGCTAATCTTCCCCTGGGGTGATGGGGGAGTGAGTGCCGATGGTGTCTGGGCCTCTTATGTCGGATGGCAACCCGAGCACGGAGCTGCGGCTTTCGTGGCGACAGTGGGTGGCTGGTTTGTTGGATCCGGCCTCCCGACGCCCCGGAGCGCGCCTGGTCCGGATGGTGAACATCGCCTTTATCATCACTGGATTGATCGGTGTTCTGCTGGCCTCCGACGCCGGGGTGATACCTGAAGAGGGCGTATTGGTTGGGGGGCCGCTGGCGGCCTTTATGATCGAATATCTGGTGCGCCTGTGGATAATCCCGGACATGTGGGCCGCACATGGCGATCCTGCCGGTCGGTTGCGATTGCGTTGGATGTTATCAGCGCGCGGCCTGGTTGATCTCAGTGGCGCCGTGCTGATTCCCGTGGCCTGGATCGTTGGCGTATCGGTTGCAAATGCCGAAATGCTGGGGGTGCTGTGGGTCTTCAAGCTGGCCCGCTATTCTCCGGGATTGGCGGTGCTGTGGCGGGTGATCCAGCTCGAGGCCGAGCCCTTGATCGGGGTGCTCTTCGCGTTCCTGGTGGTGTTGCTGTGTGCGGCCGTGCTGGCTTATCTGTTGGAAGGCCAAGCCCAGCCTGCCGTTTTCGGCACCGTCTCGAAATCGCTATGGTGGACCATCGTTACTCTCACCACCACCGGCTATGGCGACGTGACGCCTGTCACTGTGCCGGGCCGGATGCTGGCCGGATTGGTGATGATGTGCGGGATCCTGGTTTTTTCCCTGTGGGCCGGTATTTTGGCCACGGGCTTTTCCCAGGAAATGCGGCGTCGGGCTTTCTTGAAGACCTGGGATTTGGTGGCGCGGGTGCCGCTGTTCCAGAATGTCGGCGCCGCAGTGATTGCCGATGTCGCCCAGCGTCTGCGCGCGTGCGAAGTCGGATCCGGTAGCGTCGTGGTGCGGCGGGGCGATATTGGCGATTGCATGTACTTTATTGTCAGCGGAGATATCGAAATACAAGCCGCTTCTGACGTGATCTTTCGTTTGAAAGACGGTGATTTCTTTGGCGAGATGGCCTTGATCACCGGCACCCGGCGGCGCGCGACCGCTGTGGCTCTCAAGTCTAGCCAATTGTTAATCCTTGATATCGCTGATTTCCGCGACCTTGCGGCTCGTCATCCCGATTTAGCGGCAGCAATCCGTAGCGAGGCCGAGCGACGAATGGGAAAGGCCCATGAGTCTTATGAATGAGATCGGCGATGTGTCATACCGGCGAGCTATAACGATGACACTCTGCCGGTATCGGGCCGCGACGGCGACCCCGCATCCTCGTGGACGCGAAGCCCCAGTGTGTGGACTAGGGGGCGCGGATGCGCCCGCCCGGCGTCTGAGGGCAGCCTTGATGAGTCACCATCAAGGCTCGATGGTATCAGTATCAGGGCTCGCCGGTATAACAGCAAGGCTTGATGGTCTGAATCGGTTGATACTGCGCGTGCCAATGTCCCTTGTTAATGATACCGTGGCAAACGGATACGAGGGCTCCCATTAAGGCGTCCTCCGATCGACCACCGTTCCGTGAAGGAAGCACGTCCTCCCATGATCGACGACGATGAAGACTTGTTCCTCGAAGACGATGACGTGACCGTCGGTCTCCCCCGTCCGGGGGTTGTGCCGGTCGGATGGAAAATGCTGGTGGTCGATGACGAACCCGAGGTTCATTCGATCACCCGTCTGGTGTTGGCCGATTTTGTTTTCAAAGGTCGGTCAACCCAATTTTTCAGCGCCTACTCGGCAGCCGAAGCCATCGGAATTTTAGAACAGGAAAAGGACATTGCAGTCATTCTGCTCGATGTGGTCATGGAGACCGATGATGCCGGCTTGAAACTGGTTCATCATATCCGCGAGGTGATGGGAAACCGCCATGTTCGAATCATTTTGCGCACTGGCCAGCCCGGACAGGCTCCAGAGCGGAATGTCATTCTCGAATATGATATCAATGATTATAAGGCCAAAACCCAACTCACCGCCCAACAGTTATTTACCTGCACCGTGGCGGCGTTGCGCTCTTATGAAGATTTAATCACCATCGACGCCAATCGGCGCGGGCTGGAAAAAATTATTGAGGCTTCCAGCTCTCTATCCAAAACCCGTTCGATGAAACTCTTCGCGGCCGGGGTTTTTACTCAACTGAGTGCGATTGTCGGTGCTGGCCCTGACGCCATTTTATGCGTCAAGCGCGGCGATGTTGGACGGCGTGACCGCGAGGGCCTTTATGTTTTGGCCGGCTCCGGGCGATTCGAAACTTTGATCAATGAACCTTTGGATGCGGCGGTGGATGCCGGGGTGGTTGTCACCATCAAGGATTGCTTGGCACGCCGTCAGAATGTCTTCAGTCAAGACCATTGCGCCATGTACATTCAGACTTTGACGGATCGCGAAAATGTTGTCTATATGAGTTCAAATCGACCTCTGAATGAATTGGATCAAAGGCTGATTGCCTTATTCTGCGATAAAATTACTGTTGGGTTTGAGAATATTTATCTTTACGAACAGGTCTTAAAGGCTCAGGAAGCCACTGTTGCGACCTTGGCGGATATCGCTGAAACGGCCCAGGTGGATGCCGACGTGGCCATTGCTGCGTCGCACGAGACGCGTTCGGAAAGTCTCCGTCTAGCCGGATTGGCCGAGCGCATTGCCCGCACTCTGTATACCTGGCGCCATTTTCGCGAGAGTATCGATTCGCCCTTTTTGGAGCTGATCGGTTTGGCTTCGATGCTCCATGATGTCGGGAACATTACCGTCGCCGACCGTATTTTGCGTAAGCCGGGTCCGCTGACCGATGACGAACGCAAGGTCATGACCCAGCACACTGTGCGCGGTCATGCTTTTTTAGTTCGGGCCTGCGGCATGGTTCGGGGATTAACATATCTTGAGTTGGGGGCGGAAATTGCCTTATCTCATCATGAGAATTTTGATGGGTCTGGCTATCCTGATGGCTTGCGGGGTGCGGCGATTCCTTTGTCTGCCCGGATCGTGGCGGTCGCCGATACCTTCGAGGCGCTGGTATCCGAGCGGCCCTATCGCCCGGCTTTTTCTCAAGATCAAGCCATGACGATGATTGAAACGATGGCCGGAAGTCGATTCGATCCGGTGGTGGTCGAGTCCTTTTTGGACGTCATGGCCTCGCCGTCGCTGGATGAGGAGTAATACTGGCGAGCCCTAACCATGACACAGCGCCGGTCCTCGGGCCGCGACGGCGACCCCGCGTCCTTGTGGACGCGAAGCCCCCGTGTGGACTCTAGGGGGAGCGCGGACCCGCCTGCCCGGTGCCTGAGGACGCAGCCTCGATGAGTCACCATCAAGGCTCGATGGGGGGGGCACCACCCCGACGCCCACACCCGTACAGTGGCGTTATCGTCTACAGTGGCGTTATCGTCTACAGTGGCGTTATCGTCTACAGTGGCGTTATCGTCGCGGGTATGGGGCGTGTCCCGGTGCTGTTCAGCGATTCGGCATATTGGCGAGACGGTCGATCTGTTTTGCCAGCTCCAGGTCGCGGACGGTCACGCCTTCGGCGTCGTGAGTGCTCAGGGTAATTTCCACTCGATTATAAATATTAAACCATTCGGGGTGGTGGTTCATTTTCTCTGCCACCAAGGCAACCTGGGTCATAAATCCCCACGCGGCGCTAAAATCCACGAAATGGTAGCCTTTACGAATCGCGTCGCGTTCGGGAACCTCTGCCCAGCCATGTAAGTCCCGCAAGGCCGTTTGCCGTTTGGCTCCCACTAACCGTTCGACCATTGTCAACTCCTGTTCCGGGGGCGGTTCTACAGCGACCTCGGCGCGCCCCTTGCGGCGTTCGCCGAATCACATCCTATCATGCTATGACTGATGGTCGATGTGGCGCTTCGGAGTGCCGGGATCAAGCACTAAGGAAAGTCTTACCTTCATGGCTCAGCAGGGTGGCGACCATCGCCGAAGCTTTACCGTCGCGCCGTCCCTGGCCGATCTGGAGGCGTTGGCCGAACAGGCGTTGGCGACGCTGCCATTGGTCTTTTTGGCTCGGACCAACAACATCGCAATCCATGTGGTGGATTTTCCCGATGAGGAAACCGAAGAGGAAATGGATTTAGATAGCCCTTTTGACCTCATGGGGTTGTATCGCGGCGTTGATTTGCCTCATCAAAGCGTTCAGGACATTCGCACCAATCTTGATGCTATTTTCCTCTATCGACGTCCTTTGCTCGATTATTGGTGCGAGTCGGGGGAAGATTTATCTCATATTGTTCGTCATGTTCTGATCCACGAGATCGGGCATCATTTCGGCTTGTCCGACGAGGACATGGAGCGAATCGAAGCCGAGGGACCGGATCCGGAATAATTGGGTCGGGGCCGTTACGGTTGCCGAAGATCGCCCAGCCTGCTACACGGCTGGCCAAGCATCGGGCGATGACCGCGCGGTGGCATAAGGTTTTTGAAAAGGATCGGGCGGTGATTCGACCTCTTTATGACTGGACCATGCGTCAGGCCGGGCGCAAAAACGCAGTGTGGGCGTTGGCCGGTGTTTCTTTCATCGAAAGCTCGGTCTTCCCGATCCCGCCGGATGTTCTGCTGATCCCGATGGTTCTGGCGAATCGCGACCGCGCCTGGCTGCTGGCGGCGGTTTGTACGCTGGCTTCGGTAATCGGGGGGTGGCTGGGATATGCTATCGGATACTATTTGTTTGAAACGCTAGGCCAGCAGATACTGACCTTCTATCACGCCATGGCGCATTATGAGGCATTTAAGGCTGGTTTTGATCAATGGGGATTATGGATTATTATTATTAAAGGGGCGACGCCGATTCCCTTTAAGCTTGTGACGATTGCTTCTGGAGCCTTCAAATTCAGTCTGTTATGGTTTACCATCGCGGCGGTGATTTCTCGGTCCATGCGGTTTTTCCTGGTGGCGAGTTTGCTGTGGAAATTCGGCGAGCCTATTCGCACTTTTATTGAGCGGCGATTGACACTTTTGACCACGCTGTTTGTGCTTCTGTTGGTCGGTGGTTTTTTGGCGATGCGCTATCTGTTATAGCCATCCGGTGAGAATGGCCAAAGCATTCGGGACGATTGGCGGTTCGGGAACATCGACGGAGTGTGGAGCATGGGAACCCTGATCGGGCGTGCTTTGGATGGGTGGCGAGCCCCGTTGCTGCTGGCTGTGGGGGCCGTTGGCGTGCTTGGCGCTGCGCTGTTCATGCAGCATGTGGTGGGCGTACAGCCTTGCGCGTTGTGCGTTTATCAGCGGTGGCCCTATGTCATTGCCGGGGGCTTGGCCTTGCTGACCCTGGCCTTTGGCCGCCGTCGGCCCGTGCGGGCGGGGTTGCTGGGACTCATCGGTTTGGTCCTGTTGGGGGATACCTGTCTTGCGGTGTTCCATGTGGGGGTCGAATATCACTGGTGGGTGGGATTGTCGGGATGCAGTGTGGAACCAGCGGCAACACTGGACGAATTGCGCGCCCGTTTGCTGGACGGGCCGGTTGTGCCCTGCGACGAGGTGTCCTGGTCTCTGTTCGGCGTCTCGTTGGCTGGCTATAATGTGGTGGTGACTCTGGCTCTCGCCGCGTTTGCCCTGTTGGCGGCGCGCCGGGCCCTTCAGCCCAAAGGTCGAAACAATGTCGTCTGACGCTCAATCCCCGGACTCCGCTCCGCCGATCGTTCATACCGGCCAGACCGCGCTTCCCGGAGCCCCTGGTCGTAGGGCTCTGATTGACCGGATTGTCCGTGTCGACCATGCGGGCGAATTCGGCGCGCGGCGTATTTACGAGGGCCAATTAGCGGTGTTGCGCAATCATCGCAACACGCCGGTCATTCAACGCATGCTGGAGCAGGAGCTCCATCATGTGGACGTCTTTGAGAAGATGGTCGTCGATCGTCGGGTTCGCCCAACCTTGCTGCAACCGTTTTGGCATGTGGCAGGGTTTGCTCTTGGCGCGGCAACCGCTTTGATGGGCGCGCGGGCGGCCATGGCCTGCACCGTTGCGGTCGAAACCGTCATTGATGAGCATTATGCCAGTCAAGCGGCCCAGTTGGGCGAGGATGAGGCGCCGTTAAAGGCCACGATCGAAGCCTTCCGGGCCGATGAGATCGAACATCGCGATCTTGGTTTGGCTCATGAGGCCGAACAAACGCCGGGCTATCCTTTGCTTTCAGGAGCGATCAAGGCGGGGACGCGGGCGGCGATTTGGCTGTCAGAGCGGATTTAGAGTCGAGGGCTTGCCTTTTCCCAGGGGCTTTTAGGGGCGTTCCGTTACCGTGCAAGGTGTTCATGACCTCTTTCCCGCCGGCCCCTGACGCGCCTGTAAAGGCCGTTCCCTTTTCGGCTGATGATCAGGCCGGTCTTTACAAGGCGATCTTTAATCGCCGTGACATTCGGGGGCAGTTTTTGCCGGATCCGGTGCCGGCGGAGGTTTTGGCGCGATTGCTGACGGCGGCGCATTTCGCGCCTTCGGTGGGCTTTATGCAGCCCTGGAGCTTCATTGTGGTTGCCGATCCCGAGGTCAAGGCTCGGGTGCATGCCGATTTCGAGGCGGCCAACCAGGAAGCGGCGTTGCGATTTGAAGGCGAGCGGCGGGAGGCTTACCGCAAGCTCAGGCTTCAGGGAATCCGCGAAGCCCCGATCAATCTATGCATCACATGCGATCGCGACCGTGCCGGATCGGTGGTTTTGGGGCGGACCCATATGCCGACCATGGATTTGTATAGTACGGTCTGTGCCGTGCAAAATCTGTGGTTGGCCGCTCGGGCCGAGGGATTGGGGGTGGGGTGGGTCAGTATCCTGCATCCCCGCCGGCTTCAGGATATCCTGGCTATTCCTCGCCGGGTGGTGCCTGTGGCCTATCTTTGCTTAGGCTATGTCAGTCATTTTCCGTCCCGGCCAGAGCTGGAATCGGCGGGGTGGCGGGCTCGATTGCCGCTGGAGAGTTTGATCCATTTCGATGGATGGGGCGGAGGCCGTGGCGAGCGCGAGGAGGCTTCGGCGCTACTAGCAGCGGTGCGACGGGAAATGGCCGAGCGCGAGGAGGCTAGGGCCACTGCGGGTTCCGATGAGGCGGGAGGGTAAAGGGGCCCGGCGAATTTTGCTGGGTGGGTAGGAATTGCCGGGAGCTTCTCTCTTAATTTTAACAGGGCTTCGCCCTGCACCGGCAAACAGGCATGGCCTTCTTTGATCTCAAGGCCATTCTCATTGGGGACGTCCTTGAGGGTTAGCCGGTCTGAGCGTATGATCGTAGGCTCGGGATCGAGCTGTCGAGATATCAGGCAACGGGCGGCGCAATTCTTGCTTTGCCGTTGTGGGGGTTGATCCTGCGGAGCGGGGCCGTGTGGTTCCGGGTGGCGCGAAGAACAGGGATGGACGAGCCATGGACCTCAATTCTCTCGGAATGTTCAAGCTGTTGAACAAGAAGATGGACTGGCTCAACCAGCGCCAGGAGGTGGTGGCTCAGAACATCTCGAATGTCGATACCCCGCACTACAAGCCGAGCGACTTGAGCGCCTTTACCTTTAAGAGTGCCTTGGGCGAAGGGCATCATTTGGCTCCCGTTTTAACCAATCCCGGCCACCAGATGCCGAAAAGCTTTTCGAATGAAGCTGGAACGGTACAAAAAGACAAGGTTCCCTACGAGACTAAGCCTGACGGTAATGCGGTGGTGGTGGAAGATCAAATGTTAAAAATGTCTCAATCGGCACAAGACTACACCATGATTACTAATCTTTATAAAAAGAACATTAATCTCATCAAATTGGTCATCCATAGCGGTTCATAATTGAAAAGTTGCGTGCGGAGTCGTGGACGACTCACCAGGACGGAGGCGAGGTTATGGATATCACCAAGGCCATGGCGGTTTCTGCTGCCGGCATGAAGGCTCAGGGAACCCGGATCAAGGTGATTGCGGAGAACTTGGCCAATGCCGACTCTTCGGCTGTGACTCCAGGGGATTTGCCCTACCGGCGCCAAGTGGTGACCTTCAAGAACACCCTTGACCGTCATCTGGGAGTGGATACGGTTCGGGTCGCAGCCGTCGGGGTGGACCGCAGTGATTTTCAGCGCCGGTATGATCCGGGGAATCCGGTGGCCGATGGGGATGGGTATGTGCTGATGCCAAACGTCAACAACATCATCGAGACCATGGATCTTCAAGAGGCCCAGCGGTCTTACGACGCCAATTTGAACTTGATCGACACCGCGAAGACGATGCTGTCTCACACCATCGGTTTGCTCCAGTAGTCGCTTCACCCTTTGCGCGACCGGATTCTGTCGCGTGGGAGTCATCACCATGGTTGCCAATGTCAGCGCGGCCCTTAATGCCTATGCCAGCGCCGCTTCCCGTGCGGTTCAGCCGGGAGCGACGGAGGAAAGCGGCGGAGCCTCGTTTGGGTCGTTGCTCGAGCAGGCTGCCAAAGAGAGCATCGATACGCTGCACACCGGCGAACAAATGTCAGCCAAGGCCGCGCTGGGGAAAGCCGATCTGACCGATGTGGTGTCAGCCGTGACCAATGCCGAGATGACCTTGCAGACTGTCACCGCCGTCCGGGACAAAGTGGTCAGTGCGTATCAGCAGATTTTACAAATGCCGATGTAGGATATCATGACCGAGACCGACGCCATCGAGGTCTGTCGCGAGGCAATCCTCGCCATGATATTCATTTCAGGGCCAATCCTGACCATCATGCTGGTGGTCGGTATTCTTATCTCGTTATTTCAGGCCTTAACCCAAATTCAAGAGCAGACCTTAACCTTTGTGCCCAAGATGTTGCTGGGATTTGCGGCAACCATTTACTTGGCGCCGTTCATGGTCTCGCATCTGGTCACGTTCACCCAGCATATTGCTGATCGCATTGTCGCCATTGGCACGCCGTAGCCCGTGGAATCCCTTCAGACCCTTATCACCGATCACCTGTTTGCCTGGCTTCTGGTCTTTACTCGGGTGGGTTCGGCTTTGATGGCCATGCCGGTCTTTGGCGATCAGTTCGTGCCGACCCGTGTTCGATTGTTGCTGGCCCTGGTCATCAGCATCGTCGTGACCCCCATTTTGCAAGACCGGCTGCCCCATGAACCAACCCATGTCTTGTCCTTGTTCTTATTGTTAAGCAGTGAGATTATTATTGGCATCTTTATCGGTTCGCTGCAACGACTAATGTTCAGCGCGCTGGAAGTTGCTGGCATGTTGATTGCCATGCAGGCGGGTCTCTCTAATGCCTTTGTCTTCAATCCGGCCTTAGCATCTCAGGGATCATTACCGGGTTCTTTGTTGGCGTGGCTGGCTTTATTATTAATTATGGTTACTAATTTACATCATATGTTGCTTATGGCGGTGGTTCATAGTTACGATGTTTTTCCGCCCGGTGAGGCTTTGCCGGTGGGGGATTTTGCCCAGATGATTACCCGTCTGGTTTCGGATGGTTTTACCATCGGGATCGAGATGGCGGCGCCTTTTATCGCAACGGGCTTGGTGTTTGCTCTGGCTCTAGGGGTGATGTCTCGATTGGCGCCCCAAATGCAGGTCTTCACGGTGTTCATGTCGGTCCAGATCGCTTACGGCCTGCTCCTTTTTTCACTGACCTTGGGGGCTATGATGATGTTTTGGATGCGTCATTTCGAATCGAATCTTGTTGAGTTCGTTTCTCCAGGATAAGCCCCGGCGGTCTCTTTAGAAAATACGACCGCAGCCCCACGCTCCCATGCGCCCACCCTGAGAGCAGCTTGGGGGTGCGTGAAGATCAAGGCTCGATGGGATGATAAGCCGGAATCCGGCGGGAGAACGGCATGTCAGAAGATCAAGACGAGTCATCAAAAACCGAAGAAGCCAGCGGTCGAAAACTCGAAAAGGCCCATGAGGAGGGTCAATTCGCGATGAGCCGTGAGGTTAATAACCTCTTATCTATGATCGGTATCCTAATTATTGTGGGGTGGCTGGCGGCGCCTGTGGTCGGTAGTATCAAAGATGAACTGGCTAGTTTTTTATCTGAAAGTTATCAAATGCCAACGGATCAGGAAGGGCTTCGCCTGATTCTGAGTCGAGTCATGATTGATATTATTTATTATGCCGGACTTCCATTAATGCTTTTGATGATTCTCGGAGTAATGGCGACAGTATTGCAAATTGGATTTAAATTTACATGGAAAGTATTAAAAATAGACTTTAATAAGCTTAACCCCCTTGCCGGCATGAAGCGATTGTTCAAACTGGATCGGCAGGCGGTCGAACTTGGCAAGAACTTGGGTAAATTGATTGCTATCGGCTTGGTTGTTTATTTCATGTTAAAACCAATGGTTCAAGGATTTGAGCATTTCATTGGGATGGATTTCATTGATATTTTAAATGAAGTCCATCGTGTGATGATGAAAATGATGGTCGGTATTATTATTGTCGTTTTAATTATTACAATAGCTGACTATGCGTATAACCATTTTAATTTCTATAAACAACAACGCATGACCAAAAAAGAGGTCAAGGACGAGCATAAGCAGAGCGAAGGCGATCCGTTGATCAAGGGTAAGATTCGCGGTTTGCGGATGCAGCGGGCTCGCCAACGGATGATGGCGGCAGTTCCCAAGGCCGATGTGGTGGTAACCAATCCAACGCATTTTGCGGTGGCGATGAAATATGATCCAGGCAGCAGTCGGGCGCCTGTGGTGGTGGCCAAGGGCGTGGACTTCCTGGCCGCAAATATTCGCAAAATCGCCGAAGAGCATAAGATTCCCATCGTGCAGAACCCGCCTTTGGCGCGGGCCTTATATGATACCGTCGACATTGACCGTGAAATCCCGGCGGAATACTATCGGGCCGTCGCGGAAGTGATTACCTTTGTATTCAAACTGAAGGGCCGTTCTCTCAGAGGCTAGCCGTGGTCATCGGGCGGGTCCGGTGAGGTCGGGGGGGCTGGTCTGGCGGGGCGGAATCGCTCGGTGTTTCCGTTCAATGACTGTCGGAGTTCCGTCATGGTCGCCGCCCTTACCGTCGTTCGCCGGGGTGTCCGTTTGGTTGTTTGGCTTTGGGTTTTGGGAGGCTTGATCCTGGTTCAGGGGCCGACCGCCCAGGCCGGTGAGTCGGAGACGGGCGGGCCGTCGCCCAGGCAGGCGGTTCAAGCCAAATCCTTTCTGGTGGCAGCGGGCCATCCGTTGGCTGCGTCCGCTGGAGTCGAGATGATCCGCGCGGGCGGCACCGCTGCGGACGCCCTGGTTGCGGTTCAGGCGGTGTTGGGGCTGGTGGAGCCGCAATCCTCGGGGGTGGGGGGCGGCGCGTTTTTGCTGCATTATGACCACAGTACCAGTGAACTGACGGCCTTTGACGGTCGCGAGACCGCACCAGCAGGCGTCACGCCCGGCCTCTTTTTGGACGCTGCGGGCCAACCTTTGGCATTTTATGATGCGGTGATCGGTGGTCGCTCGGTGGGGGTGCCGGGGGCGCTGCGGTTGATGGAAACCGTGCATCAACATTATGGCAAACTGCCTTGGGCCAAGCTGTTCCAGCCAGCGATTGCTTTGGCCGAGCACGGTTTCGTCGTGTCTCCCCGGCTGTCGACGGCCATCGCCGCCGATCGCGAGCGGCTGTCTCGGGATCCGGCGGCGCGGGCTTATTTCTTTACGCCCGATGGTCAGCCCTTGGCGGCAGGAACTCTTCTGAAAAATCCGGCCTATGCCGAGACTCTGCGTAAGATCGCCGCCGGAGGCGCCGATGCCTTTTACGCCGGCCCTATCGCCAAGGACATCGCCGAGAAGGTTCACGGCGTCGCCGCCAATCCCGGTACATTAACCGAGGCCGATCTCAAGGGCTATCAGGTCAAACAGCGAGAGCCGTTGTGCCAGGCGTATCGGGCCTATGAGGTGTGCGGGGTTCCACCGCCAGCCTCAGGGGGGGCCATCGTCGGTCAAATTCTCGGGCTGCTTGGCCATTTCGACATGCCGCACCTGAAGCCGCTGTCGGTGGATGCTGTCCATCTGTTCGCCGAAGTCAGCAAATTGGCGTATGCCGATCGCGATGCCTATCTGGCGGACCCCGATTCCCGGACTGTCCCGGCAACCGGCCTGATCGACAGCCTCTATTTGCTGGTACGGGCGCAGTTGATTACCCTTGATACGGCGCTGCCTACGCCGGTTCGCGCCGGGAACCCGCCCTGGCGGGACGCTTTGGAGTTGGCGCCGGGTGAGGCTTACGAATTTCCCTCGACCAGCCAGATTTCCATCGTCGATGCCGCCGGCAATGCCGTTTCAATGACCACGTCCATTGAAGACGAGTTCGGCGCGCGGTTGATGGTTGACGGTTTTATGCTGAACAACGAACTGACCGATTTCTCATTCCGACCCGAGGTGAACGGGCGTCCGGTGGCTAATCGAGTGGAGCCGGGCAAACGGCCCCGCTCGGCCATGTCGCCCACCGTAGTCAAGGATGATGGGGGGCGGCCCGTGTTGGTGGTGGGCTCGCCGGGGGGGAGCCGGATTATCGAGTATGTGGCCGAAACCCTGGTGGGGGTGCTGGATTGGGGGCTGGACATTCAAACGGCGATCGATTTGCCCCATATCGCCAATCGCAACGGTGTCACCGAACTGGAACAGGGAACCGCCTTGGCGTCATTGAAGCCGGTTCTCGAGGCGCGTGGTCACACGGTTGCTTTGGTCGATCTGCCGAGCGGTTTGCAGGGCATTCAGATTATCGACGGTCACTTGGTCGGCGGTGCCGACCCGCGCCGTGAAGGGGTTGCGATCGGGGAGTGATGTTTTATGCCGGCGAGCCATGACAATGATACCAACGGGCCTTGATGGTGACTCATCAAGGCTGACCTCAGACGCCGGGCGGGCGCATCCGCGCCCACTAGACTCCACACACTGGGGCTTCGCGTCCACGAGGACGCGGGGCTGCCGTCGCGGCCCGATACC
>CAIXKV010000015.1 GCA_903920145.1 uncultured Rhodospirillales bacterium
AAGGATACGCCGCATTTCAAACCTCTGAAGAACAAGGCGAGCCTAAAAGATGCTTTCATGGGTTGGCTGATCAAACCTCTGAAGAACAAGGCGAGCCTAAAAGATGCTTTCATGGGTTGGCTGATCAAACCTCTGAAGAACAAGGCGAGCCTAAAAGATGCTTTCATGGGTTGTCTGAAGGCCTGGAGGGTCGCGCCATGACCGATTATGTGCTGTTGATTACGCTGGGGCCGGTGCAGGATTTCATTGCCCAGGCGCGGCGGACACGGGATTTGTGGTTCGGTAGCCATCTGCTCTCGGAAGTGTCGCGAACGGTGGCCCGGAGCCTTGCCAACACCGATGGGGTCGTGCTGATCTTTCCGGCCCTCGACCGGGGCCATCCCGAGCTTAAACTTTGTCAACGGCTGCTTCGGCCAGAGGCGGGTCTCCCACCCCTGAATATTGCCAATAAGATCGAAGCCATCGTGAGCGCGGACGATGACGCCGCCCTTGAAACGATCGCGAGAACGGCCAGAACGGCGGTGATGGACGACTGGCGGAACATGGCTGCCGGGGTCCACCACGAATGCGCAAAGCTGATTGCACCGGACGTTGTCGATGTCTGGGCCGAGCAGATCGACAGCCTTCTGGACTTTACCGCCGCCTGGGCGCCCATTGTCAACGACGATTACAAGCGGGCGCGGGACACCGTCGACCAGGCCATCAGCAGTCGGAAGATGCTGCGCGACTTTGGGCCTTGGCGGCAACAGCGTCAGGGCGTGCCGAGTTCCAGCCTGGATGGCGCCCGGCAGACGGTGTTGCGGGAGCCCAACGACCGTGACCCCGACTGGGTCCGACGGTACCGCATCAGCAAGGGTGAGCAACTCGATGCCGTAGGGTTGGTTAAGCGGGCCGGGGGTAAGCCCGAACAATTCGTCCCGGTGATCAATGTCGCCCTGGCGCCGTGGATTATCTGGGCCAGGACCAAAAATCCCGCCGTGTTCAAAGATATTGAAGGATGGTGCCGCGAACAGGCCGATATTAACGGATCCTGGACGGTCAGAAGCAACATTCCCTGTGGCGAAGCTTTTCCCTACAATGCCAGCCTATTACTGACCACACGGCGCGAGGCTGACTGCGAAGACTTGGGCTGGACCGAAAAAGATGATCCCAGGATCAAGCGGCTTAAGTCATTGCAAGAGGCGTTGATCCGTTCGCCCTCGCGCGAGCCGTTTCCCTATGTCGCCTGTCTGGTCGCGGATGGCGATAAAATGGGTACGGCGATCGATAGCCTGACCAGCCACACCGATCGCCGCACCTTTTCCAAGCAGATGTCTCAGTTCGCCCAAAAGGCCAGGACCATCGTCGAGACTCAGCATTGCGGATTGTTGATCTATTCCGGCGGGGACGACGTCTTGGCCTTTCTGCCGGTGTCCACCGCCATCGCCTGCGCCCGAACGTTGAGCGAGGCCTTCGCCGAGATCATGACGGAGGCGTGCCGGAACACGGCAATCGAGACTCTCCCCACCCTGTCGGTGGGCATCGGCATTGGGCACATGCTGGAGGGCATGGGCGACCTACTGACACTGGGTCGGGACGCGGAAAAGATGGCCAAGAAGGGCGCCGGCCTGCACGACGAACGAAACGCCCTGGCGCTGATCATCGACAAGCGATCGGGGGGCCGTCGGCACTGGCGCCGGCAGTGGACTGAGGAACCCGACGTTATTCTGGATAAAGCCCGCCGGTTATTGAGCGAAGGCACGGTACCCATCGGAAAACTCTATCAGGTGGAGCAGGCGCTCAGGCGGTTTCCCAAGTCGGAGCAGGATGGTCGCTCCAGGGATCCCAAGCCGTTATGGCTAATCCGCGAGACGCTCCAGATCCTGCGCCACACCGACGCCACCTGTACCACCTTCAGCCCCGCCGAATTCGGACTTTGGGACACGGAGCCCGAGACCTACGCCAAAGCGCACGCTGCCATCCTGGAGTGGATTAACCACATGGCCATCGCCAAGACCTTGTGCCAGGCAATCCCCGGTCAAGAGGTCGCCCCATGACCGCCCATCGCTTTGCCCTGGTGCCGCGTGACGGGCTGTTCTGCAAGGATGGGCGCGGCTGGTATTCTAACGGGCTTGGCCGTGGTCATGGCCTCGCTTGGCCTTTTCCCTCGACGGTGCTGGGAGCCCTGCGGACTGCGTTTGGCCGGGCGGTCGAAGCCAAAGAGCAGCGGGTTTTCACCCGCGACGACTGGACAACGGCCACCCAAATTATCCTCGGTCCCAGCGTCGCCTTGCGCCGCCGCCTGGGCGAAGAACGCTGGAAGGATAGTCATCGGTTGTGGCCGGTTCCGGCTGATGCCCTCTTTCTGCAAGAGGCCGATGAGGTGAATCGATTGGCCCCGGTCGCGCCCACCGTCTCCATGCTGGGTCGCGACGACGCTCCGGCTCGGGAACGGCTGTGGCGGCCCGATCTTCTGGACAAGGGCAAGCCCGAAACGGCCCCGCCCTGGTGGCCAGAGGAGGCTTTTGTCACCTGGCTGGCCGGCGGCACGCTGACCAAGGAGGACGGAAAGGGGCAGGCCCTAACCAAGCGCCTCCAGGTCCATGTTGCCATCGATCCCGGCTTGGGAACCGCCAAGGATGGGGCGCTGTATTCCCGAGACATTCTAGAAACCCTGCAAAAACCAGGAGGCGTTTGCGATCACCGCCTGGTCTTCGAGTGGGCCATTGCTGGCGTCGTGACCGCTCCCGAGACCTTTCCGCCGCCGGCGTCGCCCGCCACTCTTGGCGGCAGCGGAGGACTCGCATGGGTGGAGCCGATCGACGAGGCGGTGTTTACCTGCCCCAATCGCCTGATCGCCCGGTTCGCGGAGCGTCCACCCACCGGGTTGCGGTTGGTCGCGGTCACGCCCCTGATCTTTGATGAAGGCTGGTTGCCAGACGGTTTTGTGCCCCGCGAGACTGCGTATTACGGCACCTTGCCGGGCGTGGAAGGCGATCTGATCCTGCGGGCGGCCTTCGTACCCCGTCCCCTGGCGGTTGGCGGATGGGACATGGCCACCGGCAAACCCAAACGAACCCAGCGTTTAGTCCCGCCCGGTGCGGTTTATTTCTTTGAACGGGTTGACCGCAAACCCTTTACCCCAGACCAGGCCCAGGCGCTGTGGTGCACCGCCCTGGGTCACAGAGAACACACCAGCCAGGGGTTTGGCCGGGTGGTGCCCGGCATCTGGCAGCCCAAGGATCAGCCAACATGTTGACCTGTCCCTATTTTCTGCATGCCTTGTCACCCCTTCACGCCGGGACCGGCCAGGCCATGGACCTGATCGACCTGCCGATTGCACGCTATAAATCGACCGGGATTCCGTTCGTGCCGGGTTCGTCCATTAAGGGCGTGTTGCGCGACGCGCGCGGGGCATCGCTAGCCACCGACACCTTGCGGGCGGTGTTTGGCCCCGAGGACGATCCCAGCGCCCACGCCGGCGCGCTGAACGTCGGCGATGCTCGCCTGTTTGCCCTACCAGTGCGCAGCTTTCGCGGGATCTTCGCTTGGGTAACCAGTCCGCTGTTGCTCACTTTGGCGCGGCGCGATTTGGGAGTGTCGGCACTAGCGGTTCCTACCGTGGCCGAGGATCAGGCGCTGATTTCGGAGAACAGCGCGGTTCGTCACGAGGCCAGCGGGACCGTGCTCCTGGAAGATATCGACCTTGCGGCCAGCGACGCCCAGCACAAGGCGCTATCGGCCTGGATTAAGGTCATCGAGCCGGTGCTCGGCGAGGATAGTGCGTCTTTATTTTCGCCTCGCTTGGTCATTGTTCACGACGAAACCATGACCTTTTTGTGCGAGACCGCCACCCAAGTTGACCAGCGCGTGCGCATCGATCCGGCCACCCGCACCGTGGCCGACGGTGCCTTGTGGTCGGAGGAAAGCCTGCCGCCGGAAACCCTGTTGCTCGGCGTGCTCGGCGCCGAAGCCAGCCGGCGCAAAACAGTCAAGCTCGATCCGGAGGACGTGATGGGTCATGCCTTGCCCCAGAAGGAGGAGAGCTTTCTTCAATTCGGGGGCAAGGCAACCGTCGGTCGCGGTCGCTGCCGCATCGTTCGGGTAGGGGCCAGCCTATGAGTAAGAAGAAGCGTTCAGCTCTGCACACGCCGCCGAGCGAACAGAAAAAGACGACAATGGTCGATTCAACGCCCTTGCTCCCGCCAACGCCCGAGCCCTCGCCGCGCCCCAATCGCCGGTCACGGGATCAAGAGCGCGCCATTCACGCCTATCGCGCGGTTGAAGAGATAAAAGAACCCGCTAAACGGGATGCCTTCAAGCGAATTGCGCGGCGGTTCGGCGCCGACGTCCTGCGTCTTGGACTCGCTGCGGCTTTGGCCGTGTTGGAAAGGGACAACGGTGGCCAGGGCTATCTGAAAGCCCTGGCCACCGCCCAAATCACCTATTGGCCAGGAGACTCTGCGAAAAAGTTCCCGGCCTGGGTCCGTAACCTGGAGAAAGCCACCGAGTATATGTTGGTCACTCGTGAGGTTCTAAAAATTGCTCAGTGGCTGAAACGGGCAGCCGAGGCCAGCTTTGACGAGGGGCAGACCAATGCGCAACCGAATCCGTGAGATCATCGGCGCCGAGACTGCCGATCATTTGGGGCTGGCCTATGAGGTCTTGGCGCCGATCGGTGATGGTGGCAAGGTTCCCGACGATAAAAAGGCCGGCTGGCTGGAAACCCTGACGAAACACACTGTTTCCGCCGAACACACTGTTTCCGCCGACTATGACAAATTCTTCAAATGTTGGGAAAAAAGCCTGAAAGTATCCGGGGCGACTGTTTGGACTTTGACCCTGTCGACGCGCCTCTTGATCGGTCACGGCAACCCTTCGGGCACTGACATTGGCCTCACGGTTCATCACACCTGGGGCGTGCCGGTGATTCCGGGCAGCGCGCTGAAAGGTCTGCTGGCGCACTACGTGGAAACCACGTATGGGCCCGATCCTGAGGACTCTGTGGACTCCAAGCGAGCCAAGTTCGCAGGCGTGACCTGGGCTGGCAGTCGGATTGTCGGGAAGCCCGGAGACTATTTCGAGGCTCTGTTTGGCTCTCCTCCGGTCGCTGGCGGAGAAGCCGATTCCGCCTCTCCAGGCCGGCAAGGGCGGATCATTTTTCACGATGCCTTGTATGTGCCCGAAAACACTCAGACGCCATTCAGCGCCGATGTGCTGACGGTTCACCAGAAGCCCTATTATGAGCCTCGGCAAAGATGCCTTCCCCAGCGACTATGCCAGTCCAGTCCCGCTCCCGTTCCTGACCGTCAGACCAAACACCAAGTTCCTGATCGCCCTCAGCGACCGGACCGGCTCGACCGGCTGGACCGATCTCGCCAGAGAGATCCTGGCGGATGCCCTGATCAAGTGGGGCGTCGGCGGTAAGACCAGCCTGGGCTACGGTCGGGGATCTCTGTCCCCGCGCTCTACCAATGGCCTCAGTGTCCGTCCCGAAAGTTTATGAGGGATTGCAGAGTTTTCTGAGCATGAGGCGGATAGAGGCGAAGCGAAGGAAGGCGAGAGAACTGAGGTTGAGGTTTTCCCAATCTTTAGCAAGACGACGGCAGCGATTTAACCAAGC
>CAIXKV010000016.1 GCA_903920145.1 uncultured Rhodospirillales bacterium
TCGCTCGGATATCTCAACTTGTCCCGATTGTACTTCGGGCGGTTTTTCTCTGTCCACATCGGTAGCCCCTCCTTCGGGCTGCCTGACAATGAATCACAACTGATTCTTATGATTCAACAACTTTCGGGACGGACACTTAGAGCTTGGCCGCAGTGCAGAACAACCAGTCATTGCCATGCAAACCGAACAGCATTGCGGTCTTGTGATCGCCGGTGCGTTCGATCACCACGCGGAAGCGGTCGCCGGTGCAGGTGGTGCCTTGGGACGTGACCGGGACCGAAACATGCTTGGACTTGAGGCAGCCCTCGGTGCCTTTGGGCACGCCGCCGGCCAGCGAGTCGGGGCGCTTGCCGTTGATCATCATGAAGTAGCTATCGGCGATGCCGCCCTTGATGGTGGCTTTGAGTTCGATCTTAACGAAACGAGACCTGTAAAGACCGGCATCCTGTTCGCCATCGGGGGCACCTGCGGCCAGGGCCCGGAACGAGATGGCAGCGCAGGACGGCGGCTCCTTGCCTTCGGCGGCATCGGCTGAAACCACCGCCAGGCCGCCAGCGGCCAGAAGAACGATGGCGCCGACGGCGCTGAAAAGGCGGGCTTTCACCATGGCAGATCTCTCCCAAGCGAACAAAAAACGGCGCCGGACACATGTCCGAACGGTTGCCCATTATTGCAAAGTTTTTCAGCCAATCAACTGTAAAGGCCATTGTCCCCAAAGTCTCGAGTCGGGCGCAACTCTTATGGAGCGTGATGGATGTGAATTGCTCGCAAATACCGATGGAATCGCTTTGGGTTTCTGCAAAAAAGCTCTTGGTGCGAGGGCTGAACCGGGGGCTCTGGCGCCCATGGGGCGGCGCGCCCTCCTTGAAAATTGGGCGTTATGCTTGGAGTCGACGCCGACTACCCGGATCGCAGATAGCGGGCGGCGGCATCTCTTTCAAAGAGATAAAGCAGGGTGCGTAAGGCTTGGCCGCGTGGTGTTTCAAGGGCCGGGTCGCGATCGATGATCAGGTGGGCGTCATCCCGAGCGGCGGCTAGCAACTCGCTGTGTTCAGCCAGATCGGCCAGACGGAAGCCGGGCAGGCCGCTTTGTCGGGTGCCCAGCAATTCGCCAGCCCCTCGCAGGCGCAAATCCTCTTCGGCGATCTGAAAGCCGTCTTCGGTCTCGCGAAGGATGCGCAACCGGGCCTTGGCGGTTTCATTCAGCGGCCCTTCATACAGCAACAGGCAGGTGGACGCTTGGTCTCCCCGGCCAATCCGTCCGCGCAACTGGTGAAGTTGAGCCAGACCGAAGCGTTCGGCATGTTCCACCACCATGACCGTGGCGTTGGGCACATTGACGCCCACCTCAATCACGGTGGTTGCCACCAATAGATCCAGCTGGCCTTCGGCAAAAGCGGTCATGGAGGCGTCTTTGTCTGGCCCTTTCATTCGACCGTGAACCAGCCCCACTCGGTCGCCCAGCCGGTCCTTCAGAATGGCGTAACGCTCGGTGGCGGCAGCCAGATCGACCACTTCGGATTCATCCACCAGGGGACAGACCCAATAGACCTGAGCCCCGTCCGTGATCCGCCGTTGAATCGCCGCGATCACTTCGTCCAGCCGATCCAGGGCGATGGTCCGGGTGTCGATGGGGCGGCGGCCTGGGGGTTTTTCGCCCAGGCGCGAGACCTCAAGATCACCATAAGCGGTCATGGTCAGGGTGCGCGGGATGGGTGTTGCAGACATCACCAGCACGTCCACGGCCTGGCCTTTGGTGGAAAGTTGAAGTCGTTGATGGACGCCGAAGCGGTGCTGTTCGTCGATCACCACCAAGCCTAGATCGGCAAAGGTGACATCGTCCTGAAACAAGGCGTGGGTTCCAACCAGGAGTCGGATTTCCCCGGTCGCGAGGCGGTCCAGTGTGGCCGCACGGGTTTTGCCTTTGTCTCGTCCGCTGAGGGATGCCACCTCGAGCCCGGCACTGGCCGCCAACGGCGCCAGGGATTGGAGGTGCTGGCGGGCCAGCAACTCGGTAGGGGCCATCAACACAGCTTGGTGGCCGCATTCGACGGCGTTGAGCATGGCCAGAAGGGCGACGATGGTTTTTCCGCTGCCGACATCCCCCTGAAGCAAACGCAACATGCGCCGTTCGTCAGCCATGTCCTGGTTGATTTCGCCCAGGGCCTGTTCCTGACAGGCGGTCAATTGAAAGGGAAGGGCCGCCCGTACCAGCCGGCGCAATTGACCATCGCCGGCAATGACCCGTCCCGGTTGGCGCCGCTGGCTGAGGCGGAGTAGGGCCAGCGCCACTTGGTTGGCCAGGAGTTCGTCGAAGGCCAGTCGTTGCCGGGCTGCTGTGGTGGGCGAGAGGGCGTCCGTATTTTCGGGGGTGTGAACCGTCCGCAGAGCGGTGCGCCAATCTGGCCAGCCTTTGCGTCGCTGATAGGCCGGATCCAGCCATTCCGGTAGCTCTGGTGTGGACTCCAGCGCCGCCCGGATGGCTCGGCGCAGGGTTCTGGGGGTCAGGCCGGTGGTCAGAGGATAAACGGGCTCGACGGTTTCGACCTGATCGCGGGCTTCAACCGGGGCGATGGCGTCCGGGTGAGTCATTTGGGGGGTGTCGTGGAACCGTTCCACCTTGCCGCTGACCACCACCTTTTGCCCCACTGGCAATTGCCGGAGCAGAGATTCGGCACGGGCGTGAAAGAATACGAGGTCCAGAACCCCGGTTTCGTCAGTGCAATGGACCTTGTAGGGTTGGCGCGGCAGAACCGGCGGGGCGTGACCGTCGACCCGTACCGTCAGTGTTGCCACTTGGCCCGCAGGTGCCTCGGCGATTTTGGGGGCAAATCGGCGATCGATCACGCTGATCGGCAGATGCCACAATAAGTCCACCACATGAGGCCCAGTCAGTCGCTCTAGCAATAGAGCGAAGCGCGGCCCGACGCCCTTGAGGGCGCCGATGGGGCGAAAGAGGGGATAAAGAGTTTCGGGGCGCATCTGACCGGCGGGTGGGTTTGAAATTTGCTGTCGGAGGGGATTATAGTGCGCTTGCGCGCGGCGGAGTGATGGCTGATGGACACCGTGGCGTCAACGGCTCGGGCCGAAGGAGGGGGCGGTGGCGGATAAAGGCGGCGGGGCAGGCAAAGGGCACTGGCCGGATATGCGGTCCTTGCGCTGGCCGCCCGAAGGCGTTGAGGCCGTTCCGAGCGGAACCAAGGCTTCGGGAGAGCCGATGGTTCCGCCGTTCGAATTGGCTCCAGATCCGCGTGGGACCGGAGCCGTGGTGGCGGTGCCAATCCCGGAACGGCCCCCGGAGATTGTGGTTCTTGGCGATGCTCCGAGAGCCGAAGCGGTTGCAGCGTCATCAGAGCGTCCGGTGCAGGCGGCTCTTGCCGAGGTGGCGGAGGACTCGACAGCCGCAGTTCAGGGTGGTTCCATCGATGGGGGCGGCGATGGCGTGTCTCCCCGCCAAGCGGCGCTGATTCTGTCGGAGCTGCAAGCCTTGCGGGGGGCGGTCGAGGCGTTGACGGCGGCGATCCAAGGCAAAGGTGGCGTGGCACTGGGGGGCGGTAACGCAAGAGCCGTGCCGGTGCGGATGGTTTCCGACCACCAGGCGAGGGCCGAGATCCAGGAATACTTCCTGCGCCACCAGAGCGAGACGGTTTACCCGGCCCAAATTGCCGATGCCTTGAATCTTCCGGTGCTTAAGGTAGCCGAGTTGTGCGAGAGCTTGGCGGCGCGCGGTCAGGTTATCCGCAATTCGGTTTCTTGACGAGGGTTGGCACCGGCCATGATCGTTATTACGATGGTTGGGGTGTTTCTTTTGCTGTTGATCTGGCTGGACCCGCCCCGACCGCGCCCGTTGCCTCGTGATGACAGCTTGATTCAGCGGGTGATGCGCGGCGATCTTTAGGGCGCTGGGGTCGTGCCGAGCAATGGGGAGATCCCCGATTCCCCCAGGGCGTTGCCCTGGACCCACTAAAGGCCTGGGGCCTTTGGAAACCGGGATTCCGTTGGCACAACACCTCCCTCAATCCCGCGTCTTCTCCGCTCCGGCTTCCAGCAGTGCCAGCAATCCCGACAACAACGGCTCCGGCGCAGGTGGACAGCCAGGCAGATGGAGATCCACCGGGATCGTGTTCGCAACGCCATCGGTAACGGCATAACTGCCCCGAAACACGCCGCCATCGACGGCGCAATCGCCAACAGCCACCACCCATTTGGGATCAGGGGTGGCGTCATAGGTGCGCTTCAAGGCTTCGCGCATATTGGTCGTTACCGGGCCAGTGACAAGAAGGGCGTCGGCATGACGGGGGGAGGCGACGAAGCGAATTCCGAAGCGTTCCAGGTCATAGACCACGTTGTTCAGGGCGTGAATTTCCAGCTCACAGCCGTTACATGAGCCCGCGTCGACTTGGCGAATGGCCAAGCTGCGGCCCAGGCACGGGCGTTCGCGGGTTTCAAGACGACGCTCCAGGGCTTCTTGGGCGCTTGGATCTGCGACCGGCGTCCGAAGCGTCGGCGGTCGTCGCAGCAGGCTTCCCAGCAACAGCTTCAGCATGACGTTGGCTTCACCCTAATAGGCGCTTCACAAACGGAACCTTGGCGGTGAACCTCTGAAAACCGGGGCGCTTCCTTCTGGCCAGCGCACCGCATTACAGATCAGGGCCCGAGTAAGAACAGTTGAATGACTTGTTACATAAGGGGAAATCGGCAACAACGCAGTCTTTGATGGCGGCCATCAACAACGGCCACTGAAACCATGACGGATCGCGCAGATGACAGCGGGCGATGGTGCCATTGGCATTGAGGCGCACCGATACGAACACATCGCCCCGAAATCCTTCCACCAACGCCACGCCTTCACCGTGTCGATTTCCAGAGTTCGGGGCATCGGCGGAGACAATCGCGGTGTGGATGGGGCCGGGCGGCATCGCCTGAAGCAGGCGTTCGATCAGAGAGAGGCTTTGGTGAACCTCGTCGATTCGAATCATCACGCGGGCGTTCACATCGCCTTCGTTCCGAACCGGAACCGTGAAGTCGAGTTGAGAGTAGGGCTCATAACCGGGACTCCGGCGAGCGTCGAAGCTGCGGCCCGTGGCCCGTCCGACAAAGCCGCCGGTCCCCCATTGGCGAACCCATTCAGGCTGAACCACGCCAGCGGTGAGCATCCGGCTTTGGAGCGAGGGCGTGCTGTCATACAAAGTCACCAGCTCTTCAAAGCGTGGTCGTAACTGACGGACCAGATCGCGCAGTCGTTGGGTGCCAGCATCGTCCAGATCGCAACTCACCCCTCCCGGCACCACCCGATCCATCATCAAGCGATGGCCGAAACAGGCGGCGGCGGCTTGAAGAACCCGTTCGCGCAGCCAGCCGCAATGAGCGTGCATCAAGCTGAAGGCAACGTCGTTACAGATGGCGCCAATGTCACCAAAATGGTTGGCGATTCGCTCCATTTCGGCCATGACCGCCCGCACCCAATGGGCGCGGGGAGGAATGACGGTTCCGGTTGCAGCCTCCACGGCCCGAGCAAAGGCTAGTGCGTAGGCCACGGTACTGTCTCCCGATATCCGCCCGGCGAGTCGTGCCGCCCGTTCGAGATCGGCGCCAGCCATCAGGGTTTCGGTACCTTTGTGGGTGTATCCAAGCCGGTCTTCCAACCGGACCACAGCTTCGCCAAAACAGGTGAAGCGGAAATGGCCAGGCTCGATGATCCCGGCATGGACCGGACCCACGGGAATCTGGTGGGTTCCTTCGCTGTCCACTGGAAGGAAAGCGTAGGGCAGGGGTAATGCGCCCGGTTTGTGGGCTGTAGCCGCTCCCAACGGGTGTTGTACTGGCCAAGTCCCATGGTCGAGCCAAGGCCGAGTATCGCCCAGGGAATCGGCGGTGAGGCCCGAGAGATCCGCGATGGTACGTTCCAGTCGACTTGCCGACGGCCATCCGTGGGAGAGGGAGGGAAACCGTCCATCCTGGGTGGTGAGGCTCAGAACCGCAACCGCCCCGTCCGAGTCGTCGCGAATCGCCGCCATCACCTTGTCGCCATCGGCCCATTCCGCCAGTAAATCCCAACGGGACAGGGGCAGGCGGCTGATGAGGGCCAGCCACGTATCTGTGACCAGATGGACGCGCGGCCAGGGGCCGTGGCCTTCGACGCCGGGGTTATGCGCCAGATATTCGCTCAGGGTCGGGTGATAAGAGGCGATCATGATTTACCCCAACCGGGCGGCGACGTGTTGAAACCAGGCAACCAACGGTCCCGGTAAATAAAGCCCCGCTGCCAGAACCAGCAGCAGGTGCGTGACCAATGGCAGGGAGCGGCTGGCGCGGAGCAGGCCATTGTTCTGGTGGACCTCGCCAGGAATCCGCTCCCCTTCGCTGAACACCACCTCGTTGAGTCGCAGCAACAGCGCCCCCAACGCAACCAGTAGGCCAACGATCAGCAGCAGCGCCAAGGCCGGCGTCTTGGCAAAGGCAGCGTTGATTAACAAAAACTCGCTCATAAACACCCCGAAGGGCGGCATTCCGGCGATGGCCAATACCGCGAATGCCAATCCCCAGCCCAGTGCCGGGTGGCTGTCACCGATACCGCGAATTGCTGCCAATTGCTGGGTGCCCTTGATTTGGGTGATATGCCCGACCGCGAAAAAGATCGCGGACTTGGTCAGGCTGTGCATCAGCATATGCAGCAGGCCGGCAAAGGTCGCTAGCGGTCCCCCGATGCCAAAGGCCAGAGTGGCAATGCCCATATGTTCAATAGAAGAATAGGCGAACAGACGCTTGATATCGCGCTGACGGTACAGCATCAAAGCAGCAAACAGCACTGACACTAGGCCAAAGCTGATCATCAGGGGGCCAGGTGGCAGTGTGTGTGGTGTTGCCGTCAGAATCATCTTGAAGCGCAAGATAATGTACAAAGACACATTGATCAGTAACCCGGACAAGACGGCGGTGATCGGCGTCGGTCCCTCTGCATGGGCGTCCGGCAGCCAGGCATGCATTGGCACCAGACCGGCCTTGGTGCCGTAGCCCAACAACAGAAAGATGAAGGCGACATTCAGCAGGGTTGGGTCAAAGTGATCGGCATGGATCAACAGGGCGGTCCAGGCCATTGCCTCCATCCCGCCTTTGGCGTCCGTCGCTGCTGCAAAGTAAATCAGGATGGTACCAAACAGAGCCAGAGTCACGCCAACGCCGCCCAGGATAAAGTATTTCAGCGCGGCTTCCAGGGCTGCGGGTGTCCGATAAATGCCGACCATCATCACAGCGGTCAGAGTCGCAAGCTCAATACCGAACCACATTAGGGCGATATTATTGGCCAGCACCGCCAAGTTTAGGGCGAACATCAAGGCTTGGTACATGACATGATGGAGGCGGCCGGTGAGGGGATCAATCCGCCCGATCTGTCGTTCATGCTCGATGTACCCGGCGCTGAACAGGCCACTGGTGAAGGCGACGAAGGTATTCAGCGTGATCAATGCGGCGTTCAGGTCGTCCAGATGCAGCAGCATGTCGCCGGGAGGGCGATCATTCAACAGCACTAGGGCCGCTCCGAATGCGAGCAGGCTAAACAAGAGATTGAGCGTTGCGGCAACCCGGTGACACGGAATCAGCGCCATGACTCCGGCAGCAATCAAGGGCGCGAGTAGCGGGACCAACAGCGCAATGGCGCCGACATTGCCAGCGGCGGCGTCGGTCAGCGTTTGAAGGGCGCTCATGACTCCTCACCCCGGAAGCGGTCGAGGACGTGGACATCAACCGAATCGAATCTCTGGTGGATGTGTTTGAAGTAGATGGCAAAAACGACCATGGCCGCCACCAGCAGGCAGGCAACGCCAAGGTCAATGACCAGCGGCATCCCGCGAATGCCCACAACGGCCAGTGTTACACCATTGTCCACCGACAGTAAGCCGATGATCTGAGCCATGGCATTGCGCCGGGTGATCATGATCAGCAGGCCGAGCATAACTACCGCCAGTGCGAAGGAAAGGTCTTCCCACATCAGTGGCGAGTGGGTTGCTGCCGGGAGCATGACCATTACAGAGAGCGCGACCAGCCCGATTCCAAACAGCATAGCCATCCCGACGCCGACCACCGCTTCGACGGTTCGCTCAATCTGAAGATGCCGAACCAGCCAGCGCAGTCCCATCGGAATCAGGATCGCCTTGACCACCAGGGCCAGCGCCGCTGCCACATACAGGTCGTCGGCGGCTTGGCGGTGGGCTTGCCATGCCAGCGCCAGCGCCAGCGCCAGCGCATGCAGGGCGAGGAACCAGATCAGCGCAATCAGGCGATCTTGAAACAGCAGCATAAAGCTGACCGTGACCATGCCACCAGCCAGCATATGGGCCATATCGAAGGGAAAACTTTGACCCAGCATCAGATACTCCGCGACACGAATAACAGCAGGGTCGCGAGTAGACCCAGCATCAGGGCAAAGTTTAAGAAATCCACTACACGAAAGACTCGCATTTTAGCAACAGTGACTTCAAATGCGGCTAAAACAGCACTTGCTACGGTTATTTTGATCAAATAGATCAAAACCCCCAGACCCAGTACCGGCAGCTTGGCTCCGTTCAGGGCGATGCCCCAGGGCAGGAACACGCAGGTCAACATCGACAGGTAAAGCGTTAATTTGAGTGCGGCGGCCAGCTCGATCAGGGCTAGGTGGCGGCCCGAATATTCCAGAATCATCGCCTCGTGGACCATGGTCAGTTCCAGATGGGTGGCCGGGTTATCCACCGGCACCCGTCCATTTTCGGCGATGGTCACCATTACCAAGCCCAGCAAGGCCAACCCGCACGAGACTCTCAGCCCGACATCCGCCGTCATCATATAATGGGCAATCGAAGAGAGTTGGGTGCTTTGGGCCAAGAGGGACAAGGTGAAGACGATCATCAGCATGGCGGGTTCGGCCAGCGACGAGATCATCATCTCGCGGCTGGTGCCAATGCCGCCAAAGGCCGTTCCGACGTCAAGGCCAGCCAACGCCAGGAAAAAGCGAGCCAATGCCAACAGGCCGACGATGACGATAATATCGGCAGACCACGAAAAAATGAGCCCAAGGGCATAGGTCGGCACCAGCGCCGCCGCGACCCAAATGGCCGCAAACACAATGTAGGGCGCGACCAGGAACAGCCAGGACGCATTGTGGGCAACCACGGTGTCCTTGCGCGCCAGGCGAATCAGATCGCGATAGGGCTGGAAAATCGAGGGCCCGATTCGACGGGACAGCCGGGCTTTAACCTTGCGGATAATCCCGATCACCAGGGGGGCCACCGCCAGCACCAGCATCATTTGAAAGCCCTGAGCCAACAGGCTTTGGATCATTGCCATAGCGCCAGCACCACCAACAGTAAGATCAAGGTTCCATAGACCAAGCCGAGATGCTGGCGGATCGACAAAGAAAGCGCAGAGCTGATGATCTCGGCAGCGGTGGTTACGGCCACGGCCACAGGTCGGTACAGCAGTGCCCAGACCGGATCTCGGATAGTCAGGGTCAGGCGCGCCGCTCTGGAGTCGCCGGGGGCTGGCATATCGATCTTTTCGCGTGCCGAGAAGAGCACCGAAGCGAAGACCCGGCGAATTGGTTGAGCAAAGCTGGCGGCGGTGTATTGCGTGGCCGGACTGGTTTCGGGGTAGCCGCAATCCCAGGCCCCCGCTCGCCGCCGCCGTCGCGAGGCTAGGCGATGGACCCCGAAGGCGCTCAATGAAGCCGACAAGGCGATGAACACCATGAGGATCAAGCCATTGTAGGAACTGCGTTCGGGGGTGGTGGCAACCAGTGTGAGCCAGGGTTGGGTGATTTGATTTGGCAAATGGCTGCCAACCAGCAGGGTTGTGACCGGCGCCAGAGCATCAACCACCAAGCCGGGCAGGACACCAGCCAGCACACAGGCGGCAACCAAGATCAGCATAGCGGCCAGCGAGCTGCGTTCGACCTCAACAGCGCGTTCGGCAGCAGCGGTGCGCGCTCGTCCCAGGAACGCGGCGCCGAAGGCCTTGACAAAACAGGCTGCTGCCAGTGCCGCCGACAGTGCCAGTCCGGCCCCGACCATCGGCACCAGAAACTTGAGAATCCATTGGGGTAACTCCGGGCTGATCAGGATGGCCTGGAGCGCCAGCCACTCGGAGACAAAGCCGTTGAGCGGCGGCAAGGCTGAAATCGCCGCCGAACCGACCAAAAAGCAAAAGGCGGTGATCGGCATACCGCGAATCAAGCCGCCCAGTCGATCCAGATCGCGTTCGCCGGTCGCCGTCAAGACCGCACCAGCACTCAGAAACAGCAGAGTTTTAAAGAGTGAATGATTGAGGACGTGGAACAGTGCCGCCGTCAGTGCCAAGGCGGCTCCCATTTGAAACCCATTAGCTCGGAACGCCAGCGCCAAGCCTAGGCCGATGGCGATGATGCCGATATTCTCTACAGTATGATAGGCCAGCAGCCGCTTGAGGTCGTGTTGCATCAGGGCATAAAGCACGCCCGTCACGGCCGTGGTGCCGCCAAGAAGCAGGATACCCGCGCCCCAGGTCCATTCCGGTGGTCCCAGCAGATCGAAAGTGACTCGCACTAGGCCGTAAATCGCGACCTTGGTCATAATACCGCTCATCAATCCCGAGACGTGACTCGGTGCGGCTGGGTGAGCCAGGGGCAACCAAACATGGAGCGGCACCAGCCCGGCTTTAGCTCCGGTGCCAATGACCACGGCTAAGAGTGCTAAACGGGCGATGTCGAGGGACGGAGGCGTTGCCCGGATCGCGTCAAAGTCCAAATGAGCGCCAAAACCCGATAACAAGCCAAAGGTTACCAGCAGCATTTGGGTGCTGAGGGCAGCCATAATCAGATAAACGTAACCGGCCCGGCGGTTTTCAGGTTGCCGATGATGCGCGATCACCAAAAACCAGGAGGCCACCGACATGACTTCCCACGAAAACAGGAAACCGTAAACGTCATTGGCTAGCACCACCAGATTCATGCCGGCCAAGAACACGGGATAAAAGGGCAAGACCCGGTGAGGGGCGTGCTCGTGCCGACCAGAACCAATGGCGAATAACGACGCTGCCGAAGCCGCGAGGTTGATGACAATGAGGAAAAACGCCGATAAGCCATCAAGCCGAAAATGAACGCCCTGTCCAGGGATGCCCAATGGCAACCACAAAAGCGGCGCCTCAGCCCCGCCTCCCATGGCCACCAGACTCCAGAGGCCTATCACCAGGAGCAGGCTGCTAACGCCCAGGCACAATCCGTAGAGCGCGACGCTTGCCCAAGAGCGGCCCGCGACAGGGGCGACAAGCGCAGCAGCGCCGATCAGGAGCGAAACCAGACACAAGGCAAACGGCAAATCCATGCGAAAAACCTCGGGTGTTCGAAACGAGTGCGAGGGCACAAGAAAACGCTAACGCCCCCATCCCTCGTCGCCGAGAGTTGCTACCCCTCGGAACCCTAATGACAAGGATAGGCAATAAGAGCCACTAACCAAAGCTGTCAACCGCTATTTCCGGGGTAAGAACAAGAGTGCCCCAGATGACGGGATAAGCCCCAGTAATGCCCTGCATTTACGATAGCCAATCCTTAGTTATTCTTTGTATAAGCGATCAATGCGGCAGCTCTGTTAAGAATACATCGGCCACAGTGCGAGCATCGAGGACGCGATCAGTCCAGTCATCGAGCCGGTCACTATCCGCAGAGCAGATGCAAGCCATGATCTCGGGAGCCAGAGGACCAAATCGCCGATTCAGCAATCGCAGCAAGACTTCGGCCTTTCCCTCGGCCTTTCCCTCGGCCTTTCCCTCGGCCTTTCCCTCGGCAATTGCCTGCTCTTTCCATTTTTCGTGCCACTGCTCTTTCCATTCCTTAGCCCGTTGTGTCAACATGGTTTTAACCTCCATCATGTTTTCAGGAATGGTGACGCCTGAAGCCTTGGTGACTTTGGCGGCGTGTCTGATTAACTCTGTAAAAAGGGACTTCAATGTTCCAGCATCGGGATGGCGCGCGAACCAACCGACCACCTCGTCGATCAGGCCAATCAGCTCATCCGGGTCTTGGTAATGTTCCAAGCGGAACAGCAGAGCCACCAAACTTTCCCGGCGAGCTAGAACCTCGCCGGGAAAAGCCCCTTCGTCCAGAAGATGATAACGGACTCGCGGTTGCCAAGGCCATAAAGGTGAGTTCGCAGGCAGTGCGATCAGTGCGCTGGTTTCAGTGGGAGCGTTCCAGCGAGGGTTGGCATTGTACAGCACGATGGGCAAAATCGGCGGCAATCGGTCGCCGGCTTTTAGCGTTTTTTCGGTGATCAGATGCTGCCAGAGTAGACCGCTGTAAACTTGAATACGAACGGCCATCCACCAATCGATGTGGGATTGAAACTCCAAAAGCAGATACAAAAAGATGTCGGTACCCGATCCGGTTGGCAGCCGCCAAATCACATCACTTTCTCGACGGCGTCCTGTCTCGCTGTGGAATTTGGCTGGAACCCGTTCTATTCGAGAGAAGTCGACATCCACGGCAAGAATCTCGGGCACGAACTCTCGCACCAGCCCTTCGATCATCAAGGGGTGGGAGAAAAGTCGATGATATAGCGAATCCGAGTCGGTCATAACAATGTCGCCGGCTGGTACGGACCTTCGCATCCTATACCTAGGCCATGATGTTTTCACCCCCTTTACCGATTCCCGATGCGCGTCGGCTTCGAGAGCCGAGAAGCTTATGGCTCCCGAGCGGGTGGCTCGATATAGTCCGTCGCCATGATCGAGATATCCGGCCTTTCCAAGGCATTCGGCAAAGTTCAGGCCGTTGGTGGCCTGACCCTCACGGCGGGCGATGGCCAGATTACCGGCCTGATCGGCCCCAATGGTGCCGGCAAATCCACCACCTTTCGGGTGGCGTTTGGGTTGATTCGACCGGATGACGGTCGGGTGGCGGTGGATGGGCGCGACGTGGTTCGGGATCGGCTCGAGGCGCAACGACGGGTTGGGGCTTTGCCCGATGTGCGAGGGCTTTATCCTCGATTGACGGCGCGCGAGCATATTCGCTATTTTGGTAATCTCCATGGTCTATCGGGGCCGGTGCTGGAGCGGCGGATTGACCAGTTGGTGGCTCTTTTGGAGATGGACGGCTTCGCCGATCGTCGCGCTCGGGGCTTTTCTCGAGGCCAGGAATTGAAAGTGGCGCTGGGGCGCGCTTTGGTGCATGAGCCCGCCAATCTGATCCTGGACGAGCCGACCAATGGTTTGGACGTGGTGAGTGTCCGGGCGGTGCGTCACCTTTTGCGGACCATGCGCGACGCGGGCCATTGCATCCTGTTATCCAGCCACCTTATGGCCGAAGTCGGAATGCTCTGTGATCGGTTGGTCATCATCAATCGGGGCCGAGTGGTTGCGGAGGGAACGCCTGAACGGTTGCGGGCTTGGGCCGGTTCCGATGACCTGGAAGAGGTGTTCGTGCGGACGCTGGCGACAGCCGGCGCCGACACCGACGCCGAAGGGAGGAGCGCATGTCCGATCTGATGCCCAAGGGGGCGGTCTGGCCCTGGTGGCGGCGCTGTGGGGTCGTTCTGCGCAAAGAGGTTGTGGATCATCTGCGAGATCGTCGTAGCATTGCGCTGGCTCTGATTTATCCGTTGCTCGGGCCTTTGGTGGTGGGGCTTCTTCTTCAGCTTTCAGCGGAATCCCAACGCGGCGTCCATATCACCCACGAGATTACGGTGGCGGCGCGGGGTCTTGACCGCGTCCCTGAACTGGCCTCGTTTCTAGCCCTCAATCAAGTGGAGCTGGTGGCGTCATGGGGAGGGGAGGCGCAAGGGCCCGGCAAACGGGGGCGGGTGGTGCTGGATGTTCCCGCCGATGCCACTCCCCATGGTCCTTTTACCGTGCGTGTGCTGTTCGATGCCAACAATGTCACCGAGACGGCCATTGCTGGGCGAGTCACTGAGCTGATCAATAGTTATGGTCGGCAATTGGAGCGACAATCATTGGTGGCGCACGGTCTTGATCCGGCTTTAATTCAGCCCGTGACCGTGGAACGTGTCCACACAGGACATCGACTCGATCTGTCATCGGTTTTGTATAATCTGATTCCACCGCTCTTAATTTTTATGATCTTCCTGGGGGCGGTTTACTTAGCCCTCGATTCTACGGTGGGTGAACGCGAGCGCGGGACTCTGGAGCCTTTGTTGACCGCGCCGATTCGGCGATGGGAATTGCTGTTAGGGAAAGCCGGAGCGGCTTTTCTGTTCACCCTGGCCACGGTGATCTTTAATTTGGCGGCGTTTCGGTTGGTGTTGGGGCTGTGCTCCGGGGGAGCCCTTGGCAGTGAGGCGGCTCCAGGATCGGGAACATTTCTGTTGATCCTGGTTCTGAGCCTTCCTGTAATGGTCCTTGCGGTCATGGTACAGCTTGTGGTTGCGGCCATTGCCCGAACCCTGAAGGAAGCGCAAATTTACCTAGGTTTGCTGCCGTTGGTGCCGGCTTTGCCAGGCATCGCTTCAGCAGTGGCGCCCGCCGAGCCGCATCTTTGGATGTCCTCCATGCCCGTATTTGGTCAGATGACCACGTTTATTCGCCTGATTGCGGGGGCGCCGGTGTCGTGGCTTCAGGTGGTTCTTTCGGCGGTTATCACGCTCGTTTCGGCGGTTTTGGTTTTTTGGTGGGCGGCCCGATTATATGAACAGGATCGAACGCTGATCGCCGATTAAGTTCTGGTTTTCTGCTGATCAATGATGAGAAAATAGGTTAACCCTATCAAGCCTTGGTGTAAAAACGGATCAACGATAAGACAACAAGGGTGAGTTCTCTCATGATCAAGCGTCCACCCGCAGGCGCCGGGCGTCCATTTCCCCGTAAGCTTGATTTCGCGCATGGCCTGATTGATTTGACCCATGGAAGCGGCGGTAAGGCTACGGCTCAACTGGTGGCAGAACTGTTTGCCGCTACGTTCGATAATCCATGGCTGTCCCAGGGCAATGATCAAGCGGTTGTCGCTCGTCCTGACAATGCCTTGGTTTTGACCACGGACAGTTATGTTGTTTCACCCTTGTTTTTTCCGGGCGGAGATATTGGATCCCTGGCGGTCCATGGCACCATCAATGATCTGGCTATGGCTGGAGCCCAGCCGTTGTACCTCACGGCTGGCTTCATCCTGGAAGAGGGATTGGCGTTGGCCGATCTGAAGCGCGTGGTGGACAGTATGGCAAAGGCTGCGCGGGCGGCGGGGGTGGCCATTGTCAGCGGCGATACCAAAGTGGTGGAGCGGGGCAAGGCTGATCGGGTGTTCATCAACACCGCCGGAGTGGGCGTGGTTCGGCCTGGGGTAGCGCCCTCTGGGGATCGGGCACAGCCGGGAGATGTTATTCTGGTCAGCGGCTCCATGGGCGACCATGGGGTGGCCATCATGTCGTGTCGGGAGAATTTGACCTTCGAGACCACCATTCTGTCGGATAGTGCGGCATTGCACGAACTGGTAGCGGAGATGGTCGCGGCGGTGCCAGATGTTCATTGCCTCCGTGATCCCACGCGCGGCGGGCTGGCGACGACCTTGAACGAGATCGCCCAGCAATCCGGCGTTGGCATGATGATCGAGGAAACCGAAATTCCGCTCCGCTCCCAGGTGGCGGCGGCGTGCGAACTGCTTGGCTTGGACCCGCTTTATGTGGCGAATGAAGGCAAGCTTGTGGCCATCGTGGCGCCCGAGGCTGCCGAGTCGCTGTTGGCGGTGATGCGTGCCCATCCCTTGGGGCAGGACGCCGCCGTGATCGGTACCGTGCATGCCGATGCTCACCATTTTGTCCAAATGCAAACCGCTTTTGGTGGGCGGCGCATCGTCGACTGGTTGTCGAGCGAACAATTGCCGCGCATCTGTTAACGCGCATTTGCCAACGATATGACAGGATTCTGGTCTTGCTGCGTAATATCCTTTCGGTGGGGGGGCTGACGCTGGTCAGTCGCGTTGTCGGTTTCGCGCGCGACGTGCTGATCGCGGCGATGCTCGGGGCGGGGCCGGTGGCGGATGCTTTTTTCGTGGCGTTTCGCTTGCCCAATCACTTCCGGGCGCTGTTCGCCGAAGGGGCGTTCAATGCCGCGTTCGTCCCGGTCTTTTCCGAGCGTCTGGTCAAGGACGGCCGAGAAGCCGCCCGCGTATTCGCTCAAGAGGTGTTGGCGATTTTGCTGCTGGCTCAACTGGTCTTGTTGGCGGCGGCTTTGCTGGTGATGCCTTGGTTTATGGTGGTCTTCGCGCCGGGCTTCACCCATGACCCCGCCAAATTTGAAATGGCGGTGACGTTCACTCGCATCACCTTTCCTTACCTGCTGTTGATTTCGGTGGTGGCGCTGCTGGGGGCCATGTTGAACAGCCTCAAGCGGTTTTCGGCGGCAGCGGCGGCTCCGATTCTGATGAATCTGTGTATGATCGGCGCGCTGGTCGGCTTGACTCCGGTTTTGCCCAATGCCGGTTATGCGTTGGCCTGGGGGGTGCTGGCGTCCGGGGTGGTTCAGTTGTTGTACCTGATGTGGGATGCCCGACGGGCCGAGATGTCGCTGGGGCTGGTGTGGCCGCGATTGACGCCCGGCGTTCGGCATTTCCTGCGGGTTTTAGGGCCCGCAGCCTTGGGCGCGGGGCTGGTTCAGATCAATCTGTTCATGGATACCGTGATCGCGTCGTTTTTGCCCACAGGGGCGGTGTCGTATCTCTATTACGCGGATCGACTTAATCAATTGCCGTTGGGGGTCATCGGTATTGCCATCGGCACTGTGCTGTTGCCGGAAATGGCGCGCCAGCTCAAGGGGGGCGAGCCGGAGGCCGCAGCCGACAGCCAGAATCGATGCCTGGAGTTGTCACTGTTGCTCACCTTGCCGGCGGCAGCGGCCTTTATGACGGCCGCTCACCCGATCATGACGGTGCTGTTCCAGCGGGGCGCTTTTACCGCCACCGACGCAGATGCTTCGGCGGCGACGCTGATGGCTTATGCCGTTGGGCTTCCGGCCTTTGTCCTGGTGCGGAGTCTGGTCCCAGGCTTTCATGCCCGCCAGGACACTGCGACTCCGGTCAAGTTGGCGCTGGTGGCGGTGGTGGTCAATGTTGGGCTCAAATTGGTGCTGATGGGGCCGTTGGCTCAGATCGGATTGGCACTGGCGACGTCGGTTTCGGCTTGGGTGAATGTTGGTTTGTTGGCGTGGATGCTGGGACGGCGAGGATTCTTGCGGGTCGATGATCGCCTGCGCCGACGCGGACCACGCATGCTGGTGGCGACCATAGGGATGGTCGGGGGGGTGCTGGGCGGCGAGACTCTGTTGGCGCCGGCTTTGGCGGATCCGGCGTTGATGGTGCGGATGGGAGCGTTGGTGCTGTTGTGCTTTGGGGGACTTGGTGTGTTTGGCGGCTTGGCGGTGGTGACGGGGGCGGTGGGGCGAGCGGACTGGCGGCGGTGCTTTCGACGGAGAGGGTAGGGCGGCGCCGTTCTTTTTGGCTTTCGCGGGACTCCGCACCACACCCACAAGAAGGCACAGCCTCCTTAACCTCATGACGTTATGGGGACAATGTCACGGATTCAAAGGGCCGACTGGCCCTTTGTGGGTGTGGGCGGAGCCCTCGAATGCCCTGATACTGACACATCGCCGGTCCTCGGGCCGCGACGGCGGCCCCGCGCGCCCATGCGCGCGAAGCCAAGGGCGCGGATGCGCCCGCCCGGCGTCTGAGGGCAGCCTTGATGAGTCA
>CAIXKV010000017.1 GCA_903920145.1 uncultured Rhodospirillales bacterium
CGATACCGGCGATGTGTCAGTGTCAGGGCTCGCCGGTATCATACGGCTGCCCTCAGACGCCGGGCGGGCGCATCCGCGCCCTTGGCTTCGCGTCCACGAGGACGCGGGGCCGCCGTCGCGGCCCGATACCGGCGATGTGTCAGTGTCAGGGCTCGCCGGTATCATCCCGGCACCGAGACGAGACCGTCCAGAGCGGCGCGCAACCGCTTGGTGGCCCGCGCCTTGCGGGCGAGCAGTGTCCCAAGCGGCTCGCCCCATCGTTCGGACAGTGCCCGGAAGCTCCATCCGTCGACTTCGACCGCAAGCCACACCGCGCGTTCGGCTGGGCTCAACCCGGCCAACGCCCGGCACAAATGATCGCGCCGCTCGCTGGTAACCAGTGCTTCTTCCGGATCCGGGCCGTCGTCGGGTGGATCGACCGCCGCCAATTCCTCGGTCGGACGGCGACGGCGAAAGAAGTCGATCACGGCGTGAGTCAGCGAGCGGTACAGGTAGGCGCTGACGTCCTCGACTTGGGCCAACAGATCAGCCCGCTCGAACAGTCGCAGCACCACATCGGCGACAATATCGTCGGCATCGCCGCCGCCGTCGCCGAATAGCCGCGACTCGACGAAGCGGATCAGCCGCCGGTGGTCACGGCCAAAGGCCTCGACCAGCCGGTTTCGCTGATCCGTTATACCATCGAGCGTTAATGGTGACAGATCAAGGCTGCCCTCAGACGCCAGGCTCACCGGCATCCGTTGGTCACTCATGCGCGTCGGCAGACGGACTCTGGCTCCGGCGACGGCCATAAGCGAGGAAGGCCGCCTCGCCCTCTGTGTCCCACCACTCAGCATAAAGGTCGGGCGAGGCCGCTAGGGAACGGTGGTGGAAAGGATGGCGATGGTGGTCGTGATGATGGTGGCGATGATGGTGGCGACCGTGCGAGAAGCGGCCCGTGAACAACCGAGCCAGCACCAGCAGAGCAACCGCCTGCCAGAAGGTCAACGGCGGTAAAGACGAGATATCGGGCAATACAGCATTCCACAGTCGCATCGTCACGTAGCCAAACAGCAGCACAAAGACAGCGAACAGGGCCACGGCTTTGACCGCGAAGAGGGCACAGCGCGCCGATTTAGGGAGCTTTGACCAGCGATCATGGGAGCAACAAGCATGAAACATGAATCATATCCTTCGCTAACGGCCATCTAGCGGCCTGGAGGAGGAGCCCGTCGGCGGAATCCCCCGCGAAGAGGCGCGGGAGCCGGGGCTCGCTACCAACCATGACGGCCCAGGCCGGCCAATTATTGCAGGACTGGCGGATTTATTTTTGGGGGGTGTTTCCCATACCCATCGAGCCTTGATGTTGGCCCATCGAGGCTGCCCTCAGACGCCGGGCGGGCGCATCCGCGCCCTTGGCTTCGCGCGCATGGGCACGCGGGGGGACGCCGCGCAGCCCGAGAGCCGGCAACGTGTCATTGTCATGGGCTGCCGTTCTCTCTGTTGAGAACGACCCGTCGTGATCCTCGCCCACAAGATCGCACTGGACCCGAACGACCGGCAGGTAACGCATTTTGCCAAGGCTGCGGGCACGGCGCGGGAATTGGGCGCCGGGGTAGTGGCGAGATTGGATTTGTCCGGCCTGTGGCTGCGCTCACGATCGGGACGTGAACGCAGCGAAAAACCTCGTGAAATTGGCCGTGAGTTCCACGGCGTCAGCTTGTGGAGAGGAAGGCTCTGGCGACCAGCCCCCGCCGGCCCCGCGCCTGCGTCCGACCCAGCCGTTGCCGACGGCTATCCTGTGCCAACTTCCGACGCCAATAGCGGACGGCATGCAGGGGCATGCCAACCCGGCGGGCAATTTCCCGATCGCTCCAGCCGGCAGCAGCAGGATCGCGCAGCATGTCCAACAAGATCTGCCGCTTATCGGTGACATCAGGTCGGGAGGACTGACCTTCCAAAGCCTTGCCGACATCCCATAACTGCTCGGCGGTCTCCCGTGCCAACTGGTGCCAACGCTTGGTTTCCTGACGCTGCCGGGTTAACTCCGCGCGCTCCCGCGTCAGGGCCTGTTCTAACTCCTGAACTCGCGTTTCCAGCGTCCGCGCCTGCCGCCGCAACCCTTCGATCTCTTGGGCATCGCCTGCCGACGAGAAAGGCGAGGCCGGGGGTGGCTCTGGGCGGGGCGGCTCCCATTTACCATTGGTGCCGGTTTGACGAGCCAAGGCCGCCAAGTCACGAAAACTCAACCCAGCCCGCGTCAGCATGATGCGAGCTGCCCGCAGTGCCGATTGCGCCTCTCCGTGATGTTCGGATTCGGCCAAGGCGAGTACTTTGGCGAATTTCTCAGGATCCATCACTCTTGCGATACCGACCGCCATCATGTTGTGTGGGTCTAGCCCACCACTCACCATCCACCGCCCGCACGCCCTATACCACATTTTGGATCGGATCGAGCAAAACCAATCGCTACCCCATACCAACCGGCCTGTCGATCTCAGCCCTCGTCCACCGACCGGGCCCCAAAGATCGCGGTCCCAACCCGAACATGAGTGGCCCCGAAACGCACGGCTAAAGGAAAGTCACCACTCATACCCATACTGATTTCGGGCAACGCATGGCGGCGAGCCATGTCCGCCAGTAACGCAAAGTGAAGGGCCGGGTCTTCATCCTGGGGCGGAATCGCCATTAAGCCGGTGATAGGCAGGTGGTGCTGATCCCGGCACACTCCCAGCAGTGCCTCTAAATCTGCGGGAGCCACCCCCGCTTTCTGGTCTTCCTCGCCGGTATTGACCTCCAGATAGCAGCGCGGACGGCGACCGGAAGCGGCCATTTCAGCCGCCAAGGCTGCGGCCAGTTTGGGCCGGTCGACGGTCTCGATCACATCGAACAGCGCCACCGCATCCCGAACCTTGTTGGTCTGAAGCGGGCCAATCAAATGCAACTCCACGTCGGGATACCGTGCGCGCAAGGCCGGCCATTTCACGGCGGCCTCCTGGACCCGGTTTTCGCCGAAAATCCGCTGTCCGGCAGCCAACGCCGCCTCCAACTGTGCTACGGGTTGCGTCTTACTCACCGCCACCAGCGTCACCGCTTCAGCACTCCGCCTGGCCTCTGCCGCAGCCTGACCAATCTCCCGCCGCACCGATGCCAGCGCCGCCCGGATCGGATCCTCGTTGGACACAGGAGCCGAAGCGTCCGAATGAGGGTCACACTCTGTCGCCTGTTCTCGCGTCCGCACCGAACCTCTCCTCCCAACCGAGCTAGACCTTTCCCCAGTGCCGCTATATAGAGGGCTCTGGTGATCGACGGGAAGAGGGATGTTCATGCGCACAAAAACCTTGGGCTTCTGGGGCCTGTTCGCTCTTTGGAGCTTGGCAGTGGTCATGCCGACGCCGGTCTGGGCCGGTGACGCTCCGGCCAAGGCTCCGCCGACCGCAGCCGCCCCCCCCTTGGCTTCGGGTTCGGAACTGGCCGGCCTGGGGTTCGGCAACCAACCCTATCTTTTGCACGATAATGGTGCCTTCTTCGACACCATGAACCAGATCGCCGCCGAGTCCCACCGATCATGCGGAACACTGGAAAGCTTTGGTTGGGAGCTTGATGGCGATGTCCAATCCCAGGTTGACAAGCTGACCGGCACGCTGTTGGGTTCGCTGCGTCAGGCCAAATTCCTGGTCCGAGATGTCAAAAGCAAAGTCGTCCCGACCAGCGACACCGTCCTGCCTTACACTGCCGAGCGCAGTGATCGCCAGTTGCTGGTTTTGATGACCCTCAGTCTACCCCGGAGTCGCACCGAAAAAGCCGAGTTGGTCCTGCTGATCTGCGATACCTCTGGCGCGAAATAAAAATCACCGGAGACCCCACCCAGCCTTGATCTATCAGCATCAAGGCTGGGTGGTATGGCCGCCCGCCGACAAGGGCCGCCCCCTGGTCCCAATGCCCAAGACAGGTTGCCGGGCCCCGTGGTGCGGCAAAAGGGTTAAGGAGACCTGACGATCCTGGTGTTGACGACAAGAGCAATCTTGGTCACAAATGGGGTGGTATGAGACCCACGAGATCAGGGTAAGGCATCACGCCCGAGCCTCACGGAACGCTTTGGTTGGACCCGATGACGGACTGCGATCTAGACGCCACCATTCTTGATGGAATTCCATCCCGTGATCTCGAAGACTTCCTGGCCTGGCGGGTCAAGGTCAGAGGCACCAATATTTCCGAAAAAACCTTATTGGCAACGGACTATCTCAATCATTTCAACGAAATTGTTATGCTTATTGAGATGGTTCCAGATATGCCAATGATGCTCGATGAATGTTACTTATGGGAACCCAAGTCGTATCAAGAGCATTTCCAGCAAAGTGGTTTTTCCGATAAGGAGTTGGCGATCGCCGCCTACGAGCACGTTCCGGCGAAATTTCGCCGACCCTTTGAAGATACCATCATTCAAATGCAATTGGTGGCAAGCGCCACCATCCAGCGCATGGCCGCCGCGATTGAAGCGGATGATTTGGATCAGTTACGGCTTGACTGCCAAGCTTCGGTGAAAATGATCCATAAAATTATTCAGGTGGCCAACGGCATTATCCACGGTGCCGCTGGCATGATGGATCAGGGTGAGATTGACTTGTACCTGGGGAGTGCTTGAGCCGAAACCGACCGTTGCCGATCACGGTCGTCGTGAGTCTGGCGCCCTTGGGTGATGTCACGTATAACGGGGGCCGACTGTCCGCCCCCCTGGGGCACGCTGACAAAGAGGATGACAATGGCGAGCAACAAGAGGGCCATCAAGGCGGCCGCCAGACGGTTTTACGACGCGGTCGAAAGTGCGGCTTCTAGTTTAGAGGAACTGGTTTCCTTCGGCGACGAGGACGTGTTCGAAGACATCGCCGAAGACCTGCTGGAAGATTCCCACGACGGGGAATCGATCATTCGGCGTTCCTGGTTGGAACAGGTTGCCGCCTTCACGCTGCTTCAGGCGGTCAAGCTGGACCTAGCCGGCGGCGACGATGACGATGACGACGAAGACCCAATCGAAGCTGAACCTAGCGAATCCAAGCCCTAACGTCCCTCGCACGCACCGGAGGTCGGGCGGTTGGAGAAATCGGCGCATGCAGTTCCTTGGTGTTGCGCCTTTGGCCGTCCGCTTCATCGTCCGATCGTTTTGTGATGGCTCCAGGACATGGGAACTTTGACGTCCCTTTATTTCCGTTGAAAGGATTGATGATGCGTTTGTTACCCATGATCCGGGCCGCTGCCTTGGGAGTGGTGATCGGGGGCCTTGGGGCGCCGATGTTGGCGGTAGCGGCCGACCCAGCGCCGGGTGCCGCCGCTGGCAACGATCCGGTGGTGGCTCGCGTCAATGGAAGCGAGATTCATCGCTCGGATGTCATCGCCATTATGCGCGCACGGGCTCGCCAGGGCGTCACCGAAGAAAAGTTTTCAGAGGCCTTGGATATCCTGGTCAGCACCCGCTTGGTGGTGGCTGCCGCCAGCGAACAAAAGCTGCAAGATGATCCAGAATACAAAGAAAAACTGAAGCAGGCTGAGGAAGGCGTACTGTTAGACTTGTATTTAACCCGCGCGGTTAAAGAAAAGAGTACAGAAGACGCAGTAAAGGCCGAGTATCAAAAATATCTGGAACGCTACAGCTCCGAGCATCCGCCCCAAGACGAGATTCGCGCGAGCCACATCCTGGTCAAGACCGAAGCCGAAGCGAAAGAAATCATCGAGAAGCTGAAGGCTGGGGCTGATTTCGCCGAATTGGCCAAGTCTAAGTCAACCGATACCGCCGCTGCTGCCCGTGGCGGTGATCTTGGCTTCTTCACCCGTGATGCCATGGTCGCGCCTTTTGCCGAAGCCGCCTTTGCCGGAACACCGGGCAAGGTGATCGAAACCCCGGTTCATACCGATTTTGGCTGGCATGTGATTCGGGTTGAGGAACGCCGCAAATCGGCGCCGCCCACCCTCGAGGAAGTCCGGGGCGACGTTGAAAACGAGTTGTCCCAGGAAGTCGTCGCTTCAGTGGTTTCGGAACTGCGAGCCAAGGCCAAAGTCGAAGAATTCCGAATGGACGGCTCTCCGCAGCCTGAAGAAGCCCCGGCAACCCCAGCCGCCGCACATTAAGTCCTGATCTCTGCAAGGCGCCCGCTTTGCGGGGTCACCGCAACCCTCGAACGGTCGAAGTCAACCATCAGAGACCGCAGCCGCTCGCTCCCCGGACGATTTTCATTCATCGTCCGGGGCTTTTGTCCGACAGTGTCGGTATTGAAGCCTGTTGAGACACGATCATTTTTGGTACGAGACCGGGAGGTGCTGCGGTCACCGCCCCCCTCCCCCTCCCTTGAGGAAGGATCCGAGTCGTCATGACATCGTCGCCGTCGCCCCTGGCTCCCGAAGCGTTTCCCGTGCTGCCGGCCATTGCTGGCGTTCGTCTGGCCACCGGGCAATGCGGCATCCGCACGCCAGATCGTACCGACCTCATGATGGCGGTGGTTACGCCGGGCACAACGGTTGCCGGTGTTTTCACCCGCTCTCTCACCGCTTCGGCTCCGGTCGCCTGGTGCCGGCGGGCGCTGAAGGGAGGACGTGCGACGGCAGTGGTGGTGAACTCGGGCAATTCCAACGCCTTCACCGGACGCCAAGGGGAACTCACGGTGGCAGCAACGGTAGATTCCGTGGCGACGACGCTGGGCTGCGCCCCGACCGAAGTCTTCATTGCCTCAACCGGCGTCATCGGCCAGCCCTTGGCCCCGGAGTTGATTACGGATCGCCTGCCCAGCGTGGTGGCCAACCTCGCCGCCGACGCTTGGCCCGCTGCGGCCCAAGCGATCATGACCACCGACACCTTCGCCAAGGCAGCCACCCGCACCGCCGTTATTGGTGATACCACAGTCAGGCTGAACGGCATCGCCAAGGGCTCGGGGATGATCGCCCCGGACATGGCCACCATGCTGGCCTTCATCTTCACCGACGCCGCAATTGAAGCCTCGGTGCTCCAGCGGTTGCTGTCCGAAGCCAACGATCGTTCCTTTAACGGCATTACCGTTGACGGAGACACCTCGACCAGCGACTCCGTATTGCTGTTCGCCACCGGCCAAGCCGGAAACAAGCCGGTGGCGAAGATCACCGCCAAGCGGCTTGAGGATTTTCGTCGGGCGCTGAATGAAGTGATGCTGGATTTAGCCCACCAAATTGTCCGCGATGGTGAGGGCGCCAGCAAATTCGTCACCATCACTGTCACGGGCGCCGAAGGCCACAAGGCCGCCCGCCGGGTCGCATTTGCCATCGCCAACTCCCCCCTGGTCAAAACCGCCATCGCCGGAGAGGACGCCAATTGGGGCCGAATCGTGATGGCTGTGGGCAAAGCCGGCGAACGTGCCGACCGGGATCGGCTGCAAATTTTCATTGGCGGTGTCCAGGTTACGGCCAATGGCGGCGTGGTTCCAGGCTATGACGAAACCCCGGTGACTGCCCATATGAAGGGGCAAAACATCGACATCCGGGTCGATCTAGGCCTGGGTCGAGGCGAAGCCACCGTTTGGACCTGCGACCTCACTCACGGCTATATCGACATCAACGGCAGCTACCGGAGCTAATCTCCAGTAGGCGGGGGGACAACTGTGGTGGATGTGGCCAAGGTCGAGGCGGCGATTCGATTCTTCGCCGAACGCTGCGACTGGATCGACACCAGCCAGCCACTTGACTTGGGCCACGTCAACACCGACCGACATTGTTACCTGGAAAAGAACGTCTCTTTTCCAGGGGCCAATGTCCGCAGCGCATTACCGATCGCCACCTATATTGGGCGCTGGACCTATTGGTTGGGCGGCGGCCTCATGTCGTCTCATGCTCTGATCGGGCGTTTTACCTCGATCTCGCTGGGGGTCAATGTTGGGTCGTCCAATCACCGGCTGGATTATCTGTCCACCGGACGCTTTCCCGGCATGCCGCCCGAAGCGGTGGAAGAAGACCCCCTCACCGCCGAAGCCGCCGGCTTCACCTCGATCGGCTGCGACGTTTGGATTGGCGTCAATGCCACGATCCTACGGGGCCGCTCGATTGGTCACGGGGCCTGCATCGGAGCCGGAAGCGTCGTCACCCACGACATTCCGCCTTACGCCATCGCCGCTGGCAATCCCGCACGGATCATCCGCATGCGTTTTCCAGAAACCATCGCCGAGCGGTTGCTAAAAACCCGATGGTGGATGTTACCGGACAGCCGCCTCGAAACCTTGCCATATCAGAATATCGAAGCCTGCTTGGACAGCCTGGAAGCAGACGCCTCGGCCCTTCTTTGAGCCTGAGCACCAGTCGAGCCTTGATGTCTCAACATCAAGGCTGCTTACGGAACCGCCAGAATCTCGGCCAAAGGCGTTTGACCGCTGCCGGGCCGTAACGGCTGTTGTTGGTTGGGAGCCGGCGCCCAACCCGCAAGATGGATAATCTCGAACGTCACCGGCAACCGACCATCCGGTTCGGCAAACACGTCGGCATACCGGCGGGCCGCTTCCATGAACACTGCCCGCTTGGTCGGCGTCCGGGGGCGCGCCCAAGTCGCGTTGGTCTCGCCCATGCCCCGCAGGTCGGCAAACAGCCGAAAAACATCGGGATAAGTCACGGTCACGGTTTCCGCATCGACCACCGGCAGAGCAAAGCCCGCGCGCCGTAACAGGTGGCCAGCATCGGCAAGGCCGGCCAAGGGCGAAACGCGGGGCGAAACGCCGCCGGAGACCGCCAACTCGGCATCAACCAAACAGCGCCGCAGCTCGACGAGAGTCTCGCCCCCCAGCATAGCGGCAATAAAGAAGCCGTCGGGGCGCAAGGCCCGACGAATCTGGATCAAGGCCCCTGGCAGATCGTTGACCCAATGTAAGCCCAGAGTGCTGACCACCAAGTCGAAACTGGCGTCGGCGAAGGGAAGATATTCTTCGTCGGCCACCACAGCCATCCCGCCCGCCGTCACCGCCTGGGGCGCCAGATCGCAAGACACCAAAACCTCGACGCCCTTTGTCGCCCGCGCCAATCGCCCCGCGCCGGTCTCATGACGTCCCAGATCAAGGGCGCAGGGGAAGGCGCGGCGCACCATCTCCAGCCGTTCGGCTAGACGCTCGGCCACTTCGTCGAACAAAAAGCGATAACCAGCGAAGGCCGCAGCGGCGCGCTCGCGCCTGCGACGCACCAGCCCTCGGTCGAAGACAATCATGGTGTCGGCATCGGTCATGCCTGACCATACGCCAAGCCCGGCATCCCGACAATTCTTTCATACCATTGGGCCTTGATGAGTCACCATCAAGGCCCGATGGTATCAGCCCCTTGAACCCGTGACGTTTGCGCTGACCGCCTCTCCCGGATACAGCCCCTCCCAAACCGCACGCGCCTGGGCGAAGGCTTCGAAATCATGGATCCGCACGATCTGGGCCCCCTGGTTCAAAGCATCGAGGGTTGCCGTCACTGTGCCCGGCAATCTGGCCATCGGCGGTTCATTTTGGCTAAGGGCGGCAATGAATCGCTTGCGTGAAAGCCCCACCAACAGCGCCGCGCCCAATCCGTGAAAGAGCGTTAACTGTTGGAGACACTCCAGATTATGAGCAGTGGTTTTACCAAAGCCGATCCCTGGATCCACGGCAATCTTCGCCTCGGGAATTCCGGCGGCCCGGCAGACCGCTATTCGAGCCTCCAGCCAATCATAAACGTCCAGCGCGACATCCTCATAATGCGGCGCCTCCTGCATGGTTCCGGGTTCGCCCTGGATATGCATCAGCACCACCGGCGCCGTGCGGCTGGCCACCACGGATACGCTGTCAGGATCGCCGGTTAATCCGGTGACGTCGTTGATCAAGGCGGCTCCGGCGGTCAAGGCGGCATCCATCACCGCCGCTTGGCGGGTATCGATAGACAGGCAGGCGCCTCGCGCCGCCAAAGCCGAGATCACCGGCAAAACCCGCCGGCATTCCTCTTCGGCAGAGACGGCAGCCGAACCGGGCCGCGTCGACTCGCCACCGATATCGATGCAATCGGCGCCGGCAGCCACCAGAGCCTCACCTCGGGCCATAGCCGCATCGTAGTCGAAATAAGCACCGCCATCGGAAAAGCTGTCGGGCGTGACATTCAGAATCGCCATCAACCGGGGCCGATCCAAAGACAAGCCAGCCAGTGGAGGACGAGTCCGGGTGAGAGCCCCCAACAGACTCTCCAGCCGTTCGGAAGCCGCCTCCCCCGCTGTTCGCCCCCAAGCCAGAATGTCAGAAACCGGCGCCACCGCACGCCGAACCACCGGGCCGTCGCGCAGAATCACTTCAGCGATTGCAAAGGCAAAACGCCCGCCAGCCAGCACGAAGGCTCCGGGAACCTGTTTGGCTGGGAATAACCCGACGGGACGAAGATAAAGCCGGGTCGCCTCATTCAGGTCGGGGCGAAAACCATTCAGACCAAGGGCCATGAAGAAACGCCTCACCCTCCCCCGCTGGGAAGCGGGAGAGGGGTCATAAAACGAACGGGTGATCAGCAACCGGAGCAGACGGACTCAGGTTCCGAGGGGCTCGGGATCCTTGGCACCCGTGGTGGGCACCGACGTCCGCCGACCGGCACTGGGCTTGGCGGGAGGCGGGCCATCGTTGCGCTCGACACGAACGATGGTTTCCCCCCTCAACAGGGCGTGAATCTCATCACCGCTGAGAGTCTCGTACTCCAGCAACCCCTTGGCCAGAGTATGAAGCTGATCCAGATACTCGTTCAACAAACTGGAGGCCCGATTATAGGCATCATCGACAATCCGACGCACCTCCTCGTCAACCGTGTGAGCAGTGGCGTCGGACATATTCTTATGCTGAGTCACCGAATGCCCCAGGAAAACCTCCTGCTGGGCCTCGCCATACAACAGCGGGCCGAGCTTTTCGGACATTCCCCACTCGGTCACCATGCGCCGGGCAATTTCAGTGGACATCTTGATATCAGAGGAAGCCCCGGTCGTAACCCGTCCGCGCCCAAAAATCAGCTCCTCGGCGATCCGACCTCCCATGGCCACCGCAAGATCGGCTTCCAGTTTGGCTTTGGAGAGCGAAATCCGATCTCCTTCGGGCAAACGCATAACCATGCCCAACGCCCGACCCCGTGGAATGATCGTGGCTTTGTGAATCGGGTCACTGTCCGGGCAGTGCAACGCGACCACCGCATGGCCGGACTCGTGATAGGCGGTCAGCTTCTTTTCCTCGTCCGTCATGACCATCGAGCGACGTTCGGCCCCCATCATGACCTTGTCCTTGGCGGCCTCGAACTCGGCCATACCGACCACCCGCTTATTCAGGCGGGCTGCCAACAAAGCGCCTTCATTGACCAGATTGGCCAAATCCGCACCCGAGAAGCCGGGAGTGCCGCGCGCGATCACCCGAGCATCCACGTCGGGCGCCAACGGCACCTTGCGCATATGGACCTTGAGAATCTTTTCCCGTCCCAGAATGTCGGGATTGGGCACCACCACCTGCCGATCGAACCGACCGGGCCGCAGCAAAGCCGGGTCCAACACGTCGGGCCGGTTGGTGGCGGCAATCAGGATCACCCCTTCGTTGGCTTCGAAGCCGTCCATCTCCACCAACAACTGGTTCAAAGTCTGCTCGCGCTCGTCGTTTCCGCCGCCCAATCCGGCGCCGCGATGACGACCCACGGCGTCGATTTCATCGATGAAGATGATGCAGGGAGCATTCTTCTTGCCCTGTTCGAACATATCGCGCACCCGCGAGGCGCCGACACCGACGAACATTTCAACAAAGTCCGAACCCGAGATGGTGAAGAACGGAACATTGGCTTCGCCTGCCACCGCCCGCGCGGTCAAAGTCTTGCCGGTACCGGGGGGACCAATCAGCAAAACACCCTTGGGAATTTTCCCGCCCAATCTCTGGAACTTCTGGGGATCTTTCAGGAATTCGACGATTTCCTCCAACTCCTGCTTGGCCTCGTCGATGCCAGCGACATCATCGAAGGTCACGCGGCCAACCTTCTCGGTCAGCAGGCGAGCCCGCGACTTGCCGAAGCCCATGGCCTTGCCGCCCCCGGATTGCATTTGGCGCATGAAGAAAATCCACACCCCAATCAGCATCAACATCGGGAACCAACTCAACAGCACCCCGAACAGCGACGGCACGTTGCTATCGTCGGGCAGTGCGCTGATCCGAACGCCCTTTTGAGTCAGCCGGTCAACCAAATTGGCTTCGGGCGGCGTGAAAGAGGAGAAAGATCGGCCATCGGTGAAATGGCCGGAGACCTGATTGCCCTTGATCAGCACATCCGAGACCTGCCCATGATCAACATCCGCGAGAAACTCGCTGAATGGAATCGCAGTTTGCGGACCACGAGTCGTAGATGTCTGGAACAGGTTGAACAGAGCCACCAGAAGTAGCCCGATGATGATCCAAAGCGCCAGGTTTTTGCCAAAATTATTCACGGTGACAGCCTTTCGTCGAACCCTGCGGGGCGGTGGTTTGGGAGCCCACGCGAGCGTCAATGCCAACGATACTCCGTTTCCAGGAGTTAGATAAGTCCTGCGTTGCCCTAAACAACACCAAATGTTGGACCGGCCAACGGCAGAACCGGCGCAAACAGGATTTCGGCCACAATAGGGCGATCGGAACGATTCCACCCCAGGCTCGGGACCGCCAACAGACCATGGGCATCCCACAGCGCAGGCAGAACCGGACGGGCCAGCCCCGGCACGGTGCGAACCCGTGCATGGAACACGGGGTCTCGAACGTCACTCCGGCTCCGGGCGCCGAGGGCGCCGATGGTGATCGGGGAGCCTCCATCGAACGCGCCGCGCACTAAAAAACGCTGGTCCCAGCGCAGACGTTGGCGGGGAGGAAGCTCTGCCGGACCCGCCATGGCGGCAGCTTCACGCACCACCAGCACCCTCCCTCTGTGAGAGGATATTTGACACCCCGCGAGCGTTCGCCCTTTCGAAAGCCCGTCTTTGAGGGTAGCCAACAGAGACTCGAGACGTTCGCGGCGGGGCGGCGGGGTGGCTCGTCCGATCACGGCCAAACAGCGGGCCAAGGCCCGACGCGCGACCTCTTCGGGTGCGGCCCTTAGCGGCGCGGGATCCAGCCAAGCAAAGCCGGCAGGATCCAGGACTAGGCAATGCCCTAACAGCGTCGCGGTGGCCTCATCGAGAGCGGCACGGGCTAATCCCATTCGATGAGCGGTTTCGCCTAAGCCCGCCGTCGTCAGTCCCTCGCGTTCCAAAGCCGTCCCAGCCCCCCGCAGCCGCCCTCGGGCGAATTTCGCGGCGATATTCGAGGGGTCTTCATGCCAATTCAGGCCAAAGACCTTCGCCGTAGCCACCAGCCGGACCTTGGGTAGCGGGAGCAACGGGCGCAGTAGGCGTAACTCCGACATTTCGCGAATGGCGGCCATGCAGGAAAGGCCATCGACGCCACTGACACGAGCCAGCCGTAGCAGCAACGTTTCGGCTTGGTCATCCCGATGGTGGGCCAACATCACATGCAGAAAGCCGACCTTGGCCGCATGCTCCACCAATAGACGATAGCGGGCGGCACGAGCGGCCTCCTGAATCCCTGTGGCTGGCTTGTCGCCCTCCCAGGTCAAAATGGCATGGGCGATCCCCCGCGCCTGCAATTGGGCGCCAACAGCAGCGGCCTCAGCTCCCGACTCGGGACGCAAGCAATGATCGACGGTGAGGGCCAGAACCGTCCCTCCCCGCGCCTGGGTCCAGCGATGACACAACAAACACAAAGCCATGCTGTCGGCGCCACCGGATACCGCCACCGCTAACTGCGGTTGGGGTTCGAATCCCCCCAGCCGGGCCATCAATCCGGCAAACTCGCCCACGCCGACCGGGCCATCGTGGCTGGCCGTCGCAACCAACGTCACCGCCCCTGCCATCCGATACCATCGTGTCTTGATGTTAACATATCAAGACGGCCCCCAGACATCGGGCGGGCGCATGGGCGCGCGAGGCTGCGGGCGCGGCGGGATCACGCCATCGAGCGATCATCGACAGCAGCATTTTTGATCGATTTTTGAAGCTTCTCGAACGCCCGCACCTCGATCTGGCGAACCCGCTCGCGGCTGATGCCATAGAACTGGGACAAATCTTCCAGGGTGGTTGGAACGTCACGTAGCCGCCGTTCAACCAGAATGTGACGCTCGCGTTCGTTCAGATGATCCAGGGCATGGCGCAATAGGGCACGGCGCTTCCCCAGTTCCTCGCGCTCGCCCAGTAAAATTTCCTGACTTTCGGTGTCGTCCACCAGCCAATCCTGCCACTCGCCGTCACCATCAATCCGTAACGGGGCGTTCAAAGAATGATCCGGGCTCGACAAACGCCGGTTCATGTTGATCACATCGATTTCCGGGACTTCCAACCGCTTTGCAATCGTTGTGACATGCTCCGCCGGCAGATCACCATCATCAATCGCCCGCATCTGTCCTTTCAGTTTGCGTAGATTAAAGAACAACTTCTTTTGCGCCGCCGTCGTCCCGATTTTGACCAACGACCAGGAGTGCAAAATATATTCTTGAATTGCCGCCCGGATCCACCACATGGCGTAGGTCGCCAAGCGGAAGCCACGGTCAGGATCGAATCGCTTGACCGCCTGCATCATCCCGACATTGCCTTCGGAAATCAGTTCCGAAAGCGGCAGGCCGTAACCTCGATAGCCCATGGCGATCTTGGCCACCAATCGCAGATGGCTGGTGACCAGGCGATGGGCGGCTTCAGTGTCGCCGTGCTCCCGCCACGCCTTGGCCAACATGAACTCCTCGTCCGGCTCCAACATCGGAAACTTCCGGATTTCTTGGAGGAAGCGCGCGAGATTGCTTTCCGAGTTGATCACCGGAACGCTGGATACTGTCGCCATCATCACCCCCCTCTTCCGACCGAAGCTTCGTTCCGATCCCCAACTTAACCCGAACCCATCACTTCAGGCTATACGACCCAGGTCTCCAGTCGCCCTCTCATACCATCGGGCCTTGATGGTGACTCATCAAGGCTGCCCTCAGACGCCGGGCGGGCGCATCCGCGCCCCCGAGAGTCCACACACTGGGGCTTCGCGTCCACGAGAACGCGGGACCGCCGTCGCGGCCCGAGGACCGGCGATGTGTCAGTATCAGGGCTCGCCGGTATCACAGAGCCCCGGCTCTAAGATCATGGCCTATCCGCAGGCGAAACCTTAACCATTCATTTCATCTGCCATCTTGATCGACACCGTCACCCAGAGCAAGCCTATCATCAAATCTGCTCCAAACACGTGATCAATTGCTTCAGGTCATCGGGCAACTCGGCCTCAAAGGCCAGCATTTCGCCGGAGGTTGGATGGCGGAACTCCAACCGCCGGGCATGGAGCGCCTGACGCGGAAAACCGAACAGGGATGCCTGCACCACAGCCGGTACCAGCTTGCTCCGCCCTGCCGTGCGGCTTCGGCCATACAGCGGATCTCCCAGCAACGGGTGGCCGATGGAGGCAAAATGTACCCGGATCTGGTGAGTCCGCCCGGTCTCGAGTCGGCACTCGACCAGAGCCGCCGCTGCACCAAAACCGCGAGTCACTCGATACCGGGTCAAAGCCGGTTTGCCGCCTCCCGCCACCACCGCCATCTTCTTACGATCCGAAGCACTACGACCGATATTGCCGCTGATCTGGCCTTCCCGAGGGGACGGCAAGCCCCAGACCGCCGCCACGTAGGTCCGGCTGATGGTCCGATCACCGAACTGACTCGATAACCCAGCATGAGCGCGATCCGATTTAGCCACCACCAACAAACCGCTGGTGTCTTTATCCAGGCGGTGAACGATCCCAGGACGGCACACGCCACCGATCCCTGCCAGGCTGTCGCCGCAATGGGCTAACAGCGCGTTCACCAACGTCCGGTCCACATTACCGGGCGCCGGATGGACCACCAGACCCGGAGGTTTGTCGACCACCAACACTTCGTCATCCTCATAGACCACCACCAACGGCAGCGCCTGGGGCTCTGGCCGGGCGGGAACAGGGTCAGGAATCAGGATGGCGAAAGTTTGGCCGGGTTTGACCCGCCACGATGGGTCGGTTATGGTCACGCCCGCGCTCCGCACGCATCCCTGATCCAACAGGGTCCGCAAGCGCGAACGCGAGAGGTCGGCCAATGCTGCGGTCAGCACCTTGTCGAGCCGGTCGCCTGCGGCATCGGCTGGCACCACGCAGGTCCGCACGTTGCCACCCTCTTGCCCGACCGCCCTTGTTCCGGGGGTGCTGATCATCTCTGGTTCCTTCACCGTTACCGTATAGGATCGCTCACGTGAGGTTAATAAAGTTTTCCCTAATCGTCATGGGTCTGCTGATCATCGCGGGCTTTCTGTTCGTGGGCTACGTGTCCTATCAACGCATGAGCGGTTCCGGCACCTTCGCCAAACCGTCTTCCCAGGCCGGAATCCAAGGGGCGTTGGCCGACCTTTCGGCGCTGACCACCACGCCCAGCATCGTTGCGCTTGGCCTGCCCAACGATGCCCGAATCGAAGAGATTAAAGAGATCGGCAGCTATGCGATGCTGCTGATTCGCCAGCCCGGCGCTAGCGACCAGCTTTATTTCATTGACCCGCGCACGGGCGGCCTAACCGGAGCGATCGGACTCGGCACCGTCGTACCGTCGATCAAGACGGTCTCTCCAGCAGCATCGGCAAGTCCAGCGGCACCGACTCACTAACGCTGCCACCGCCGACCAAGAACCACAAGCACCAGAGCCGCCTTTCCAGGGGGCATGGTGCTTGCGGGATTCTGAGTGGACAGAAAACCAAGAACAGAACGGGCCGCAACAGCAAGATGATACCATCAAGCCTTGATTTTGCCCCATCAAGGCCTCATCGATATTAGCGCATGAGATTCTGCGGGAAGAGATCTGCGAGGCTGTGGGCATCTAAAATGCGCTCGCCCCACTCATCCAGCATGTCGTTGCTCGCCGCGCGGATCTGCGCCTCGACGTCATCAGACAACGGACCAAAGCGTCGCTTCAATTGCCGAAGAAGCAATTCCACCTTTCCCTCGGCTTTTCCCTCGGCTTTTCCCTCGGCCTTTCCCTCGGCCTTTCCCTCGGCCTTTCCCTCGGCCTTTCCCTCGGCCTTTCCCTCGGCTTTTCCCTC
>CAIXKV010000018.1 GCA_903920145.1 uncultured Rhodospirillales bacterium
CGCCGGTATCGGGCCGCGACGGCGGCCCCGCGTCCTCGTGGACGCGAAGCCAAGGGCGCGGATGCGCCCGCCCGGCGTCTGAGGGCAGCCTTGATGAGTCACCATCAAGGCTCGAGGGTATGACTGACGATCCGTTGCGATATCTGGACCTTGGTATTGATAGGCTTCCGATTTCGATTGGAGCCAGGAATCGGTTACGCGAGGCGGGAATTCTCCATATCGGCGACCTCGTTCAGAAAACGGACCGGGAGTTGTTATATCTTCGAAGTTTTGGAAAGAAGTCACTCGTCAAGATAACGCACGAACTCTCAAGACTTGGATTGAAATTGAGCATGATCGTCGATAATTGGCCTGAAAAGAAGACGAATTGATACCGGCAAGCTTTATAATATTGACACATTAAAGCGGCCCTCAGATGCCGGGCGGGCGCCTCCGCGCCCTTGGCTTCGCGTCCACGAGGACGCGGGGCCGCAGTCGCTCGCTAGAGAGTGAAATCAGGTGATTCCACGCAAGGTAGCGCCAACATCGTCCAGCTATGTCATCTATGCGGCAATCGGCGGAAATATACTGGTTGCCATCACCAAGATAGGCGCCGCAGTATGGACCAATAGTTCTGCCATGTGGAGCGAAGCCGTTCATTCGGTCGTCGATAGCGGAAACTCGATCCTGCTTCTGTATGGCCTACATCGGGCGAAAAGACCGCCAAACCGCGAACACCCTTTGGGATATGGGCGCGAAATCTATTTTTGGAGCTTCGTCGTCGCTGTACTGGTTTTTGCGTTAGGATCGGGAGTTACCCTCTATGAAGGAATATCGCATATCCTGAATCCAGAGCCGATCCGCAATGAAGGGGTTATCTATATTGTGATCGGACTGTCGGCGATTTTCGATGGCATGACATGGTGGATTGCGCTTCGAAATTTCAAAGGCAAGATGAATTGGTCCGATATTCTGGCTGCGGTCCGCAGCAGCAAGGATCCCCCTTCATTCATGGTGCTTTTCGAAGATAGCGCCGCTTTGATCGGCCTTTTGATGGTTTTGATCGGTACATATCTGTCAGTTCGACTCGATCTTCCGATTCTCGATGGTGTTGCCTCCATCATGATCGGCCTTGTCCTCGCGACAACAGCAACCCTACTCGCTATCGAAACCAAGGGCCTGTTGATCGGCGAGGCTGCAAATCCGCTGATTGTGGCAGCCATCCTGCATATCGCGAAGGACATGGAAGGTGTCGCGCATGCCAACGACATCATTACCGTTCATCTTGCGCCACGACATATTGTTGTTGCTCTCAGTCTGGAGTTTTCCGACGAGCTGAGAACGCCAGATATTGAATTAAAAGTGATCGAATTAGAACGTCGGCTGCGTGAGTTTAGTCCAGACGTGATTGCTGTTTTCGTCAAACCGCAGAGTTCGAGCTATTTTGAGGCCGATAGCCTGCATCGTTACGGAAAAGGTGATGTGTAATCCTATCGAACTTTATAAAGTTGCCCTCAGACGCCGGGCGGGCGCATCCGCGCCCTTGGCTTCGCGTCCACGAGGACGCGGGGCCGCCGTCGCGACCCAATTACCCCATCATGGCCCCTCAAACAACGGTTCCGAACAGCAGTCCAACAACCGTGGTCATGGCCATGGCCAATGCCCCCCAGACCGCGACACGCAAGGCACCGACAATCCTCTTTGCACCCCCGGCATACGCCGCCGTCGCCCCCAGGAGCATCAGAAAGAGCAGGGAGCTTGCCGATACCATGAGGGCAAGCCTCGGTTCGGGAGCAAAGATGGCAACTGACAGCGGCAGCGCCGCCCCCACGGCGAAGCTTCCAGCCGACGCGAACGCCGCCTGGATCGGACGGGCTTTCAGGGTCTCGGAGATACCCAGTTCATCGCGCGCATGAGCACCAAGGGCATCGTGGGCCATCAGTTGGTCGGCGACCTGCATGGCGAGCGACGGATCAAGGCCCCGACTGACGTAGATTGCGGTCAATTCCCGATGTTCGCCCTGGTCGTCGGTGCTCAGTTCGACACGCTCAAGGTCAAGATCAGCCTCTTCGGTGTCGGCCTGGGAATGCACCGACACATACTCGCCCGCAGCCATCGACATAGCGCCCGCGACGAGGCCGGAGAGGCCAGCGATCATGATGCTAGCGGATGTTCCATGCGCTGCCGCGACACCCAACTCCAGACTTGCTGTGGACAGAAGGCCATCATTGGCGCCCAGAACCGCTGCCCGTAACCACCCCGTCTGTCCCGTGCGGTGTCGTTCCGCCCGGCGTCTCTGTGACTTGAGCGCGCGGGACCGCAATCGTAACCCGAGGGCCGGCGATGTGTCATTGTCAGGGCTCGCCGGCATCAGTCGTGGCTTCCAGAAAAAGCACGGTAGAACAGCCTCTTGGTGACTTCGACAAGAGCCAGATAGGCTGCCGTCACCAAAACCAGATAGACAAAGAAGAGCGGCGGCAGTGCGACGAAGCCTAACCATCCCCCTATCGGTAGAAAAGGAAGAACAATGGCCACAACGACGATCCCAAGCGCCATGGCGATCAAGAAGCCGCATGGCCGACTGCGAAAAAAGGGCCGCCGGGTGCGGATGGCGAAGACCACCAGAACCTGGGTCGTGATGGACTCGATGAACCAACCTGTCTGAAACAGCGCCTCGCCGGCACCGAATAGGTACAGCAGGGCGTAGAAGGTCAGAAAGTCGAAGATCGAGCTGACCGGCCCGAAGATCAGCATGAACCGCTCGATCAGCGTAATGTTCCAGCGCACCGGGCGGGACGTGGCCTCGGGATCAACCCGGTCGAACGGAATGGCGATTTCCGAGATATCGTATAGCAGATTGTTCAGCAGAATCTGGATCGGGAGCATCGGCAAGAAGGGCAGGAACAGCGCAGCGCCAGCCATGCTGAACATATTGCCGAAGTTCGAGCTGGAACCCATGAGGACGTATTTGGAGACGTTCTGGACCGTGCCGCGCCCCTGGATCACGGCGTCACGCACAACCGCCAAATCGTGGTCTAGCAGGATCAGGTCGGCGGCGGCCCGTGCGACGTCGGCCGCGCCATCCACCGAAATCCCGACATCGGCGGCGTGCAGCGCGGGAGCATCGTTGATACCGTCGCCAAGAAAGCCAACCACATGGCCCAGCCGTTTTAGCGCCAACAGAATCCGATGCTTTTGCTGAGGGTTGACGCGACAAAACAGGTTAATCCGCGAGACCTGTCCGATCAGCGCCTCGTCGGACAGACGGGTTAGGGCGTCGCCAGTCAGGACGCCCGTGACCGGCACGCCGATTTCGGCAAAGACGTGGCGCGTCACCAGTTCGTTGTCGCCGGTCAGCACCTTCACGGCAATCCCCGCCGCCGCCATGGCCTGAATTGTTGCCCCGGCGCTGACCTTCGGTGGATCCAGGAAGATCGCAAAGCCTGAGTGTCCGTCCCGAAAGTTTATGAGGGATTGCAGAGTTTTCTGAGCATGAGGCGGATAGAGGCGAAGCGAAGGAAGGCGAGAGAACTGAGGTTGAGGTTTTCCCAATCTTTAGCAAGACGACGGCAGCGATTTAACCAAGC
>CAIXKV010000019.1 GCA_903920145.1 uncultured Rhodospirillales bacterium
CTCAGACTGCACCAACCAGACCGTCCCTCCCGGCTAACCGCCCTTCAGAACCGCCCCGCCGGTGCACCCCGTCGGTGGACCGGGTTATAGGCGCACAAAAAAAACCTGTCCACTCCTTTTTTGAACCTTCCATGACTTTTTCCGAATCCCCCGTTTTTCGGCCCTCTCTGGCCCGGTCGACTCAGGCTTGACTTACAAGACACCACACGGACAGAGCGGCTTCGGTCGATCACCAAATCCGCCAGCCTTCCAGCCTTATACCATCGAGCCTTGATGGTGACTCATCAAGGCTGCCCTCAGACGCCGGGCGGGCGCATCCGCGCCCTTGGCTTCGCGCGCATGGGCGCGCAGGGCCGCCGTCGCGGCCCGATACCGGCGATGTGTCAGTATCAGGGCTCGCCGGTATAACATCAAGGCTCGATACGAGGCCGCGATCATGACCGTCCGTCGCTTCCTTCGGTGGCTTCGTGGGTTGGCCGCAGCGGCGGGCGCCGTGGCTGTGATCTGGTTCGCGGGCTTGGTGTGGTTCGCCGAGACCATTCCCCGCGATCCGCCCGCCGCCGGCAGTCCTGAAGCGGAACGCCACACCGACGCGATCGTTGTTCTGACCGGCGGCAGTGAGCGGCTGGTGGTCGGTCTGGAGTTGCTGGCAGCGGGCCGCGCCGATAAGTTATTTATTTCCGGAGTCTATCATAGCGTTGATATTCGCTCTTTACTGCGGATAACCCGACAAAAAAATACCGATAAGGGATGCTGTATCGTTCTTGGCTATGCCGCCGATAACACTGTCGGTAACGCCGCCGAAACGGCGGCTTGGATGCGTGCCGAACATTTCACTTCGTTGCGTCTGGTGACAGCCAATTATCATCTTCGACGCAGCCTATTGGAATTCCGCCAGGTTCTGCCCGAAGCGCTCATTATCCCTCATCCGGTCGCTCCGGCCAATGTGCGGGTCGCTGACTGGTGGATGTGGCGGAATACGACTGGATTGATCATCGTCGAATATGATAAATACTTGGCAGCCTTGGTTCGATCAGTCCTTTTTCCCGTCAGTTCTGCCCCGGAGTCGTCATGATTATCGTCCGTTCTTTGATTTTCAATATCGCATTCTATGGTTGGACGGCGTTTTTGTGCCTAGCCTTGGTCTGGGCGCCGTTGCTGCCTCGTCCGAAAATGATGGCGGTGGTTTTGTGGTATCTGGGGACCGTGGCTTGGCTGGAGCGAACTCTATTGGGGTTGCGTTATGAAGTGCGCGGACGGGAACATCTGCCCGCCGGACCCTATTTGGTCGCGGCCAAGCACCAATCCGCCTGGGAAACCCTCAAACTGCATTTGTTGCTATCGGATCCGGCAGTGGTTCTGAAGCGTGAACTGATCAAGATTCCCATTTGGGGGTGGTTTGCGGTTAAGGCCGAGATGATTCCCGTGGATCGGGCTGCACGGGGGCGCGCCATGGCTTCGCTGCTGGACGGGGCCCGGCGTGTGGCGGAACGTGGGCGTCCTATTGTGATTTTCCCCCAGGGCACCCGAACGGCTCCCGGCGCCCGCCACCCTTACCGAATTGGCGTCGGTATGCTTTACGAGCAATTGAAGGTGCCAATGGTGCCGATGGCGCTGAATTCGGGGGTGTATTGGCCCCGGCGCTCGTTTCGGAAGCGCCCTGGAACCATTATTGTCGAATTCCTCCCCGCTATTGCTCCTGGCCTTGACCGCCATCAGGCTATGCGGGAATTGGAGACGCGACTGGAAGCCGCCACTGACCGGCTGGTCGCCTCCGCAGCATAGCGCCGTTTTTGGGCTTTCGTAGGGCTTTGCCCTACGAAAAGTCCTATTCTTGCGCCCATGGGGCAAAGCCCCTCAAAAAGGGGTCGCACGGCATGACTCGAGCCCGCCTGATCGCCGCACAACTAACGGTTCTCACTCTGGCCCTGGCCCTTTCTGCCGGAATGCTGGTGCTCTGGGCCGGAAAACCACCCGATGGCTATACTCTGACGGCGCTTAATGCTTGGGCGCCGGTCAAGGAAGCCGGCCCTAGCGCCCGGCTGCTGGCCGAGGGCGTCGCTCGACTCGTTGGCCCAAGCCAACAGCCTCCTCCCGACTGGTTCACCGCCGAAGATCGAGCGGTCTTGGACCAGGCCGAAGCGGCTTTACGAGCCAACCATCTTCAAGAGGGGCTTGGCCACCTTATGGTCTTGAGTGGTCATCTCGAGCAGCGCGGCAAAACCCTGTCCGACTTCCTGCCCCTGGTCGCGCCCGACCTTGCTGCTTGGCTGGTGGCAGCCTATTTCGCGCCGCTGCTTCTTGGGATGCTGGTGGTCACGGCGACGCTGCTGATTTTTGCACCCTGGCTGGTCCGCCGCCTGATCGATACCCTGAAGATGTTGATGGGCCTTGTGGTGGCGGTGGGGTCAACCGCTGTTGCCGTCAGCCTGTGCGTTTCTCTGGCCGACAAGCCGGCCTTGGTCTTTACCGCCATCGAGGGTTTGACCTCGGCGGTGATTCTTACCCTCTTGGGAAATATCGCCTTGGCCGCCCGAAATCGTCGCCGACGCCACCGACTGCGGCTGGAGGCTCAGGCCAGGACTCAGGTCAAGGCTTTGGCCCTTGCCGCATCCCCCCGGCAACCGGAGGTTTCGCCTCCGGTTGCCGTCAAGAGACTCACCTGATCCCCATATGAAGAGGGTATGATCCCGGCGGCCCATAACCATGACACATCGCCGGTCCTCGGGCCGCGACGGCGGCCTCGCGTCCTCGTGGACGCGGAGCCGCCGTCTGACTTTAGGGGGGCGCGGATGCGCCCGCCCGGCGTTTGAGGGCAGCCTTGATGTGTCAACATCAAGGCCCAATGGTGTGAGTTAGGCGGCCCGTCCAACCCGCACGGGTCCATATCCGCCGCCATACTGGAAGCGGGCGAGATAACCGGGCAACACGACTTCGAGCGGCGTTGGTGTGATTCCCAAGGCGTCCAAGCCAAGGGCCCCTTCGCTGACCACATTGTCGGTCTTGAGCAGTTCCACCTGATCCCGAGTCAACATCGGGTTGGGCAGTTTTTCCAGGAAGGCCGCCTGAAATTTGGCGGCACTCCATGAAACGTTCAGCAGCAGACGGCACCGCTTGATCTGAACCAGTAATAGCTCCAGCAGCTCCCGGAAGCTGTAAACTTTGGGGCCGCCCAGCTCGTAGATCCGGCCCGTGGTCGGCGGTTCGCCGGTGGCCCCGGCGCCATCGAGAATCGCGACGATCGCGGCGGCCACGTCACCGACATAAACCGGCTGGAACCGCGTCACGCCACCGCCGATCAAGGGCAGGAACGGCGACTTCAGCGCCATGGAACCGAATCGGTTAAAGAAGCTATCCTCGGGGCCAAAAATGATGCTGGGCCGCAGAATCGTGGCCTCGGGGAAGGCTTCCAACACCTTGTGCTCGCCAATGGCTTTACTTTGAGCGTAGGCTGAAGCTGAATGACGGTCGGCGCCTAGGGCCGACAGATGCACCAATCGCCGAACGCCGGCTTGCTTGGCAAGACGGGCGATTCGCCCGGCAGCCTCGCCATGAACCGCCGGAAAGGTCCAACGACCGCTTTCGTAGAGCACGCCGATCAGGTTGACCACCTCGTCGGAACCGGCCAGGACCGTCGCTACCGACTGATCGTCCAGCACGTTCACGGCCATTGGCACGACCCGACCGATCTCTCCCATGGTGGTCACAAAGGCCGCGTCCCGAGGATGCCGACACGCAACCCGGATCGACACCCCATCCAGCCGCGCCAAACGTGCCACCACATGCCGACCGACAAAGCCACTGCCCCCGAACACGGTGATGATCCGGTTCTGCTTCCCCATTACAGTTCCCCCCCAAGCCCACAAGCCTAGCGATGCTCCCAATGGCGTCCGCGCCACGGGCCGGCATCTTAGCCTCATCGCGGTGGTTTAGCCACATCGCCGTGGCATCGTTCGCGCGAAGCCAAGGGCGGAGATGCGCCCGCCCGGCGTCTGGGCTGATGGGGCCGCATCAAGGCTCGATGGTATTTCCGAATTCTGTCATGAAACCTATTGACAGGTTCGGATCAGAGGCGTAGGAACTCGCCCCACGCAAGACCCCACACGGCCCAGGTGGCGGAATTGGTAGACGCGCAGGTTTCAGGTACCTGTGGCAGAAATGTCGTGGAAGTTCGAGTCTTCTCCTGGGCACCATCTTCTTGGCGACGATCCGGTCGGGGGTTAGCGATCCGGGTTGTCGGGGCGGGCCTCACGATACAATATCGCTCGTCGCTGATTTTGCGGAGACCGGACCATGCCGATCGATCTGCATGACGGCGATTTACCTGATGGCCTTAGCTGGGGTGACGCGGTCGCCATTGACACCGAGACGATGGGGCTGAATCCCCATCGTGACCGGCTGTGTCTGGTCCAATTGTCTGCTGGCGATGGCACCTGTCATATCGTTCAGTTCCGAGACGGAGAGTATCGCGCCCCTAATCTGCGGCGCTTATTGACCGACCCGGCCATCGTTAAGATATTCCATTTTGCACGTTTCGATCTGGCGGCGATCAGCGCCTATATGGGCGTGATGGTGGGGCCGGTTTATTGCACCAAAATTGCGTCGCGGCTGGTCCGAACTTTCACCGATCGCCACGGCCTCAAGGATTTGTGCCGGGATCTGTTGGGAGTCGACCTGTCCAAACAACAGCAGATGTCTGACTGGGGCGCCGCCGAACTGACACCCGAACAACTGAAATACGCCGCCTCCGATGTGCTACACCTCCACGCTCTCCGCGCCCGGCTTCAGGCCATGCTGGAACGCGAGGGGCGGGTGGCGTTGGCCGAGGCGTGCTTTCACTTCCTCCCGACTCGAGCTGCCCTTGACCTTGGCGGCTGGATCGAGCCCGACATTCTGTCCCACTGAAATTTCCACCGGACTCGTGCATCCTTGCCGCCCGCACTGAGCGGTGCGTCGTGGTTATGGCTCGCCGGTCTGATCTGCAAGGATGTTTAACGCCGTAGAACCAGCCGATGTTTGACCGCCATCGGTGGTAGAGGCATAGTGCCGGGCGACGGCGCGTAGCGGCCCCCTGACGACGGACGCACATGACGTCACCGCGCGGGTGTTGTGATGTTGTCCTTAGCCACGGCAACAACGGAAACAAGGCGTTGGGACCACAGGCCGTGCATAGCGACCACGCATCAAACCATCGGTTTATCTTGAGCGAAGCGCCCCCCACCCCCACCCCCACCCTGTCCCGCCCGATCGGCGAAGATCCCGGTCGTGCCATCGCCGCTCGGGTTCTGAGTATGGAGGCGGAGGCGTTGGCCCGGTTGGCCAGTACTCTTGACGGCGCCATCGAACAGGCGCTTGCCCTCCTCAAGGCCGTCACGGGCCGGGTGGTGGTGACTGGAATGGGCAAAAGCGGCCATATTGCCCGAAAAATCGCCGCCACTTTGTCGTCAACCGGCACACCGGCCCTGTATGTCCATCCTGGCGAGGCTAGCCACGGCGATCTTGGCATGATCGCGCGCCATGACGGCGTGATCGCCCTGTCCAATTCCGGGGAAACCAGCGAACTCAGCGATATCGTGGCTTATACCCGGCGCTTCCGCATTCCGCTGATCGCGGTCACTCGGAACCCCCGCTCGACGTTAGCCGAACAGGCCGACGTTTCGCTGTTGCTGCCCGTCACCCCTGAAGCCTGCCCGCTAGGCCTCGCGCCGACCACCTCCACCACCATGATGCTGGGACTCGGTGATGCGCTGGCCATTGCCCTGTTCGAGAGTCGCGGCTTTTCTGCCGCCGACTTTTACAATCTTCATCCTGGTGGCCAGTTGGGGCGAACGCTGCTCAAGGTCTCGGATGTGATGCATGCCGGCGATGGCGTGCCGTTGGCTCATGTCCGGGACGCCATGGCCAGCGTAATTCTGGTCATCACCGCCAAAAGATTGGGTTGTGTCGGGATCGTCGACGACCAGCACCAGTTGGTGGGCGTGATCACCGACGGCGATTTGCGTCGGCATATGAATCCCGGCCTCTTGGCGACTCAGGCTGGCGACGTCATGACCTGCCGCCCCAAAACCATCCGGCCTAACGCCCTGGTTGCCGAGGCCATCGGGCAGATGAACGAACTTTCGATCACGAGTCTGTTCGTTACCGAAGGCGACCGACCGTTGGGCGTGATCCATATTCATGACTGCCTACGTTCAGGAGTGGCGTGACCTATGACCGAATCCCCCGTGCAGGAGCCGGTTGCCACCGTCAAGCCAAGCCGCCATTCGGTCATGCCCAATTGGATGCGCCGGGGCCGGGGACTCGAGGGCTCCCGCACGGTCAGCCGCCGTTACAGCCGGTTGGTGGTGGCCCTCAAGGTGGGGTTGCCGGTGCTTTCACTGGTGATGGTCGCTCTGATCGCGGCTTGGCCGTATCTGCGCGATGCTCAACGGGTCAATGGCAAGATTGATAAATCCCAAACGGCCATGGTCAATGCCCGTTATTTTAGCCATGACCGCCAGGATCGCCCCTTTTCCATGACCTCGAAAAGCGCCCTGGAAGTGCCGGGTCAAACCAATCTGGTGGATTTGGTCGAACCGGAAGCCGAAATGACCCAAACCAACGGCAGTTGGGTGACCATTACCTCTGATCGTGGCCGTTACAATCAGGATGATGGGCGGCTGCTGATGCTGGACACTGTTCATTTCTTGCGCGATGACGGTTTTGAGTTTGTCACCGACCAAGCCGAGGTCGACACCAAATCCGGTAACGCCTGGGGTGATCATAAAATCGTGGGGCAGGGGCCGTCCGGCGAGATTCATGCCGATGGCTTTGTTGCGGTGGATCATGGCAAAACCATCACCTTCACCCATTCGGGGAATGCGACCATGCTGAACGGCGCGGGCTCTAGGTCTGCCCCTTCCCCGGCTGGCCCGGCCTCCTCTGTCGACTCTGCCCCTCCCAAGGGGCACCCCGCTCCAGACCACTCTGCTTCGGACCATTCGGCCTCAAACCACCCCGACAAGGATCACGTGGCCGGCAAAAACCAGACCACCGGCAAGGGAACCGAGAGATGATGACCGCGCCCTCCCCATTCCGTCACCGGCCCACCCCCTCGACCATCGCCCTTGTCGCTGCGACGGTGACGGTGGTGCTGCTCGCGGCCTCCAGCGTCCGCGCCGAATCCCCCTCCTCACCAGCCGCCATCGCCGCCCCCGCCCCTGCCGTCACGCCGGCCAAACCGGCCAAGCCCCCCAAAAACGGCGCCGCCGCGCCGACAACCGGAGCCGCCGCCGGAACCAGCAGCGGGCCGACTCTCCCCGGCGGCGCTGGAACCGGCAAGTTGCCCGTGGACGTTCAGGCCGATAACGCCATTGAGTGGCACCAGGATGAGAAGGCGTATGTGGCGCGCGGCAATGCCAGCGCGGTTCGCGGAACAACTACGGTTTATGGTGATGTCCTGACTGCCTATTACCGCGAGAGCAAGGACAAGGGGACCGATGTTTATCGTATGACCGCCGAGGGGAATGTTCATGTGGTCTCGCCCTCTCAGCAGATTTTCGGCGAGCACGGTACCTATGATAACGACAAGCAGTTCGGCGTGATGACCGGGGCCGGCTTGAAGCTGGTCACACAGAGCGACGTGGTGACGGCCCGCGATAGCCTGGAGTATTACGATAATACCAAGCTTGCCGTGGCGCGGGGAGACGCGATCGCCGTTCGGAATCAAAGCCGGATGCGCGCCGATACCATGGTGGCGCAGTTCAAAAACGACGCCAACGGCAATCTGGTGATGGAGCGACTCGACGGCATTGGCAATGTCCTGATCACCACGCCAACCGATGTGGCCTTATGCGACCGTGTCATGTATTCGATCAGCACAGACGTTGCCGTGCTGGTCGGAGATGTCAAGATTACGCGTGGTGATGATCAGGTGAATGGTGATGCTGCCGAAATGAATATGAAGACTCACGTTAATCGTGTTCTCAGTGGTGGGCGCCGGGTTGAGGGGCTGTTAACGCCCCAGCAGGCCGACCAGTCCCAGAAACCGGGCACGGACCCCAAAGCCGGCAAACCACCCAAGAACAGCTCGGGTTCGACGGCTCCCGCTCCGGCCCCTGCTTCGGCTTCGACGACTTCGGCGTCTGTGACTCCGAGTCCTTCGGCCTTGGCCACTCCGGCAGCGGCTTCGTCTGCGACGGTCGTTCGTTCGACGCCCCCGGCGCCAGCCCCTCATCCGGCGGCCAGCCCCGTCACCCCTTCGACGCCCTATTAAGCCTCACCACCCTGCCAGGGGAGTTCGCAAGAGAGCATGGCCAAACGCCCTACCCCCAGCGCGCCCAACCTGGATGGCGCCCCCGATGCCGGTGTGCCGGCTGGGGTCGATGGATCCGTGCCGCTGCACATGACCACGGGCCTGGTTGCTCACAACCTAGGCAAAAGTTTTAAACAACGCCCTGTTGTCCGGGGCGTCAGCGTCTCGGTCCAGCGGGGCGAGGCGGTGGGTCTGTTGGGTCCGAACGGAGCCGGCAAGACAACCTGTTTTTACATGATCACGGGCCTAATCTCGGCAGATTACGGAACCATCGTCCTGGATGGCCAAGACATCACAGCCTTGCCCATGTATCGGCGGGCCCGGCTGGGAATCGGCTATCTGCCCCAGGAAGCTTCGATTTTTCGCGGCCTGTCCGTGGAAAATAATATTCGATCGGTTCTCGAAGTGGTGGAGAAGAATCGGGATGTTCGCGAGGCCATGCTTGACGAACTCCTCGCTGAATTTTCCATCACGCACTTGCGCCGGGCGCCTGCTCTGGCCCTGTCCGGTGGTGAACGCCGCCGGGTTGAAATTTCCCGCGCCCTGGCCACTCAGCCTCACTTCATCCTTCTGGATGAACCTTTGGCCGGCATTGATCCCATCGCCGTCAATGAAATTCGCGAATTGATCAGCCATCTTCGGGATCGCGGCATCGGTGTTCTTATCACTGATCATAACGTCCGAGAAACCCTCGACATCGTCGACCGGGCATACATCATGCATGAAGGTGTGGTATTAATGGCTGGGGCGCCCGCCGATATTGTGGTGCATGAAGATGTCCGGAGAGTCTATCTGGGTGAGCGGTTCAGCCTATAGACGCCTCCCATAGGCACAACACACGCTATGACGCTTTCGCAACGACTTGACTTAAGACAGTCCCAGACTCTTGTGATGACGCCGCAGTTGCAGCAGGCGATCAAGCTGTTGCAACTGTCGAATCTGGAATTAGTCGAGTACATCGATCGCGAGATTGAGCAAAATCCGCTTTTAGATCGCATGGACGGCCCCGGCGGCAGCGGCGAGAATGAGGGCGAGAGCGATGGTTTTGATCGTCCCGCCGGTGATGACGGCGAGCGAAGCCGTCCTGTCGACTTTGATCCGCCGCCACGGGATACCGTAGAGCTGACCTCAGCGGACACCTTGCCCGGAGCCGGCGACAGTCCCCTGGATACCGATTTTGAGAATGTCTGGGATCCCAGCAGCCCCGCCGAAAATGCCCTGGGCGACGGCGAAACGCTCGGACAATGGTCGAATGGCTCCGGCGGCACCGGCTTTGAGGACAGCGAAGCCAACCTGGAACAAACCTTATCCAGCGATATGAGCCTGCGGGATCATCTTCACAGCCAACTGAATATCGACCTCTTCGACCCCGCCGACCGCCTGATCGGCGCGGCGCTGATTGACTTGCTGGACGATGCCGGCTACCTGACCGCCGACTTGAAGGAGCTGGCCGAGCAATTCGGCTGCGAGCCGGCGCGAGTCGAACGGGTTCTTCAGACGCTCCAGCGTTTTGATCCGACCGGCATCTTCGCCCGCTCTCTCAAGGAATGTTTGGCGCTTCAGCTCCGCGAACGGGACCGACTCGATCCGGCGATGCAGGCTCTGCTTGACCATCTGGATCTGTTGGCGGCCCGCAATTTGCCAGCTCTGATCAAGGTGTGCGGCGTGGACGCCGAAGATATCTCGGACATGCTGGCCGAGATCAAAACCCTCAATCCCAAGCCCGCCCTGGCGTTTGACCATGCCCCGGCCCAACCCGTCACCCCGGACATTCTGATGCGGGCCCAACCGGGCGGCGGCTGGTTCATCGAACTCAATCCAGACACGCTGCCCCGTGTGCTGGTTAACCAAAGGTACTTTACCCGAATCAGTCGCGAGGTCCGTCAGAAGGCCGAACGAGAATATCTGACCGAACGCATGAACTCGGCGAACTGGTTGGTGAAGTCGCTGCACCAGCGTGCGACCACCATCCTCAAGGTCGCAACCGAACTGGTTCGTCAACAGGATGCTTTTTTCCTCCACGGCGTCCAGTTCCTCAAGCCCTTGATCCTGCGCGATATCGCCGAAGCCATCGGCATGCACGAGTCGACGGTCAGTCGGGTCACCAGCAACAAGTTCATGGTCACGCCACGCGGGCTGTTCGAGCTAAAATATTTCTTCACCTCCTCAATCTCCGGCGCCGATGGCCAAGCCGACCATTCCGCCGAGGCGGTGCGCTTCCGCATCAAAGCCTTGATTGATCAGGAAACAGCCGATACGGTGCTTTCCGACGACCGGATTGTCGATGTCCTGCGTGAAGACGGGATTGACATTGCCCGGCGAACAGTTGCCAAATATCGCGAAGCCATGCGTATTCCCTCTTCTGTGCAGCGGCGCCGTGATAAGTCTCTTCGTTTTTGATCAACCGGGTTCGGCGAACCGGAGGCGGGTTGGTGCCTCCGGGTTAGGCTGTCGGGGCCGGGTCAGGTTGGTTGAGGACCGGGCAGCCGGTGCAAGACGAACCTGCACAGTAAGGCGGGAACCATGGCCCTGGGATCGCCTGGGCGTTTCTTGACAATTGGCGGCGCGCGCTACTATTTCTCAGGTCCGCCCCCGGTGCCGCGTCGTTTCTTCAATACTCGGCGGATCGCTTAGTTCGGACAAAGTCACACATGCACCTATCCGTTAAAGGCAAGCAGCTTGACGTCGGAGATGCCTTGCGCAGCCATGTCGCCGAGACTCTCAACGGCGTGGTCGGTAAGTATTTCGGTCGACCGATCGAGGCGAACGTGGTCTTCTCTCGTGAAGCCCACCTCTTCCGCGCTGATATTTCCGTCCATGTTGGACGCGGCATCCTGGTTCAGACCATCGGCGAAGCCGACGAGCCTTACCCCGCGTTTGACACGGCGTGCGATAAAATCGCCAAGCGCCTGCGTCGCTACAAAAGCCGGCTCAAGGATCATCACAGCGCCAGCGAAAGCACCAGCGAGCCCGTTGCCGCGAAGAAGTATATTCTTCAGGCCGAAGACCACGGCGCCGATGGCCATGACGGAGAGGTCGTCGAAAGTCACCAGCCGGTTGTGATCGCCGAAATGACCACGCCCATCGCGACGCTGACCGTCAGTGAAGCCGTGATGCGCATGGAGTTGGCTGAACTTCCGGCGATTCTATTCCGTAATCGTGGCCACGGCGGCCTCAACATGGTTTATCGTCGGACTGACGGCCATGTCGGCTGGGTGGATCCCCAGGGCAGCACCGCGCCAAGCGCCTGAGCCCATGCTCCGGGACCGGTCAACTATGTCAGCCCATCATGATTGAATTGATCACGCCTGCCAGCATCATCGCGAACCTTCGGGCCAGCAACAAAAAGCAGGCCCTACAGGAGTTGGCTCGCAAGGCGTCGGAACTCACTGGGCAGCACGAGCGAATGATCTTCGACGTGCTGCTCGAGCGGGAGCGACTCGGGACGACCGGCGTCGGTCAAGGCATCGCCATTCCCCACGGGAAACTGGCGAACCTTGATCGCGTCTACGGCCTGTTCGCCCGACTAGAGCGGCCAATTGACTTCGACGCCATCGACGAACAGCCGGTGGATTTGATGTTTCTGCTACTGGCTCCAGAGCAAGCCGGGGCCGACCACCTCAAGGCTTTGGCCCGAGTGTCTCGGTTACTCCGGGATCATGCGGTCTGCGAGAAGTTGCGCGGCTCCACCAGTGCCGATGCTCTTTACGCCTTGCTCACCCAGACTGAGGCCAGTCACGCCGCGTAGGCCGGATCGGCTGGCCACCCATGGGGCACGGCTTCACATGCGCTGAAGCCGTGTCGCCTTTGGCGTTGTAGCGGAGAGAGACCAGAGACCGGCGCGCTTTAATGGGGACGCATCGCCGGCATTGGGCGCGACCCCGTGCGCCCATGCGCGCGAAGCCAAGGGCGCGGATGCGCCCGCCCGGCGTCTGAGGGCAGCCTTGATGAGTCACCATCAAGGCTCGAGGGTGTAACCCCGGATATGTACCGATCTCAGCCGAACCAGCCTAAAAACTGGACCAGAGCACGGGTTCTCGGGCCGAAGAGAGTCGGCGTAAAGAACCCGCCTGCGACCCGCTTGTTGATTTCACCCAAAGTCGGATAAGGGGCGATCATCCCGGCCAACGCACTGACCTTAAGGCGTGCAGACATGGCCAAAGCCCAAGCCTGGATCAACTCACCCGCCTGAGGGCCGACGATGGTGCATCCCAGAATCTCACCTCGCGTCGTCACCAGAGCTTTGACAAAGCCAGAAGGGGTGCCTTCGGCGATGGCGCGGTCATTATCGGCAAAATCGGCACGCAAGACCCGGAGATTATCGCCCTGTTGGGCACGGGCGGCGGTTTCGGTCAGTCCGACTTGGGCCAATTCGGGTTCGGTGTAGGTCACCCAAGGCAAAGCCCGTAGATTGACCTTGGCGGGCAGCCGAAATAGAGCGTTACGCAACACGATGCCGGCGTGATATCCGGCCAAATGGGTAAATTGCGGGCCACCGATCACATCTCCTGCGGCAAAAACCCGGCGATTGCTGGTCCGCAAGCGATCGTCAACCGTAATGCCCTTGGGGGTGTAACGGATGCCGGCCTGTTCCAGTCCCAACGCCTCGACAACGGGCTGCCGTCCCGTGGCCACCAACAGATGTGATCCTTCGATCCGTTTTTCGTGACCACCATCGTTCAGCACCACGGCGAGCCCTTGGGGCGTCTTTTCGATGCGTAACAGGGTGACCGTTTCGGCCAAGGTCACGCCGTCGCGGATCAAAGCCTGGCGGACGACATCGGCGGCTTCTGGATCGTCCTTGGGCAACAGCGGCCCTTGGTCAAGGACCGTCACCCGAGACCCGAACCGGCGGTGGGCTAACGCCATTTCACAGCCAATGGGGCCGGCTCCGATCACCACCAGGGACTCGGGTAACGTCGTGATCTCAAAGAGCGTTTCGTTGGTGAAATAGGGCACGGTGTCCAGACCGGGAATCGGTGGAATCGCGGCCCGACCTCCCGTTGCAATGACGAACCGCCGAGCCTGGATTCGCTGCCCGCCGGCTTCGACGGTGCGCTCATCCACGAACCGTCCTGGGGCCTGGATCACTTGACAGCCCAATTTGGTGAAACGCTCGACGGAATCATGGGGCGCGATGGCGGCAATCACCCCATGGACATGGCGGTTGATCGCTGCGAAGTCGATGTGCGGTGGCTCGCTGGTGACGCCAAACCTCTGGCCATCCCGAATCCGAGCCGCTGCCTTGGCAGCGGCCAGCAGGGATTTCGAGGGCACGCACCCTGTATTGAGACAGTCGCCGCCCATGCGGTGGGCTTCGATCAGAACCGTGCGCGCGCCCATTTGAGCAGCCCCAGCGGCCACCGACAACCCCGCCGATCCCCCGCCCAGAATACAGAGATCGGCCTGGCGCGTTGGTTTCATGGGGTTTTGCTCCCGTGAGGATTGCAGCAGGCTCCGCCCAGCACACAGAAGTTGGTGCAATGATGATGCTTTAAGGCGACGGGCTGGGAGGCGGTTGCTAGGCTGTCGCCCAACTCAAACGCCGGGTCATAGGGAATCAGGGTGCAAGCCACGACGACCGGATATTGGGCTCCCTTGCGCTTGACCACCATCCGCGACGAGGCGCACATCACCGAATCCGGGCTTTTTCCCAGAAGATCCCAGCATTTTTCGGTGATTTCGGGAACCTCCCGATCGTTGGTCATTTCGGGGAACAGCACCAGTTGCGCTGGATCCTGAGCGTCGATGGCAATGTCATGGATGGCAAACAGCTCTCGAAAGCAAATGCGCATCACGGACTCGCTCAAACCCCAAACCATCCGGGCGGCCACCGCAACCGTAAAGCCCTCGCGAACCAGCCAAATCAGGCCGTCGAGGGCCGGCTGCCACGTCCGTTGACCGCGAAACCGCTCGTGCTCTTCGGCCTGATAATGGTCCAGGGAGACCCGCAGCGTCAGGCGCCCCGGATAACGCCGGTTTAAGGCCGTCAGGGCCGCCCCAAACCGCTGCATCGGACGCATGGCGTTGGTCAGGACCAGTACCCGAAACCCTGCCTCCAAGGCATCTTCAATCATGCCCAGACACTCGGGGTTCATGAAGGGCTCGCCGCCCGTCAAGCCGATTTCCTGGGTTCCGCACTCGGCGGCCTGTTCCAAAAAGGTCCGCACTTCGGCGCGCGTCAGGTGAACCAGCCGGTCATTATGGGGACCGGACTGAATATAACAGTTATCGCATGTTATATTGCATAGAGTTCCGGTGTTGATCCACACGGTTTCCAATCGACGCAGCGGCACCTTCGCCCGGACCTCACCATTGGCGGTCAAGGTCGGGTGTTCGAATTTCCCAAATGGAGGATGGTTGATGATCGTCATGGGTCTCTCATCCCGCAATCCGGTAGGGTGATCGCGCCGTAATAGGTGATTGAAGGTTCCTGAGTTTGATCATTATCACTGAAAAGGGCGATATGGCGTAGGTGAGTTTTGGGAGGCTGACCGAAAGCGGCCTGATAGTCGGCGCGCAAGTCGCGGGTCTCTTCGCGCCAGACGCCGATGGTGGTGGGGCCCTCCACCTTGATCGTGACCAGGGTTTCGGGGTGGCGAGGATTGCGGATCAGGCTGCCGACCGGAACCGGGGTTGCGGTCCAGGCGTAAGCCAGAGTTGGGACATGAGGATGAAGTAGGGTGGGCTCGCCGAAGACAAAGAACACCACCCCTGAAAAATCCTCGGTTTCGGTGGCACGCAGATCCGCCGATGGTTGCAGGCGGTCGGATCGCCAGCGCCAGCGCACCGTTGGACAGGCCAGGACATCGACGTCGACGCCAGTATAAAGGCCCGACGCCCCATCTGGCGTGGCCTTGATCACCGGAACGCCATCAAGGACGGTGTTGGTAAACTGCGAATGGCCAACATAATCGTGACGCTCCCAGAGCTGATCGATCGGCACGCCCGGATCGATCAACATCATGGCAGCCAGCGCCAAGACAGACCCCGCGAATTCACTCACCGAGGACGGTCTTTCGTGGGCTCGGTCCCTGCATTATGTTCGCCGAAAATGACTTATCACCACCGGCAGCAGCGCCAGCAAACCGAGCCCGGTCAGGGCTGCCAGCAAGGTTGGGCTGAAAACGCCTGCAAGAGTGATTGTCCCTCCGTTGTCAAAGACCGTGCCCAAGCCAGCACCAAGCGCGGCATAAGCCAAAGAGCCGGGAATGATGCCGATGGCTGTGGCCACCACGAAGGGAGTCAAACCGACATTCAGCAATCCTGGCACCAAATTGACCGCCCAAAAGGGAAAGGCTGGCACGAGGCGCAAAAACAGCAGGTAGTTGAAGGCATTGCGTTGAAAACCGGCGGCCATCCGGTCCAAAAATGGCCCGCCCCGACGGCGCAGACCGTCGCCAACGGCGGACCGCGCGGCGATGAACAGCAGAGTCGCGCCGATGGTGGCACCAATCATACTCAATCCACCGCCCAACCAGGAACCGAACAGAAACCCGCCGCTGATGGTCATCACGGCGCCTCCCGGTAACGACAGCGCGACCACGACGGCGTAAAGCGCCACAAAGCCCAGCCCGCCCAACACACCGTAGGCCGCGACCCCATCACGCAGGGTCTCGCGATGGGCACGCAGGGTTTCCAAGCTCAGATACTGGTCGAGATGGAGGTAAAAGACCGCCGCGACCAGAACCACCAGAAAACCAACCGGCAGATATCGCTTTATCGTCATCAGGGCCTCGGGGCTGGGGCTGTCAGACGCGATCACCGCGCAGGGATGTCATACCAGCGAGCCTTGACGGGTGACTCATCAAGACTGTCCTCAGACGCCGGGGGGCCGCCGCAGTCGCGGCCCGAGGACCGGCCCTGTGTCATGGTTAGGGCCCGCCGGTATCATTCAAACGCCAATCATAGTCGAGAAATGCAATCGGCACGGTGCCGGCCTGAATGGCGGTGCGGGCAACGGGATCGTCGGTGAGCCGGTCGGCGTATTTGGCCAAGGCGGCCGCCACCGATGTCAAGCCGTGTGGGCCGTTGGTAAAATCGCCTTGGTACCAGTCGAACAGATGGGAGACTTCCAAGCGTCCGGTGGCCGGGTTAAAGCGGTTGCGTGAGCGATCGGACAGGAAGCGACGGAGGCCGTCTTCCAGTTGAGCCTCCAAGCGATCTGCCACATAAGCCTCATCGCGCAGCATCGGGCAGCCGATGGAAGCACAAACCACTGAAAAATGGATCCGGGGCTCATGAAAGGCGCCAGGGGCCCGGATCATTTTGTGTTCAATGTCATCCAGGCTGTGCTGTTCTCCGCGCAAGGTAAAGAAGCTTTTGCGCCAGGGAGAGCTGAACAGTGACCCTAAATCCTTGATCGACGTCACATCGGGATATCGGGTTAGAATCAACGAGACCGTGAATGCGTTGTAGGCGTTGATCAGGAAAGCCAAGCGTTGAGGAGCGGTCCAATGGGTATACTCATCGTCACTGACGGCGGAAAGTGTGGCCAGATAGGCCGACAGGGCGACTTGGTCGGTTTTGAAGCCGGCGTAGTCGACTCGCGACGACGTCCCATCGGCAGCCACCACCACATGCGCTTTCAAAAGCGCACTCCAGGCAGCATGCTGGTGATCAAAAGGGGCGGCCCAAGCTGGGGTGGTCAGCAGAAGACCCAAAAGCGCCCCCAAAAGCTGTCGGATCAGGCCATCGAGCTTGACTCTTGACGCCCTAAAGCTGCCCTCAGACGCTGGGTGGGCGCGTCCGCGCTCTTGGCTCGATACCGGCACTGTGTCATTGTTACGGCTCGCCGGTTTCATGGCCGAGGCTCCTTACAGGATAGAAAGGGCTCAAGGGGCCCCAGAGGGCCCTGCCCCATAGGCGCCAGGATAGGGCTTTTCGTGGGCTCTGCCCACACATTCGGAAGGGCCTGCGTGCCGGTCCTGTGAGCCTTTTGTGGTTCGCCTTCACAGCCAAGCTGGAACCGGCAGTCCGTTTTTCCGCAAAAAGGTCGGATTAAACAGCTTAGACTGATAACGGGTTCCGGAATCGCACAGGATGGTGACAACGGTGTGTCCCGGTCCCAATTTTTGAGCCAGCTTGATAGCGCCCACCACATTGACCCCCGAAGAGGTTCCCAGCACCAAGCCCTCTTCCTTGAGCAAGCGAAACAGCTCGGTCACGGTTTCCAGGTCCGAAACCTGTTGCGCCCAATCGATGGGGGCGCCTTCCAGATTGGCGGTGATTCGCCCTTGACCGATCCCTTCGGTGATTGAGCTGCCTTCGGCCTTTAATGTGCCGTGGGTGTAGTAGTGATAGAGCGCCGCCCCCGGCGGATCCGAGAGGACAATTTTAACATTAGGATTGCGTTGCTTGAGGGCGATGCCGACACCGGCCAAAGTCCCGCCAGTCCCGACTGCGCAGGTAAAGCCATCGACTCGACCGTCGGTTTGTTCCCAAATCTCCGGCCCAGTGGTGCGGGTGTGGCCGTCGCGATTGGCGGTGTTGTCGAACTGATTGGCCCAAATGGCGCCGTTGGGTTCGGTGCGGGCTAGATCTTCGGCCAGACGGCCGGAATAGCGGACATAATTATCGGGATTGCTGTAGGGCACTGCCGGCACCAAGATCAGCTCGGCACCGACCAGCCGCAGCATGTCTTTCTTTTCCTGGCTTTGGGTGTCGGGCATGACGATCACGGTTCTATAGCCGCGCGCATTGCCCACTAGCGCCAGTCCGATGCCGGTATTCCCGGCGGTTCCTTCGACAATAACGCCGCCCGGACGCAGCAAACCCCGCTGCTCGGCGTCTTGGATGATGGCCAGGGCCGCCCGGTCCTTGACCGATCCGCCCGGATTCAGAAACTCGGCTTTGCCCAGAATCTCGCAGCCGGTCAGAGCCGACGGCCCAGCCAAGCGGATCAGCGGCGTATTGCCGACGGTTTCCACGAACCCGTTGCGAATCGAAGACACGGTGACACCCCCTCTGTTTTGCGAAAATTTATCCGACGTTCGCAGCCAGTTCAATCTTCCGCCGCAGCAGTGATAAGGGCGTTCCTTCGGTCACGTCGGCCTGATAGGCGATGTCGATTTCGGTCAAGGCGTGTTGCCAGCTTGCGAGGTTGGCATCATCGGGCACTGCCACCGTGGAGAAGCCGGTGCGGAGGAGGAACTGGTACTGATCGGGCAAAAGATGGCCAATCGCCCGGATTTCGCCAGTATAGCTATGGCGTTCGCGCAATTCCCGAGCGGTTGAAAAGGCGCGGCCATCCCGGAATTTGGGGAACTCCAGAGCCACCAGGGCGAACTGGTCCAGATCGGCGGCAATCTCTCCGGTTCGGTGGTGGCTACCCAAGCGGACGCCAAGCCTCCCCCCCCGCGCCACCAGTGCCGCACGATCCCGGCGCCATCGGTCCAAACTGACGATCACCGATCCTTCGGGAATCGTTTCCACGGTGTCGTCGAGATTGACCCAGGAATCTTCGGTCGGTTGGCCGTCTTTAAGCAGTAGCGCCATAAACCTTCTCCTTGAACGGAGCCACACCGATCCGGGCGACAGTATCGATAAAACGCTCACCCTCAGTGCGCCGCTCCAGATACAGCGCAATCAACGACTCGACAACGCCTGGAACCCGTTCAGCTCCGACCGCCGGGCCGACCACCTGTCCGAGCGTGGCGGCTTCGGTGGCGTTGCCGCCGATCGTAATCTGATAGGTTTCGACGCCGTGCTTGTCGACTCCCAGAATTCCGATATGTCCGACATGATGGTGACCGCAAGCATTAATGCAGCCGCTCATTTTGATTTTCAGCTCGCCGATCCGATGCTGAAGGTCCAGGTCGGCGAACCGCCGGGAAATCTCCTGGGCCAAGGGAATCGAGCGGGCGTTGGCGAGGGCGCAATAGTCCAGACCCGGACAGGCGATGATATCGCCAACCAAGCCGGCATTGGCGGTCTCCAGGCCGTGCCGTCCCAGATCCTGCCACAACGCCGGCAGGTCATCCTGTCGGACATGGGCCAGCACCAGATTCTGCTCGTGGCTGACCCGAATCTCGCCAAAGCTGTAGCGATCCGCCAGAGCGGCCACCGCGTCCATCTGGTCCGACGTGGCGTCGCCGGGGATGCCGCCGGTTGGCTTCAGCGACACCGTGACCGCAGCGTAACCGGGCCGTTGGTGAGGTGTCAGGTTCGATCGGGTCCAGCGGGCAAAAGCGGGGTTTTCGCTCTTGGCCTGTTCCAGCACCACCGAGTCTGCTGGCAACTCCGCAAAAGGCGGTTGGGCAAAATGCTTGTGGATGGCGTCGACAATCGCCGGATCCAGCCGATACTTGGGCCCTCGAATCCGCTCGAATTCGGCGACAACCTGCTCGCGCAAGCGGTCGATTCCGATTTCATGGACCAGAATCTTGATTCGTGCCTTGTAGATGTTATCTCGCCGACCGTATTGATTGTAGACGCGCAAAATCGCTTCGAGATAGGCTAACAGGTCGGATTCGGCCACCCAATCGGCCAGCCGCCGCCCCAGAAAGGGCGACCGACCCAGGCCGCCGCCGACAAAAATCTCAAAGCCCACCGCTCCATCCAGCCCGCGCTTGGCGCGGATGCCGATGTCGTGAATGGCGATGGCAGCCCGATCATGTTCGCCGCCGATGATGGCGATCTTGAATTTGCGGGGCAGAAAACTGAATTCCGGGTGCAAGGTTGACCACTGCCGAAGGATTTCGGCGTAGACTCTGGGGTCGACGACCTCGTCAGCCGCCGCTCCGACGAATTGGTCGGTGGTGACGTTGCGGATGCAGTTGCCACTGGTCTGGATGCCGTGCATGTCGACGGCGGCCAGATCGGCGAGAATTTGGGGCATATCAACCAGTTTGATCCAGTTGAATTGCAGATTCTGGCGAGTGGTGAAGTGACCATAGCCACGGTCGTAACGCCGACCGATGGCGGCGAGGCCGCGCAACTGGTTGGAACTGAGCACGCCATAAGGAATGGCAACCCGCAGCATATAAGCGTGGAGCTGAAGATAAAGGCCATTCATGAGCCGAATCGGCTTGAATTCGTCTTCGGTCAGTTCCCCGGCCAACCGGCGCGCCACTTGGCGCGAGAACTGCTCGACTCTTTCAGCCAGAAAGCGGCGGTCGGTCTCATCGTAATGATAGATGCCAGCGGCGAGGGCAGGGGCGGTGGGCACGGCGGTGGATGACGGGTCAGTCATGAAGCAATCCTCCGGACCAAGGCCGGACAGTTGGAGAAAAAGGCGCTCGACACTTGGGGCTATTCAGACGATTGGTGATACCCATACCATCGGGCCTTGATCTTGATATGACACATCAAGGCCGTCCTTAGACGCCGGGCGGGCGCGTCCGCACTTTGGTTCCGCGCGCACGAGCACGCGGGGTTGCGGTCGCAGCCCGATACCGGCACTGTGTCATTGTTATGGCTCGCCGGTATCATGGACCGCCGGTATAAAGGGGATCGGACCCCGCCTGAACCCCCAGGTCTGGACGTACACTCGGGCCTCGGGCCCGGATTTGCTCGCGGGGCCGCAGCGGACCCCCGCCCGCTTCGTCCACATCCACCAAATAGGGGTCGACCACGACGCCAGCCGCGACGGCCATTTTGGTCCGCGCCAGCGCCGCCTCGGCCGCTGGACCCCGCAGCAGCGCCGCCACCGCCACTCGTTCGACCCAAAGATCATCATCTCCCAGCCAGACCACCTCGCCGGTGTCGAGCCGGTTCGCCGAGACCACCTTCGCCCCTTCGCTGGCCTGTGCCATACTCGTTCTCTCCCTATGCGTTACCATCATGTAAACCACGTTGTAACGCTGGACAAGTCAAAATTTATCCGCCATAATCAACGTTATTTTTCTGTTGTTAGGCTTTGCCCTCCACGGGCTTTTTGTCACTCTCCGATGTTTTTGCCGCCGTCTTTGCCTTGCGCCCCTCCGACAACGGATGGTGATCAACCACCGCTTGTTTGAGGCGTGTGGATGTCACATGGGTATAAATTTCGGTGGTGGCAATATCGGCATGTCCTAGCAAGGTTTGAACACTGCGCAAATCGGCGCCATGATCAAGGAGGTGGGTTGCGAAGGCGTGGCGCAAGACGTGCGGACTCAGTTGGGTCGGATCAATCTGTGCATTTGGTGCCAATTCTTTCAGCAATTGGCCGAGCCGTTGTCGTGTTAAGTGGCCTTCGTTGGCACTGGAGGATGGGAACAGATACCGTTTGGCCCGCTTGATCCGAGCGATAGGCCCCGTTGGCAGGAAGGTTTCCCGAACGGTCAGCCAGTCCCGCACCGCCGCTTGAGCCATCGGCGACAACGGAACCATCCGCTCCTTGTCGCCTTTGCCCCGGACCAACAGCCACTCCCCCTCCCTGGGCAGCGACGATAACGGCAGCTCAACCAATTCCGAAACGCGCAACCCGGTCGCGTATAACAGCTCCAACGCGGCCACCAGCCGCGCGCGCTCCGGCCCCTCCAACCGATGAGCCGCCGCAACCAAGTCTATTACGCCCTTCTCGTCCAGTAATTTAGGCAAGGGTCGTTCCCGGACGGGGCTGTCTAAAACGGCGGTGGGATCCTCGGCGCGTCGCTCTTCGGAGCATAAAAATCGGAAAAACTGCCGCAGCGATGCCCGCCGTCGGGCTACGGTTGCCGGAGTCGAGCCCAGCTCGTGAAGATGCTCGAGATAGTCCCGCAAATCGTCCGAACTGGCGCTTACCAGGGCGGCTTTCCGGTTTGCGGTCAGCCACGCAACCGCATCGGCCAGATCCCGCCGGTAGGCTTGCAGCGTATTCTTGGCGGCGGCCCGTTCGGCCGCCAGCATGTCCAGAAAAGCATCCAGTTCGGGGGGCAGGCCGATTGTGGGAATTCGTGCAGGTCGCCCCATGAGGGTTCTATCCTATCCTCGAGCCTTGACGTTGACTCATCAAGGCTGTCCTCATACCATTGAGCCTTGATGGTGACTCATCAAGGCTGCCCTCAGACGCCGGGCGGGCGCATCCGCGCCCTTGGCTTCGCGCGCATGGGCGCGCGGGGCCGCCGTCGCGGCCCGATACCGGCGATGTGTCAGTATCAGAGCTCGCCGGTATGATACAGAGAGGGCATGATGTCCGATCCTTTTTCGCTCCCATCCGCCGCTGTCTTGCCCGACGACGTCTCGCCCGAGGATATCTGGCCCGATGACCCGTTAGGGGCGTTGTCCGAACCCGAGGAGGCGCTGCCGCCCCCCGCGCCCATCCTGAACCTTGAGGCCCTCAATCCGGCTCAACGCCGGGCTGTGGAGGCGTTGGATGGGCCCGTGTTGTTGTTGGCCGGTGCCGGCACCGGCAAGACTCGGGTGCTGACCACCCGGTTGGCGCATGTGCTGATGACCGGTCGGGCGACGCCGTTCGAGATTCTGGCTGTGACCTTTACCAACAAGGCCTCGCGGGAAATGCGCGAGCGGGTGGCGGCTTTGTTGGGCACTACGGGGGTTGAGGGCTGGTGGTTGGGGACGTTCCACGCTCTGGCAGCCCGCATGTTGCGGCGGCATGCCGAGTTGGTCGGATTGACCAGCGCCTTTACGATTCTGGATACCGACGATCAATTACGACTGGTTAAGCAACTGTTGGAAGCGGCCAACATTGATGCCAAGAAGACGCCGCCCCGGCAGGTTCTCAGTGTTTTTGAACGCTGGAAAGACCGGGGCTTGCCCCCGGATCGAGTGACGCGAACCGAAGCCGGGGACGCGGTGGGCGGTCGGGCCGTGGAGCTTTATACCGCCTATCAGGACCGGCTGCGCACACTGAATGCCTGCGATTTTGGCGATCTGCTGTTGCATATGCTCACCGTCTTTCAAGCCCATCCCGATATATTGGCGCTCTACCATCGACGCTTTCGCTATTTGCTGGTGGATGAATACCAGGATACCAATGTCGCGCAATATTTATGGTTGCGTCTACTGGCTCAGGGGCATCGCAATCTGTGCTGCGTGGGTGACGAGGATCAATCCATCTATGGCTGGCGCGGGGCTGAGATTGGCAACATTCTGCGCTTTGAACAGGATTTCCCAGGCGCTCAGGTGATTCGGCTGGAGGAAAACTATCGATCAAGCGGCCATATCTTGGCGGCGGCTTCGGGGCTGATTGCTCATAACCAGAAGCGGTTGGGTAAAGTCCTGTGGACCGCTGCTGGGGCTGGCGATCTGGTCCGGGTGATGGAGCTGGAGGACAGTCTGGACGAAGCCCGCTGGGTCGGGGAGGAAATCGAGGCTCACCAGCGGCGCGGAACCCGTCTGGGACAGATGGCCGTGCTGGTGCGAACCGGCGCCCAGACTCGTGAATTTGAGGAGCGATTCCTGACATTGGGTCTGCCGTATCGGGTGATCGGTGGGCCGCGCTTTTATGAACGTCAGGAAATCCGCGATGCGCTGGCCTATTTCCGGGTCATTGCCCAGCCTGCCGATGATCTGGCTTTTGAACGGATTATCAATCTGCCGAAGCGGGGGATCGGCCCGGCGGCTTTAGACCTGATTCATCAGGTTCGACGGGCCAGCCAAGTCCCCATGACCGAAGCCGCTTGGCGGCTCACTGGCACCGATGACCTCAAGGCCAAGCCCCGGCAAGCGTTGCGGGGGTTGCTCCAGGATTTTGAACGCTGGCGGGGCCTGCGGGAGACCACATCTCACACCCAGCTTGCCCGGATGGTATTAGACGAATCCGGCTATACCCGCATGTGGCAGGAGGACAAGACTCCCGAAGCGCCGGGGCGGCTGGATAACCTCAAGGAACTGATTAACGGCATGGGTGACTTCGAGACTCTTCAGGAGTTTCTCGAGCATGTCGCGCTGGTCATGGAGGCCAATCAGGGCGGTCCCGAAGACAAGGTCAGCATTATGACCCTGCATGGCGCCAAGGGCCTGGAATTCGACATCGTTTTTCTCCCTGGTTGGGAAGAGGGGCTGTTTCCCAGTCAACGATCTATGGACGAGAAGGGGGGGGCCGGTCTGGAAGAAGAGCGGCGCCTCGCCTATGTCGGCCTGACCCGTGCCCGCCGTCTGGCCTGCATCAGCCATGCCTGTCGCCGCCGCATTTACTCTAACTGGACGGATACGTTGCCCTCCCGTTTTTTGGGTGAGTTGCCGGCTTCGCATATCGAATGCGAAGGCAACGCGAGTGCCGGGCCAATCTCCGGCACTGCCGGATTTTTCAGGGGGAGAGCATCCGGCGGGGGCTTTGGCGGCGCTTTCGGCGGGGGAGCTTTTGGTGGTGGCGGCGATCGCTTTCGCCCGGCGCCGGCTTCATCCACGCGTTCCCATTCCAAGCCTCCAACGATCGAAGGGCAGGCTCGCCGGATTGAAGCTCAAGCGACGAGCGGGTCTTGCTATCGTCCGGGAGGGCGGGTGATTCACCCGACCTTTGGTTCCGGCACCATTCGCGCGGTCGATCGCGATAAGCTGGAGATCGATTTTGATCAGGGCGGGCGAAAGAAAGTTTTGGGGGCTTTTGTCTCGGTGGTCCCGGCGAGCGAATGATACCGGCGAGCCCTGATCCTGACAC
>CAIXKV010000020.1 GCA_903920145.1 uncultured Rhodospirillales bacterium
ATCGCTCGGATATCTCAACTTGTCCCGATTGTACTTCGGGCGGTTTTTCTCTGTCCACATCGGTAGCCCCTCCTTCGGGCTGCCTGACAATGAATCACAACTGATTCTTATGATTCAACAACTTTCGGGACGGACACTAAGACCCAGCGGCCACAAAGGCCGGGCGATCAGGAGCCTACAACGAAGTGTAGCCGATTGGCACCTGTGATATCTGCTCTATCGCACCTACGCAGATGGCATCGATGACAATGCTGCGCGGCCTGATGAAGTTCGCTTTTTGATCTAACCAACTTTCGACACGCTGGAGGTGTCAATGACGATTTATGCTTTTGTGTCGTATGGCAGCGCCACTGATAACATAAAATGTGAATACAATGCGCGCTACGCGTTTGAAGAATATGACGAGTATGTTAATAATATTATTATGCTTCATAAACTTAACGGCGAGATAGTGTGGGAGGACTGCGGAGAATGTCCTGGCACAATGGTGCCTGCCCTCATTCCTGTGGCTTCACAACCTCATTATTTCAAGTTCTTAAAATCTACAACAGACGAGTTTTTTCTCTGGTTCTTAGGTTTTAGTGATTGTGATTGCTGGATATTCATAAATACCGACTTACCGCCCGATGATATTCTACAGCGCTCCAACTGGGCTGCTTCCGATCATCGTAGTTTCGACGCGATTAATGAGCGTATTAAAGATGGCACAGAAATACCGAGTTGGATTATTTCTGATGAAGGCATTAATGATATCCCAATAAGTAAGTTGCTTAGGAGAAGAAGAAAATATGCCACGTCATATAATAAAACAAAGGCGGAGATATTTAGTAGCATAACAGTGATCTATCCAAACCAGTGGATAGACAACTTCCCTGACCTCGACACTAATCTTCGCCGACCCTGATATAAGTCGCCTAGCAGCGGTTTGCCCGACCAACAGGGCCGTAGCCGCTGCCCGGCTGCGGCTGGCGCGTCCGGGCACCTGGGGCGCTACCAGCACACTGCCCAACTTTCAGCGCACTGGCACGCGCTCAATCATTGGTTGAATGGCTGTCTCGAACAGCGTAGGGGCTGGGCACTGCCCCACAGCACGCAGGAGCCCAGCCAATGCCCTCCACTAATAGTGGGAAGATACAAGCCCTGAATGATCGTTTCCGCCAAACCTTCCAGGGTGGTTCCGTAATGATGACCCGAGGTATCCAGGCCCTTGGCGAACAAGCCGTAGCCGATATCCTCAACAAAGTTCGCACTTTTGACGCCTTCACGCCCGATAATGATCCCTACCAGGAGCACGACTTCGGATCGTTTCAGCACGACGGACAGAAAATATTCTTCAAACTTGATTATTACGACCAGAAGGGAGAGTTTGCCTCTCCCAATCCAGCCGATCCGGCCAAAACCAAGCGGGTGTTGACCGTGATGTTAGCCGAAGAGTATTGACTATAAGTGCCGATTTCTGATCCCTGCTAACGCTCTTGCGGCGCTAAATACATCCGGGGTGTATTGCGGTTCATCCTCGTCCTGGGAAATATCGGCTGATTGGTTGCTCATCAGCCGATATTTTATTCCTCCGTTGGTTTTCTTCCATTTAATCAGCCTATCTTCCAACTTTTTCATCTCCGTGCCAAAGCGTTTCGATGTATACACGCCATTGCCATACCGACTACGATACCACGGCAGGAAGTTCTCTACATATAGGAGGCTGCTACGCTTCCAATCTGTCCATATTTTGCTTGGAAATGCCCCATAATCCCGCTGGTCATCCAATACCCATTGCTCAACAAGCGTCTTCTGGCGAAACTCCTCCTGTTTGGCTTTTGTATAGTCCTTAAATGGTTTAAGTGGGTCATCGCCGGTCTCGTCCACACTTTTCCATAAGCCAAGGAAATCAACGCCGTTTATGACCTGCCAGCCGGCTTCATCAAGGTTTGCCCAGTTCAGTTGAATAAAGCGCCGCATCCCCGTGCTATCCTTGATTAACTCATCCAAGGTCTTATTGGATGCGCCGATTAGGCTTGCCGCGTTGATTTCGTTGAAGTCATCGTGGGTGTTGAGCACACGGCCGGATACCACTTCCTTCGTGATCACATTCTTCAGAGCATCAACATCGGTCTTCTCATAGCCTTCCATCTCGTCGACGATTAGCACCCAACGCTTCCAGAGTTGTCGGTTGCGGCTGTCGGTGATTTCCTTCAGGTTCGGGTAGGAGATGTTTTCGGCAATGGGGCTGACAAAACGCTTGATGAACTGGGTCTTGCCCGTGCCCTGGGAGCCGTAGAGCACCGGCATTATGTGGTCAAACACCGGCAAGCCGACCATCTTGCGCTTGACCTGCCAAATGAACTTGCGCACCACGGCGGTGGTGTATTCAACTGGGTCGTCCTCTGTGAAGCAGGTTTCTGCCAGGGACTTCCATACTTCGGCACGCGCATTGCCGTCATACTGGACGGCCAGTTTTAGGGCTTCTCGGCGACGGATGGAGTTGGCCGATAGGTATTCGGTGAAGGCGTAGTTGATTATGCTGTCTCGGAAGCCCAGATCGAGTTCAGCATTCAGAAGTTGAAGCCTAACCCTGATTGTGTCTGTTGCCTCAATCGTCGTGTCATCGGACTTGGTGAGAAAGTTGTTCAGTAGGATTTCGATGCCATTATAGACTATGTATTGCTCTACCAGTTCCGATGCGGTAGCGGGAGTGCCGCCAATGCGCTCAATCACCTTGATGTCCCAAAGGGCTTTATTTCGCAGATCGTTCAGTTTTTTCAGGGTTTTGCGTGCCTCTGATAACTGCCGCTCCAGTTGGCGCTTGTTCCTTTCACGCAAGTTCTCCGCTATGTGCTGGTTATCGTGCGCCAGTGATTGCTCAATCCGCACGATCTCGGCTTCAATGTTGGTTATGTCTGCGTCGATCTGGCGCACTTCGTCGTAAATGGATTGCGTGTCTGTTTCGACTTTTGTGTTCTGTTGGTTCATAATGTTGCTCCTATAATATATTGTTGTTTTGTAAACGTGCTGAACTTCCTGATTAGGTTTTGGCGGTCGTTCCTGATTTTCCAGGCCGCCTTCTGGGCATCGGTAGGCTCCACGACCGAGAGATGTCGGTCATACCAGCCGATGAGTTCGTCGAGATGCCGGCCGGTGAGATACTCGCCCCTGCCACCGGCACGAAGCGCGCCACCTGCCTGCGCGTGGATGGCGCTTTTGAGGTGGTCAAGGTCTGGCACCAGCCCCCGGCTCTTGCTGGCGGCGATGTAAAAGCCGATGGCCGCCATCAGGGGTTCGCGGTAGTTGCCACCGACGCCGATCTCGCCCAGTTTCTCCTCAAGCCGGTCCTGGATATCGGCTGGGGTGTAGATGGTTGACAGGGATGCCGTCCAAACCGGCGCCGGTCGCGATGTCCGGGCTATGGGCTGGAGGTCAACGCTGCCACTGGCCTTCTCGACGAAGCCCCATCGGTCAGCGCCCAAGGGATCGTCCATTCCGACGAACAGCGGGTCCGCGATGTAGTTGATCTGGCTGGACAGGAACACCCGGTCATCCAGCCACTTCAAGCCAAGGTGTTCATTCCAGCCCTTTGCCCAATCCCGCAGTTTGGCATCCGGCCACGGCTTGGTTGTCCAGTAGAACAGGTGGACCTTGAACGGAGCCCAACCCCGAACCCCGGCGCTGGAACTGAACTGGTAGAAGAAGGACGCATTGTGGAACTCCGCCGGCAATCGCGCCACCACCAGCCGTTCCAAGTCGGCTACACTGGGCTGGACGCCGCCGGGGTTGTCCACATCATCGAAGTCCAGCATCAGCAGGTTCTTGCCGAAAGGGTCGGCTTCGATCGTCGCTTTGTCGCCGGTCAGGCTGTCGTCGTGAAGGAGGCGCCGACACGCCTTGCCCTGGAACTCCGGCTTGATGTTGCCCCTGATGAAGCAAAACCTCCTTGATGCGGCCAGTTCCTTGAAGTCGTGATAAGTGTTTTCCAGGCTGTCGTATTCAATCTGCTCGTTGTTCAGCAAGTAGCCATTATCATAGGGCTGAACCGTAATGGCTCCGTCAGACCGGATAAACTGCTTACATAATAGTTTATGATCAGAAAATAAGTAGGTTATCACACACATAATATCGCTCCATTGTAATGCTTTCCGGATCGGATTTGGCAGTTCGATCCGGAAAGCGACATAGGTTTGGTGCGTGCGATATGCGTGTTGGGCGCTGGCGTGATACACAGATTGAACGGCCCATTCTCAATCTGAAACTTGTGTGGTATATTTTGACCATTGTTGTCTTCACCATATCGCATTACAAACCAAATCACCGATGGCGCAAACTGCCTGTGCTTTCCATCGCTATATGTATTTATACTCGTAAATCTATTGATTTCAGTCCATATCAACAGCAAATAATATATCTGGATACCGTTGCGATTTCGCAACATTTGCTTTTGTATCGCCCAATGATGGGTTGGTCATTGACGCCCACCGGCCCCACTAATAGTGGGGCTGTCGCCCGTTTTCAGGCTCGTCATTGTGGCCGGGTCGGCTAATAAAAGGCGCGCTTGTGCTGGTGGAACAAAAAGAGTGTAGGATCAGAGCAAAAGTGTAGGATTAGTGTAGGGTAGAAAATCCGATCCTACACCCTTATTGTTATATAAATCAATGACTTATAGCAAAAGTGTAGGATGTGTAGGATTATTTAAGATTTAGTTTCAAAAAAATATTATTTCGAAAAAATATTTTCGCTTTTGTTTTTTTGCTCAAAATCACTAATAATCCTACACTTCCTTCACTTTCTCTTTTGTAAGTCAATAAGTCATTGTATTTACAGGGCTTTTAGTGATCACTTCAGTGTAGGATCGGCTATTTCAATCCTACACCCGCTTTTGATCCTACACTCTTCGGCATCCCGCCTTGTTACTGGCGCTGGATCGAGGATGGTCGTAGCCAATCAGCGACCCCATCGTCGGTTGGCACCGCTCCACTAATAGTGGGACAAGGCGCGGCCATTGGGCGATTTGGTTCCCACTATTAGTAGAGCTATAACTGGATCAGATAAATACCTGGACAATAACACTTGCCCAGGAGTAACGCATATGAGATTAACAAAAAAGGACATTGCCGAGATATTGGAAGCCATTGAAAGAATAGAGGTTTATGCTCAAATGTTAAAGCGAGCACTATTTGATCTGGAAACGCGCGAACAGGAGCAACTTGACGAACTCATTAGGCCAACATTTGGCACAAAACTACCAGATATAAAATCTCCAAAGGACAAGGAGATTGATAACGCCTGCCAAGCGATTGATATGGCGAATAAGCGCAAAAAGCAAGCGCAGTTGGCCCAGGCTCGTGATAATGTTCTGAAGAAGCAAGCCGACCTGCTTAATGTGGGCAAGCCGCCGATGGCAAAACACCTCAAGCGTCACTAACACTGATGGGAAGGGCCGCCTGCCCGGATTTAGACAGGCGGCCGACCGGCTTAACGCTTGCTGTCAGGCGTTCTGTCGATCGACTTCCAACCGTGTCCCGGCTGCGTCGTGGGGGGCAGCCGGGTATTGTCCGGAACGGTCGCAAAGTTCGGCTTTTCGCCGCCACGAGGACCAACCTCTTGATAAATGCCGCCGTCCCGGCCGGTATTACTGCCGGGTGGCAGGGAACCTCCGCTTTTCCCGCTCATCGGATATCCTTTCATCCTGCGGGGTTGACACGGCACGGATGAAAGGCGTTTTCTGTTGACGCCAGTCGGAAGGAGCGGCCCTCAACCGTGCGCCCTCCGAAAAAAGGGGGGCGTGGCACAGCCGCGCCTCCCTTCACTCTTCAGGCCCCCACAAGATAGGCCTCCTTCGCGGCGATTTCAACAGGGTATCGGCTTGCCCCCGATCTATTGCGGGTCGGCCGGGGCATGACTACAACATGTTGTTGTTTGCGCCAAAAACCTGCGACATGAGCGATTGCGCCAGCCGCTCCGCTTCGTGTGTGGCTGCGTCGTTCAGCGTCGCCATAGCCTCTATCTCGGAAGCCCTCTCGGCAAACTCTTGCTGAAGACCAAGCGGCGGCACCAGTGTTGGCAGCCTCACAAGCTTCGCCTGCGATATGTTCTTCATGCTGTCGCTGGTCCCGGTCGCCATCCTGCTCATTGCCACGCGAGTATGGCGTTGTTGAAGGAAATGAAGCATGAAGAAAGGAAGGATAATGGACCTCTCTTTCCAAACAAATCGCCAGAGTTTATCGGGAAGGAGGATGTTTGTGGGTTTCTCATGGACGAACGCTGTTGCACCCACCAAATCAACCGTATTTGCTCGGCTGAACAGAAGGTCTCCCATCCGAACAAAGTGATTGCTAGGCGGTTTGTAGTCGTTCGGCGCTGGTTTATTTTCAGAACTTAAAAAATATCCGGACGTGACCGCACTCACCTTCAAAATACGAAGCCCACTGCCAGCCACATCATCACCAGCCTGAAGGTTTTTGCCACCTTCAAACCTATCAATGATGTCCCCAAGAGCCTTGACCGGCCACCCCTTCGGATTGGTCGCCGGATCGCCGAACATATCGACGAAGAGTGCCGGGATGATTTCGCGCACCTTCGTTTGAGCCTGTTCCCGCAACCTCCTAATGCTCGCGGCGTGGTCAAGGATGTCCACGATCCGGCGCTGCTCATCCAGCGGCAGCATTGGAACGCTCAAGCCTTCGATATATCCGGCTGAAAGGCTATGAACGGTTGCCCCCTTCTTCACCCCGTGGGAGAGCACCTCGCTTTCACGGGACTTTAGCAGCCAAAAAATGTATTCGGGTAAGCAGCGGCGCGCATCAACAACCAGTGCCTTGATATCTTGATTGAAGGCAACCGGTCGCGATGTGATAGCAACGGGCAACCTTCGGACCAGTATGCCCGAACGAACAACAACAAGAATACTTTGTTCGGGCACGACCCGTGTAGCGGACCCGTTTACTGCGTCGGCCGAAATATGGTCCTCAGCATCACCGACAATGTCCGGCCCCATATCTTTTGGCGATACCCATGGTATATCACCACGCCAATATGACGGCTCCGCTTTGCTTGGGGTTCCACCGCTATAGATGGTTGCGACCTGCCGCAACGGGACCGCCGCAATCATGCCGCACGCTCCCGCAACTTATCGGCAAGAGCCCCGAGTTCCTCAATGATCTCCGTTTCGATCGCTCGCAACTCGTCGATCAACTCCAGCGGATCACGGTGTTCGACCTGGGTCTGGGATTGCGGTCTATAGCGGCCTGCCGACAGATTGAAGTCGTTGGCCCGGATCGTATCGACGGTCGCGAACCACCACTTCTCCGACCACTCCGCCTTGGCGTCTCGGGTCTGCCAGTCAGCCCACGCCAAATCCCGTTGCCGAAAATCCTCCACCAGCGTCAGGAGATCGTCGGCTTCGATGGGCGTGTCGTGGTTGGCGTCCAGTTTATAGCCGTCGGCATCGGCATGGAGGAACAGCACCCGCTCCGTCCGACCACCCTTGCGGAACAACAGCACCGATGTCTTGACGCCCGAATACGGCTGAAATACGCCACCCGGCAGGCTGACGACGGCCAGAACGGTGTTGTTCTCGATCAACTGGCGGCGCAACTCCTTGTGCGCCCCGGTGCTGCCGAACAGCACGCCTTCGGGAACGACCACGCCGCACCGACCACCATCCTTCAGGCTGTTCATCATGTATTTTACGAACAGGAGTTCGGTCGCGGTGCCAGTGCCGACCCGCACGTCATCAACAATGCGGTCCTTGTCCAACTTTCCTGAAAACGGGGGATTGGCGAGCACGACATCGTAGCCGTTCAGCGGCAGCCCGCGTTCCGCCCGCTCCGCACGTTCCATGGTGCTGGTCAGGACATTGCGCTTCAGGATGTGAACATCGGACAGGCCGCGCAGCATCAGGTTCATGGTGGAAAGGCGCACCATGGCCGGATCGACATCGTTGCCGTAGAAGGTGGCGTGGCGAAGTTTGCTCAACAGCGGGGCGCTCAACTTGTCGCCGAAGCCGCGACGGACGATCTTGCCGTCGAGTTCCGCTTCCCTGATCCCGGCAGCCGTCGAGTTCGCCAGCCGGATATGGTCATAGGCACCAACCAGGAAGCCAGCAGTTCCGGCGGCCGGGTCGTAGATGGTCTCGCCGACCTTGGGATCGATCATGGAGACGATCGCCCGGATGATGTGGCGCGGTGTGCGGAACTGGCCCAACTCGCCGGCCTGCTTGACCTGCTTCAGCACATGCTCGAACAGGTCGCCCTTGGTGTCGCCGTCCGCTTCATCGAGGTGGAGGTTGTCGATCAGGTTGACCACTTGGGACAGGACGGTCGGTTCGTCAATCACCAAACGGGCATCGCGCAGGAAGTTGGTGGAGGTCTGTTCGGCGACCTCACGGTAAAACGCAAACACCTCGTCTCGCACCCAACGGACAAGGCCATCGCCGGTCATCTTGCTCCACACGCTCCACCGGAGACGGTCGGCCGGAACCTTGGTCATGCCCTGCGCGGTGGCGTTGAGCGGGTTGACCAAAGTCCACTCCCCGCCGAACATGCTATGGTATTCGGTCTTTTTGCCCCTGGCGATGTCCTTGTTGTCCTCGTCCAGACCCTCGACGAGATAGAAGAAGAACAGGAACGCCATCTGCTCCGCGTTGGTCAGCGGGTTCGGGTAGCCGCCGCCATAAAGATAGTCGCGGATTTGCTCAACACCGCGCCGCATTTCCGGGGTCATGGGCATAAGGCTGGTTCCCGTCGTTCAACTGGCTTGTGATCGCGCCCCGGCTGTCCGCTCACCGTCGGCTGGCGCAGTAAACAGAGCATCGTTGAGGCTGGCAAGCATCTCGTCCAACCGCTCTGCCCCACCAAACACCTGCCGCGCCCGCTGGATGCCTCCGTTCTCTGAAAAGGGGCTCTGCCGGAAATGGTAGGTTTCAAAACTTTCGAGGTCGCTGGCATTCGCCTTGATCTGGCTCTCGATGAGACGCAACAGCCGCATCTGGTCGCTATTGAAGGTCTGCCGTGCCAGCCACGCCTCGAACCTGATACCGAGCCCAACAGCCAACGCCTCGTCCTCCGGGGTTGGCGCGAAGTTGCCGCTGTCATCAATAACCCAGCCGCGCGTGGTCGGATCGATATGGTCATGGACATCAAGGGTCAACAACCGCCGGGACTCGCGGTTCGGGTCTCGTGGTTTGGACTGGGTTGTAAACCCGCCATCTGGCAGTTCATCCTCGTCATCGCCGTGGAAGTCAGCCACACCAACGAAATCGAACATGGTGAAGTTGACCTTCTTGATATGATCAGCCTTCCGGGTGCCACGGCCGCGCATCTGCTGGTAAAGAGTGGCGCTTCGGGTAAACCGCGCAAACACGAGGTTGACGGCTTCCGGATAGTCAAACCCCGTGTCCAGCATGTTGACGCTGACCAGGATCATGGGAAACTGCTCTTTCTTGAACCGTTCAATCCGCATCGCGGCATCGGCTGTGTCGTCGCCGCCCATGCCAGACACCACGAAGTCGGCATAGCGAACTTCCGGTGATGGCTTTTTGTCCGCAAAGGCTTGGTCGAACATCTGCGCCAACGCTTCGGCGTGCCGCTTGTTCACCGCAAACACGATGGTCTTGCCCCACTGCGGCGCACGGCGCACGCCGTCCTTCCCGGTGAAACCCTTTTCCAGGACATCGCGAAACTCCCGAACCATGGAGCGGTTGCGCTCCGGGATCGTGAACTTGCGCTCCAGCGCGGACGGATCGACGGTGATGCTATCTTGCCCGGCGAACAGGACTTCGAACTCGTTTCGGGTCTGCTCGTCCATGGCCGACCAATCCAACTCGTCGCGACGAACCTCGAAGCCGCCTTCAGCGGCTGTCCGCACGGTCATCGCCTTGTATATTTGATAGGGAACCAGATAGCCTTCCTGAACCGCCTGCCGTAGGGTGTAGCGGTAGGTTGGTTGCTCCACCTCGAAGAAGCGGAGGGTGTCCTTGATAAAGGCTCCGTCTTCAGGGTCTGGCAGGTTGTCAAGATCACGAAAGACGCAGGGTGTAGCGGTCAACCCGACCTGAACGCCGTCAAAGTGTTTGAGAACACCGCTCCACTTACCGTAGATCGAACGATGGCACTCGTCTGAAATGACCAAATCGTAATAGCCAGATGAAAAGTTCGCGTATTCTCCGATAAAGGTTTGGAGGGTAGCGATAGTTATGACTTTCTCGTCCTTAAACTTGCCAGAACGCATAATGTGGCAGGGATAGTCGGGAAGATACTCTGCGAAAGCATCTTCTGTCTGTTTTGCGAGATTGATGCGATCCACAAGAAACAAGACGCGGGTGATGGCATTTGCTTGGAACAGCCGCTTGATAAGTGCTGCCGCTGTGCGGGTCTTGCCGGTGCCGGTTGCCATCTCGACTAACATCTTGCGGCGCCCGAGGTTGATTTCGCGGCAAAGAGTATCTATACACTCCTTTTGATAAGGCCGTCCGGCGATATGTTTATCAATCGCAACGGTAAGCGGATCGACGCGAAGTTTTTGTTTCGCGGCCCGGCGTTCAAGATCAGCCTGCGAAAATACCGTCTTGAGCGGCCGTGGGTGTGCCTCGGTCTCCCACTCCCAGAACCAAACCTCTTCGCCGTTCGCAAGGAAGATGAACGGCACATTGAGTTGACGGGCGTATCCCAGGGCTTGGCCTTCGGCTTCGACAGGATTGATCGACGCGCGCTTGGCTTCCAGAACTGCCAGACTATGACCACGGCGGGAACACAGCGCATAGTCGGCCTTGGTTCCGTCGGGAAGCAGATACTCGAAATGAACGCTTCGCCCATCGGTCAGGTTCCAACCGGCGTCTTTGAGTTGAGCATCGATTTTGACGCGGGAGAAGGCTTCGTTCGTCGCCATATTGCCACCAGGGCCGTGGATTATGTCGAGAGAATACCACAATCACGGCGTAGAGGAAGGCGCGCGTCGGGGCCGATCACCTGGACACGTCATCAACGAGTTTCCAGTGCCCCACTAATAGTGGGAAAGCGCGCCAGAACCAGGGCGTCCCGAGAGCCAAGCCAAGGCATGCGTCCTTATCGTCGTTTCTATCTGCGCGCACCTTTAGAGATGGCTTCAGAAGAAGCAGGCTGTGGATCTCCGGCAGCGTGGAGAATGCTTCCGTGTTCCTTTGACAATAATATTGGCCCACTCCTTATCTGGCCTATCACCTCACGACTAATATCATCCGACCATTCAAAGCCAAATATCCACGCCCATATGCGTTGTTGTTTAAGTTGCGGTGTATCGATATCACTATTGTGCGCTCCTCGCGGAGCAAATCGCGTTCCGCTATTTACAACAAGATAGTTTATTTGCGGTATCGGTTCTCTTCCTCTCGATTGATTTAGGCAGTAAATAGCCCATTTAACAAGTCCAAGGGGATATCGGAGATTTAGCGGTGTGTATTTTGTTCCCGTGACCTGCTCATTTACGATGGGAGCAATATCCCCGAATGTGATCTTTATGTTCTCAAAGACGACGCCAGATCGACCATGATCAGCCTGATCTCTAACGATCCTGATGAGATGCTTAAAGATGACGATTGCGGGCTCTCGATGATCGACGGCCATCTTGCTCTCCCCCATAAGCGCGGAACATCGAAGGGAAGGCTACCATAGCCCACATGGTCGGTGCCAGACCGCTCGGACAGCCCTGCCCAAAGAGCGCCAGAAAAAACCTCATATAATCCGCATTCTATGGGGTTCTGCCCCAAACCCGCACCAACACAGAGTTTCAATCAGGGGTTGATTTCGGCTCTGCCAGGAAACATAATAATAGGTAGGAAAACACAGCATTTAATGAGGTTCGCTATGAAACAGGCACGCGTTCTGACGGAGCAGGAACAGAAGCGGTTGCTGGCCGTGGTAGCACAGGGCAAGCACGCGGCCAGGAACCGGCTGGCAGTGATCTTGTCCTATCAGGCAGGGCTGCGGGTGGGGGAGATTGCTTCACTATTAGTGAAGGATGTCTACACGCCAGAGGGCATCGTGCGGGAGCAGGTGCGCTTGTCGGCGGAGATCACGAAGGGCGGCAACGCCCGTGTGGCGTTCGTAAACGCCAAACTCCAGAAGGAACTGGAGCGATACCTTCCCACTATTAGTGGGAGAAAGCCCGATCAGCCGTTGCTGATGACGCAGAAGCGGACGGCGTTTAGCCCGAACACGCTTTGCCAGTTGATGGGGCAGTTGTATACAGCGGCCGGGCTTGATGGCGCGACCAGTCATTCGGGTCGTAGGTTTTTTATCACGAAGTTGGCCCATTCAGGTATCAGCCCGAAGGTGATTATGACGCTGGCGGGGCACAAGCACCTAACGACAACGCAGCGCTACATCGAGGTCAATGACGACCTGATGCGCGCTGCGGTTGAAGTGCTGTAGGGTGCTGTTATGCTGCCGTTTCCTGCTCAAGTTCGGAGATATGCTGTTCCCACTCTTCGATCATAGCGAGGTAGGGATCATCGGGCCGGGTTCCCTTGATGAAGGAAAACATCTTATAGAAGCCCTCAATCAGGTTCTTGTATTTCATCGACACAGGCAGGCACTCATTCGCGCCCGGCATAACAGCCGGCATCGAGACAGGCCGGCTACTTGCTTCGTCGCAGACCATTTTGATTTTCTCTTGAAGATTTAAAATGTTGACCGACAACCTAGCCAAAATATCCAACTCAACCATAGTTTCAAAGATGATAATGTCAGGCCAGTAATCGCTCTTGTCAAGCAGCCAAGCGCTGATCATCACATCGGGGCTTCCGATCAGTTTATAAGTCCCAGACCCATAGGGCATACCAAGCACCTTTCCAAACATCGTCGTATTGTGCGAGCCAAACTCCCAAATAGGGCTCCCATCCCACAAGGCGAACTTATTATCAACAACACCATTCCAGGTGTTGGCGATTTGATACTTGACGATCATATAGCAACCCATTTTAGCCTCCGTATGGTTGGTTTTTGCGTGTTTAGTCGTCCTTGCGCTTGTCATGGTTCTTGAGCCACATTTCAACGATAGGCGGAAGTTTCATTTCACTCTCGTCAGGCTGAGAAAGCCTATCAATAGCCCACTTAATCGCAGATTGTTGCGCCGAGTTGCGCTTGTTTTTATTACTTTGCTTGATGCTACCCTTTCCCCAACCTTTTTCGGAATACTCGTCGTAAAACTCGTTCGGGATGGGCGGGGGATAATCTTCGATACGTTCGAACGGAGACCACTTGTCTTCAACCCGGTCAGACCGAGTGAACAGGTTTTGATCTGACAGGCTCAGTTGCTCGAAGCGTTCGATAATGGCTTCACTTTTAGTGAAAATCTTCCTGCGCAACTTCTGTGTTTGATCATACGGCTTTTTAGCAATCAGGTTCGAAAAACGGATGAGTTTCTTGATGTCCTCCCAGAGTTTCTCGGCATCAGCTGAAGCGTTATCTTTGAACGTGTTGTAAGTCATAGAACCGTCGATAGTCTGTACTTCTTCCTCGGTCAGCAGGCCCCGCAGAAGGGCGATTTTAATGACGGCTTCCTCGTCGGTTTCCAAGTTCTCCAGCATTTGCCGAAGTTTGGCGATCTTGAACCGCTTTGCGATGTCATCTTCAGGAATAGCCATTGGTCATCTTCCGAGTGAAGGAGGGAAGATCGGCGGGCTTTGAGACCCGCCGATTTCCCACTATTAGTGGCTTACGCGGCTTTGCGGAGCGTCTTGCGCAGTTCCTCGATCGCCTTCTCGTTAGCGACCGGGATACCCAACTTGCGAGCGAGGCCCGACACCGCACCCTTGACCGCAGCGTTGGTCTCGTCGAAGTCCAGCGGCCCGATGATCTCCAACTCGCCGTTGATGACCCGAGCAGCCAGGATCACCATCCCAGCAGTCGCGGTGATCACCTCCGGCTTCGGCACCGTCGCGACGGGCACGATCTCCTCGTTGGTAGCGATCAGCACCGCATCGTCCTCGCTCATAACGATCCGCGCCGTCGGCTTGGTCGGCCGGGTCAAGCCGCGCTCGAAGTTGATGATGCCGAACAGCTTCTTGCCGTAGCCCTTCTCTTCAAAGGCTTCGATGAAGTCGGCAACATCCGCAGGCAAAACTCCCTTGCGGTTAAGGTGCTTCAAGACGTAGGCATACTTTTCAGCACTGCGGTTGTGAACCCACTTGGTCAAGTTTTTCAGACCAGCGAACTCAACCGCTTCGGCGCTGAAGTCGAACTTTCCCCAGAACAAGCGGGCCGCCTGGAAGTAGAAGGCGCCTTCCCCGTAGTTGAAGATCAATCTGCCGACGCTGACCAGCCTTGATCAGTTCAGCCAAACCCTCGTTGGTCTCGACCGCGTTAGTCAGGTATTCGTGAACCATCGCGATCTGGACGTAGGTGCGGCGGTGGCCGAACTCCCGGAACTCCTCCAGCGAAGCCTCAACCGCGTTGACGCGGCTGATCAACTCCTCAAGCGAGCGGTAGGGCTTGGCGAGATCCAGATCAGCCGCCTTACCACGCTTCACGATGTTGTCCAGTTCCGAGTGGGTGGTCGGCGTCAGGACCGGAACCGTCGAAACGACCGGCTGCCGCACCATCGGCAGAGGCGCCTTAGTCCCACTATTAGTGGGAGCCGGGCTGTTGCTGTTGACCGGAGCCGGGACCGTGCTCACCGAAGGGGCGGCCACCTGCGCCTTCTTCGGGCGACCGGGCTTGCCCTTGGTCTTGGTCGTGAAGGTCACGACCCGCGTTTCGGTCGTCGTCTCCGGGACGACCGGGGCGTCGGGGGTGGCCGTGATGACCGGCGTATCGGTGTTAGCCTGAAGGGCCTGCCGCGCCTTCACCTTCGCGATGATTTCCTTCGCGGTGGGCTCGCGGGTTTCGGGGGCCACCACTTCAGTGGTGGTCGGGACCGGCTGCGTTTCCAGCCGCACAAGGTAGGCACCATTGGCGTAGCCGAAGTTGGTGCCGAGGGAGAGGTCGAACGCCTGCTTGGTTTCGGTGGCAGGAGCGACGTTCTGATTGCTGATGATCTTACGCATAACTTTTTTCCTTTCGGAGCATTGACTGATATGGGATAGTGTGTAGGCAAACTTGATACTGACCGTTTTGCGTAGAGCCAGGACACCTCCATCGTGGTTATCGGATTGCCAAATAGACGAAACAAGACATTGAGCGGATGCTTTTGGGAAAGGCGCGCTATCACTACATGTTCCGGCGCTATAGTGAAGGCATGGCTTCCCCGTTCGCTGCCAACTGCCAGTTAGGCAGGTTGTGCGGTATTTTTACTTATTCACAATGTCCAACAACCCGCATGCGTTTTTTTAGTTAGAACGTAGCGTTCTGCTACTGGCACTTTCTCGCACGCATTGTAGATCAGCTTGCTTCTTCAATCTGGTTCGCTTCGGGCACAAAAAAAAGACGCGCCGGGGTTGCCCCCGACACGCCCTGTTGCGCACTGCGCTTACCGGACAGATCTATTTGCTAAGGCACAGCCTACATATTCCGGCCGCCTATGTAAAGGATGAACAAACGCCTCGCGGGCATAGCAAATATGTAAATACCGAATGCCATATGGCCTGAATATTGCTTGATGACATCTTTATCGGGCATTTTATCACTGTGGTATTTTATATGCTTTCTCGTAGGTGTCCAACATTTTATCCATCTTTGTCGCAAACTCATCCGGCTTGCCCCACTATTAGTGAAGCCGACTTCCCGGTTGGCGTAGCCAACCATCTTCCTGCCATCAGCGATCGGTTTGGTCTGTGGCTGATGAATGGCCCGGCACTGGTCCCACTAATAGTGGGACGAATGGACCTAAATGGCGCCCATTATTGCGGCCGTGTCGGCTAACAAAAGGCCCATTGATGTGGTGGAACGAGAAATAGTGTAGGATCAGAGCAAAAGTGTAGGATTAGTGTAGGATCAGAAAATCGATCCTACACCATTTTTGTTATATAAATCAATGACTTACAGCAAAAGTGTAGGATGTGTAGGATTATTTGATGTTTTCTCGAATATTTTGTGTTTTATGAAAAATATTTTTGTTTTTGTTTTTTTTACTCCAAATCACCCATAATCCTACACTTCCTACACTTTCGCTTTATTAAGTCAATAAGTCATTGTATTTACAGGACTTTTTGTGATCACTTCAGTGTAGGATCGGCCATTTCAATCCTACACTCGCTTTTGATCCTACACCCTTCGGCATCTCGCCTTATTACAGGCGCAGGGATTGGGCTGGTCGTAGCCAATGAGCGGCCCATCATCGGCCGGCAATGCCCCCACTATTAGTGGCGCAGTCGGGGCATACGGCGGCACCAGTCAGCCCTTCCGCTTGCCCTTGGTCGGCACCAGCGCCAACTCCTGCCGAAGTGGATCATCGGCCGGCAGCGCCTTCATATCCAGAAGCCCAAGTTGTCCGACATCGGCCAGCCCCTGAGGCGGCAATAGCCCCTTGCTGCGAAGATAGGCGCGGGTCTGCTCGATGGTGCCCTGCTTGTGTAGTGCTCCTTCAGGACATCCGTGCTGTTGCCCATCTGCTCTTCCAGCCAGGGGTAGTCCTTTCCTTCGGCCAGTGCGAAGGTGGCGTAGGTATGGCGCAGGCTGTAGGGCGTATAGGGCATCTCGTCGGCCCTGATCGGAAAGTGGCACCGCTTGACCACCTCGCGGAACATATCGCTGAAATGCCGATGCGGCGTTCCATCCGGCAGGCTGAACACGGCTTCGGCAGGACTGAAGGTCTGCCCGTGTGCGCTTGCGAACCCGAGTCGGCGCGCCTTCATCGTATCGAACCGCTTCCTGACGCGATCATCGAACACGACCTGCCTTTGGCCGGTTTTGGTCTCGGGATGAACCGACAGGATATTGGTGTCGGTGTGGATGTCGTTCCAGGTCAGTTTCAGCGGCTCGTGGGGCGGCCGGATGCCGGTGTGCCGACAGATGAACACATAATCGCACAGGAGTTCACGGCGCACCCGAGTGAACTCGTTCTTGGCCTCCTGGAGATATTTTTCTGCCTCTGCCATAAACTTGTCGAAATCGCCACCGAGAAAAGCAGGCCGAGGATTGGCTTTGGGGTTCTCGGGCTTGACCTCTGGCACAGCGAACTTGCCGAAATACCCACGCTTTCGGGCATATTCCAGAATACCGCGAAGGGTTGGATATTCACGGTTCAAGGTGTGTGGAGATGGCTCTTCGTCATAGTTGGCCCGCTGTTTTCCAGATATAAGAATGCCCTTCTGGCGCTCCTCGCTGTTATCCTCTTCGACATCAAGCCAGAAACAGCGGCGCCAGAACTTGTAGTCGTCGATCATTGCCTCATCGATCTGACCGACGCTAATAACCTTGCGCTTGTCGTGAAAGTATGGAACCAAAAACTTGCGGATATTGGCCGCTTTGTTTTCCTTGTCTTTAGCCTGGGTTGCCAGCCACTCCTCAGCGACCTCCTTGAAGTCTTTCCGGTAAAGGTCAAGGTCAGTGAGATCATACCAGCGGCCGGTCGGGTCTTTCAGGTAAGCGGCGTATGCTTGGAAGGCTTTGTCCCTGGCTTCTTTTTCGCTACTGGTCTTCAGTGATCTGGGAATGAAGTTGTTTCCGACCTTGTAGAGATACCAGGTCGGCTTCCTCTGGACGCTTCGTTGAGCGATCCAGAGTTCGTCGGTCAGAACCTTGATGTTGGTGTAGGCTGGGACTGCCTGTGGCGTCGGTGCCGCCTTCTGTGCCATCTGTATGCCCTGTTAGCATTTCCATTATGCTTACACGACGGGCAATCGGCCGCAAGGGCAAGCCTGCTCCACTAATAGTGGGGCACTCGATCACGGCCAAGGCAAGGCCGGCGCCTCCAGTCGGGGATTATCCCACCCGACCTATTTCCGAACCCAGATCACGAGCGAGCACACGGCAGCGATGGCACCGATGACCAGGAGCGGGACCACATAGGGAGCAATCATCTCGGCAAAGGTCGCGCCAATCGCAAGGCCGAAGCACCAGACGGCCAGTTTGATGACGCCGACCTCCCACCAAGCCAGCACCACCGATTTGAAGATGCGCACGGTTGCCTCCTGTGGGTTCGAAGCGGTTCACAGCGTCCAGACCCCGATCGCCTTCCGCGTCGGCGCCCGGCGTCCCAAGCGCCCACTACTAAGCCGCTCGGCCGTGACCACACTTTGTAGATTTTTTGTATAATCGCGAGATGTTGCTGTTCTTGATATGTTCCTAAATATATGCGTAATGTTCATTACAATACCAGTCGCACCGTAGCCAATCTAAGATATTCACTGAGCATAATCAGTTTATGTATACAAATATGTATATTTTCTCGGTCCCGGCCCGGCCGCCAAGCTATTGAAAACGCTCGACGATCTGACCTGAGTAGTATCGCGCGGAGATAGAAAAACTAAAAAGGAGTTAGCGCCTAAACGCTAACCCCTTGATTTTGTTGGTGGAGCCAATGAGGATCGAACTCATGACCTCTACAATGCCATTGTAGCGCTCTCCCAGCTGAGCTATGGCCCCAAACTCTGGGGGTGTTATAAGGACGACAAACCGACCTTACACACCACAAAACCCGTGATCGATACTCCAACACTCCCAAGCCCACAACCTCGGCGCACGACGTTTTTCCGTCACCCACCCGACCGTCGCAACCGCTTGGGGCGGCACCGACCGTGTGGCGAGGTTTTACGTGAGGGACGCTGGTGGTGCAAGGAAAAAATTGGGGGGGCGGCCTATTTTTTTTAAGCCCCCCGAACCTCACGTCGTTCCAGATCAACGGTCCTCGTCGGACGGATCGACGTCAACCACCTCGCCCATATCGTCCTCGCCCAGTTCGGACGTATCTTCGATCAACACATCCTCTTCATCCTCGGCGTCCTCTCCAATATCCTCGACCGGCAGAACGCTTTCGGCGTCCTCCAGCTCGACAACCTCGTCATCCACACCAACCCCCAGCCCGCCGCCCAGGGGCAACGAACTTTTCTTCACGTCGTCGGCAGGAATCGGACGGGCACGACGCGACTTCAAGAGGGCTTCGGGATCGAATTCTGCCGCACAGGTCGGGCAGGTCGGCGGGTCTTTGCGCAAATCATAGTAGCGCGCACCGCAACTCGGGCAGATGCGTTTAGTGCCCCATTCCGGTTTCGCCACGCTTGATCCTCCGTTTGGTCTACGGCTTTGGGTAAATCAGAGGGCCCTTTGCCATGTCGGGCACCGCTTGTCAAAAAAAATTCGCAGGGCCGGGTCAATCGGCTGGTCTTAACCGAGAGGTTGGCGCCTCGTGTCGTTTCGTGTTACCTGAATTTGGGGGCAACGATCACCGTTATTTTGGGCTGCCCCTGCTGTTTTCCTCGTTCGCCCACGCCTGCCCGCCATCCCGCCCCACCCTCACCTCCCGACACGACCGGAATCAAGGTTCACCCATGTCCCATTCCCTCCCCTGCCCTCAGGCATCCACCGCCCCCCCCCAGGGGCTTTGTTCGTTGGCAGTGGCGACCGTTGGCGGCTGTGCCCGGATTCCGGGCGACAAGTCGATTTCTCACCGGGCGCTGATGTTGGGGGCGCTAGCTGTGGGTGAAACCGAGATTGAGGGACTGCTTGAAGGCGACGACGTTCGGCACACGGCAGCCGCCATGTCAGCCCTAGGCGCCCATGTCAGCCCTGGCGTCGATGGCGGCCTTTGGCGAGTTCGCGGCGTTGGCATTGGCGGCTTGGTCGAACCCAGCCAAGTTCTGGACATGGGCAACAGCGGCACCGCCGCACGCCTGCTGATTGGCGTTGTCGCCAGCCATCCCATCACCAGCTTTTTTACCGGCGACGCCTCACTTAACCGACGCCCCATGGCGCGGGTGACGGCGCCGTTGGAGCGCATGGGAGCCAGCTTTGTCGGACGCGCGGGCGGGCGGCTGCCATTGGCGGTAATCGGCACCCATCATCCGGTGCCCATCGAATACCGATTGCCGGTAGCCTCGGCTCAGGTCAAATCAGCAATTCTATTAGCGGGCCTGAATGCACCGGGCATCACCACCGTGATCGAAACCCACCCCACCCGAGACCACAGCGAGTTGATGTTGCGCCATTTCGGCGCTACCGTGACCACCGAGTCGCTAGCCAATGGCGCCCTGGCGGTGTCGGTCACCGGCCAGCCCGAATTGGTCGGTCGTCGAGTGCGAGTTCCTTCCGACCCCAGTTCCGCTGCGTTTCCGGCGGTGGCGGCCCTGCTCCATCCCGGCTCTGAATTGACCCTCACCGCCGTTGGAATGAATCCCCGCCGCACCGGCCTCTACCAAACATTGCAAGAAATGGGCGCCGACTTGCGTTTCGAAAATCCACGCACCGAAGCTGGCGAGCCCGTGGCGGACTTGGTCATTCGAGGTTCGGCGCTGCGGGGGGTCGATGTTCCGCCCGAACGGGCCCCTTCGATGATCGACGAATATCCGATTCTGGCTATCGCTGCCGCCTGCGCTCAAGGAACCACCCGGATGTTTGGGTTGGCCGAGCTGCGGGTCAAGGAAAGTGATCGATTAGCCATGGTCGCCGATGGCTTGACTGCGTGCGGTGTATCGGTAGAAACCGGCCCCGAAAGCCTGTTTGTCCACGGGACAGGTCGGCCCCCCCGAGGTGGCGCCGCCATCGCCACGGCCATGGACCATCGGATTGCCATGAGCTTTTTGGTGTTGGGGACTGTCAGCGCCGAACCTGTCGCCATCGACGATGGCCGTTTCATCGAGACCAGCTTTCCCGGCTTTGCCGCTCTGATGAACAGTCTGGGGGCCAAAATCGAGGTGATCGGATGCTGACCGATGATCTATTATGCCATCGCGCCTTGATGGTCCCCATCAAGGCGCCCTTAGACGCTAGGCGGGCGCGTGGGCGCACGGGCGCACGGGGGATGCCGTCGTAAGCTTGGACCGGCACCGTATCATTGTCATGGCTCACAGGTCTTAATCGCGTTATGGTGAGATAGTCGGATGATGCAAAGTCCGATCGGGTAGAGTTCGGGCTGGCTTTCAACACGGCCATTCTCTGCCCGGACTCGGTTTTAGAAACACCTTCGTTCGAGCCACCGTCCGGCATATCTCATGAAAACGGTCGCTTTCTTTAATAATAAAGGCGGCGTCGGTAAGACTTGTTTGGCTTATCATCTGGCTTGGACGTTCGCCGACCATGGCATCTCCGTCATCGCTGCCGATCTCGATCCACAATCAAATTTGACGTCGGTCTTTCTGAGTGAGAAGCGTCTTGAAAACATTTGGGGGGCCAACGATCATCGCCATAGCTTGATGTGGAGCCTTGGCCCCATTCTGGAAGAAGTCGGAGATATCAAGCCGCCCTGGATTGAAAAAATAAATGAAAGAATTTCTCTAATCGTTGGAAATCTCTCTTTATCCTCTTTTGAGGATAAATTATCGACTCAATGGCCACTATGCTTGGACTGTGATCCTGCGGCCTTTCGAATTACATCAGCTTTTTATCGAATTCTTGAGGCCGCAGCCAACCAAATGAATGGTACCGATATTGTCCTCATGGATGTCGGTCCTAATTTAGGAGCGATCAATCGTTCCGCATTAATTTCCGTTGATCATGTGGTTATTCCCTTAATCCCGGATTTATTCTTTCTTCATGGATTGCGGAATCTTGGGCCAACGCTGCGTAATTGGAGAGAGGGGTGGAAGGAACGATTGGAACGATATACAGAATTAGATTTATCGTTACCAAGAGGCCTTTTATCCCCAGAGGGCTATGTGGTTATGCAATACTCGGTCCGCCTGGATCGCCCCGTTCGGGCTTATGAGCATTGGATGAAGCAAATTCCTATCGAATACCGATATGCGGTACTCAATGAGACGGTCAATACCCTTCTCACTGTTGATAACGACCCGCATTGCCTGGCACAAATCAAGAATTATCGCAGCCTGATGCCGATGGCCATGGAGGCCAAAAAGCCGATGTTCCATCTTCGACCTGCCGATGGAGCGATTGGTTCTCATCAGCAGGCGGCGCTTCAGTGCCGTGACGACTTTACCGCTCTGGCACGACAAATTGGCCAACGCATCGGTCTTAGAAAGTTCTGACCTCATGACCTCTCTTCCTGTTATCGCCATTGACGGCCCTGCGGCCAGCGGCAAAGGCACGTTGGCACGACGGCTCGCCGCTGGTTATGGCTTTGCCCACCTTGACACCGGCTCGCTGTATCGGGCAGTCGGCTTGTCGGTGCTGCGAGCCGGAGGCGATCCCGCTGACGAAGGGCAAGCCTTAAGCGCAGCACAGGCGCTATCGCCGGGCGACTCGGTGTTAACCGACCCGGCATTACGCGGTGACAACGTGGCCCACGCGGCGTCCCTGGTGGCCGCTATGGTTGAAGTCCGCGCTGCATTGCTCAAGTTTCAGCGTGATTTTGCGACTCGCCCGCCGGGTGGCCGGGGCGCCGTGCTCGACGGTCGCGATATTGGCACCGGAATTTGCCCGAATGCCGAGGCCAAACTGTTTGTGACCGCCAGTGTCGAGGTCCGGGCCGAACGGCGCGTGAAGGAGTTGCAGGCGGCAGGGCTCCACGCTATAGTGGAAATCGTCCTGGAGGACATGAAGGCCCGTGACGAGCGTGACAGTCGGAGAGCGGTAGCCCCGCTTCGACCGGCTGTTGATGCGTTTGTGCTGGATACCTCGGCGCTCGACGCCGATCAGGCGTTCTCTGCGGCGCTGACCTTCATCCGCTCGAGGATTGGACCGGCTTAGAGGCGTCCGCCGGGACAGTCGAACGGGTCTTTGTTCGGGGTTGCCCTGGGCAAGGGGTCTTTTATGGACGCAATCCATCCAAGCCGTCGGGCATGAGGTCCGGCGCGCGGTTCTGTGGGGTCTGAGCCCGTCCCTTGTCGCCGGGCGGCGGGAGTCTTCAAGAGCCGTATCGGTCAACCCAAGGAGACTCAATGGCACAAACACTGGCAAAAGGTGGCGAAGACAAGGGCTTTAGCGAAAGCTTCGCCGCATTGCTCGAGGAGTCGCTCGGCACCAGCGACAGCCTGGAAGGAACCGTCGTCAAGGGCCGCATCGTCGCCATCGAGGGCGATCAAGTCCTGATCGACGTCGGCCTTAAATCCGAAGGCCGGGTGCAGCTCAAGGAATTCGCGGGACCGGGCGGTCCTGCCGAACTCAAGGCCGGCGACACCGTCGAGGTCTATCTTGAGCGCATGGAAGACAAGAATGGCGAAGCGGTTCTGAGCCGCGAGAAGGCCAAGCGCGAAGAAACCTGGACTCTGCTGGAAAAAGCGTTCAACGACCAAGCTCGGGTCACGGGCGTCATCTTCGGGCGGGTCAAGGGCGGCTTCACCGTCGACCTTTCGGGCGCCGTGGCTTTCTTGCCAGGCAGCCAAGTGGACATCCGGCCAGTGCGCGACATTTCGCCGCTGCTGGGAACGCCACAGCCGTTCCAGATTCTCAAGATGGACCGCTCGCGCGGGAACATCGTGGTGTCGCGTCGCGCCGTGCTCGAAGAGAGCCGGGCCGAGGCTCGATCCGAGCTGGTAGCCAACCTCAAGGAAGGTCAGGTTCTCCAGGGTGTTGTCAAAAACATCACCGACTACGGCGCGTTCGTGGACTTGGGCGGCGTCGATGGTCTGTTGCATGTGACCGACATCGCTTGGCGCCGGATCAACCACCCCTCGGAGGCCTTGCAGATCGGCCAGACCGTTACGGTCCAGGTCATCCGCTTCAACCCCGAGACCCAGCGTATCAGCTTGGGCATGAAGCAGCTCGAGGCCGATCCGTGGGAAGGCGTCGAGGCCAAATACCCGATTCAGTCCCGGTTCAAGGGACGTGTCACCAACATCACCGACTACGGCGCCTTTGTGGAGCTGGAGCCTGGGATCGAGGGCTTGGTTCACGTCTCGGAAATGTCCTGGACCAAGAAGAACGTCCACCCCGGCAAGATTGTATCGACCTCTCAAGAGGTCGAGGTCATGGTGCTGGATGTGGATCCCAACAAGCGCCGGATCAGCCTGGGCCTCAAACAGTGCCTGGACAATCCGTGGGAAAGCTTCTTGGAGAAGTTCACGCCAGGCACCGAGTTGTCGGGCGAAGTCAAGAACATCACCGAGTTCGGCCTGTTCGTGGGCTTGCCCGGCGAGATCGACGGCATGGTTCACATGTCCGACCTCGATTGGAACAAGTCCGGCGAAGAAGCCATCGCCGAGTACAAGAAGGGCGATCAGGTTAAGGTCAAGGTGCTCGACGTCGATGTCGAGAAAGAGCGGATCAGCCTGGGCATCAAACAGCTTCAGTCCGATCCGTTCGAAGCCGCAGCCGCCGGCATGAAGAAGGGCGATGTCGTCACCTGCACCGTGACGGCCATCACCGATGGTGGCATCGAAGTGGCGGTCAGCGACGGCTACAACGGCTTTATCCGCAAGGCCGACCTGTCGCGCGATCGTTCGGAGCAACGTCCCGAACGCTTTGCCGTGGGCGAGAAGATCGACGCCAAGGTCACTCAGATTGACCGTGGCGGACGTCGGATCAGCCTGTCGGTGAAGGCGCGCGAGATGGAAGAGGAGAAGCAGGCCATGGCCGAATATGGCTCCTCTGATAGCGGCGCCAGCCTTGGCGATATTTTGGGTGCGGCGTTGCGCCGGGCCCAAGCCAAGGAAAAGGACGAAGAGTAGGAGTCCGGCAAGGCCGGAGCCAACGGCTCCGGCCTTGCTTGCGGCTTGGGGACAGGGTCCGGGACGCTTCGGCTTCCCGGACCTTTTTTCGTGGAATCCCAACGCGCTTATGAGGTTTGCCTAGCCCTCTCCCCTATTCCTATAAAGGGAGAATTGGCCTTCTTGGTCTTAAGACTGCCAAGGGCTCATGCCGGCGAGCTATAACGATGACACACTGCCGGTATCGGGCCGCGACGGCGGCCCCGCGTCCTCGTGGACGCGAAGCCAAGGGCGCGGAGGCGCCCGCCCGGCGTCTGAGGGCAGCCTTGATGAGTCACCATCAAGGCTTGATGGTATCATGCCATCAGGGCTCGACGATACCTATTGAGAGTTAGCCTTGAGATAAGCAATAAGATCAAGGCGCTCCTTGGGCGCACTAATTCCTGTAAAAGTCATTTTTGTTCCCGGAACCATGATCTCCGGACTTTTAAGAAATCGCTCCAAAGATTCGTCGTTCCAAATCAAGTCCAACTTCTTCATCGCCCCTGAATAAGCCAAATAAGGATATGAAGCTGAATGGCGATTGAAAACCCCGTGCAAACTGGGACCAACCCAGTTTTTATCAGCATCGGGGGTGTAGTGACAGCTTGTACAGGTTCTTTTGAAAACCTTCTCACCATTAGCAGCGTCTTGGGCATAAGCATAATGATCAAATGCCACAATCATCTGACTTAAAGCGAGAACCACTCCAGCAAAAACCGCTCTACCCAGCATCACACGCCCCTAGCCTTGCTGTTACTCATTCATGACTAAAGAAGATGGTAGCCGCTTGTTTCATAGATGCGTTAGCGCCGATTTCAGTCCTTTTGCTAAAGCTTCAACCGTAATGTCATGATCGAAGACTTTAATGACGGTCCCGTGATCATCGGTCACGAAAAAGAAGGCGCTGTGATCCATACTGTATGTCTCGGGAGTAGCACCAGGAACCTTGCGATAATAAACACGAAAAGTCTTAGCGGCTGCGGCAATCTGATCTGAAGTTCCGGTCAGTCCAATCAGCCGAGGGTAAAATAACGACACATAGTCGCGCAAACCATCGACGCTGTCGCGTTCAGGATCGACGGTGATGAAAAGGGGCTGAACGCGCATGGCATCCGGGCCAAGGCGATCAAGGGCACTTGCAATGGTCCCCAGATTGGTTGGGCAAATATCCGGGCAAAAACGATACCCAAACGCAATCACCAGCAACTTACCAGGCCAACTCGCCGGCGTTACCGTCTGACCATTGGTTCCGAGCAGGGTGAAAGAGCCACCAATAACCGAAGTGACTTGATGGTTAGCGTTGGGGTCCGGAGTCATGCTCATCAGCCCCAGCAACTTCGCCCCAATGATCAACAGCACGATCATTCCCCCCAAGAGAGAAAGAGTACTGCGATTAAGATAACGCATAACAATCGCCCCGCGAAACCAGAAGGAATAAAACCAAAAAGCACTAGATCATTATAAAACAAAATATTCGATTATGTTCCACCCCCAAAACCAGTCCGGAGCGGACGACGAATCCTCGCCGACCACCCCGGATAGCTCTAGCGACGTACAGAATACTGGCCGCCAACACATGGCTGAGGACTAAACAGGGGAGCAAGCCAACCCACCCCCCTGTTTAACTCAGTTATTGACCACGGAACGATTCGGTACCGGGCATGGGCATCATGTTAATTTCCTGATGCACCATAATCCAGATCGAGCCAATCATAGAAAGCACCACGACCATCACGGTGAAGACAGTCGTGATCACCGTCCAGCCGCCTTCGGCACTGGAATTCACGCGCAGGAAGTAGACCAGATGCACGACAATCCGGGCAATGGCAATCGCCAAAAGCACCAGCGCCGTGACCTGAATCCCACCAATCCCGCCAACCGCAACCAACCCAAGGGCAACGGCGCTGAGGATAGCCGCCAGACCAAGCCCGGTCTGATAGCCCCGCAAGGTACCATAGGACTGGCTATCCACATGCGCGTCAGCGTGGCTATGTGCATCAGCGCTCATTTCAAGACCCCCATCAGGTAGACGAATACAAAGACGCAAACCCAGGTGATGTCGAGGAAGTTCCAGAACATGCTGAAACACAACACCCGTCTCCGGTTCGCCTCAATCAGGCCGTGCTGAAAAACCTGCAACGCCAGCACCCCAACCCAAACCACGCCCACGATCACATGGATGGAGTGGGTGATGATCAAGGTGATGAAGGAGGACAGGAAGGCGCTGGTTTGATACGTCGCGCCAGCCTGTTGCAGGTGCTCGTACTCAGTGACCTGATTGTAGAGGAAGCAGATACCCAGCAAAGCGGTGACGCCAAACCACTTCAGCGCAGCGCCCGCTTGCCCCTTCCCCGTCTCCAACATGCCAAGGCCGCAGGTGAACGAAGAGAGCAGCATAATCGCCGTGTTAGCCGCTACCAACGGCAACCGGAATAAATCGCTCGGCGAAGGGCCACCCGCGTAATGCCCCCCCAACCAAGCGTAGATCGCGAACAGCCCCGCAAACAGGAGCACGTCGCTCATCAGGAACATCCAGAACCCGATCACGGTGCTGCCGCCGTCGTGATCGTGCTCCTCCGTCAGGTGAAAGACCGGGGCTCCTGTCCCGTCCTTCACGCCGGTCATGGTCGTTGTCGTTGTCATGGTCTTGGCTAACCTTGCTGGGCAAGAAGACGGGTCCGCTCACCTTCCGTGCGAGCAACCTGATCTGCCGGAATATGGAACGAGCGGTTATAGTTGAAGGTGTGGCCGATCGAAACCAGCACCATCAAGCCGAAGCTGACGGCGGCTACCAACCACATGTACCAGACAATCGCGAAGCTAAAGATCAGGGTCAAAACCGATACGATAATACCGACGCTGGTATTACGAGGCATATGGACGGCATTAAACCCATCCAATGGCCGGCTATAACCATGGTCCTTCATGTTTGCCCAGGCATCGACATCATGAGCCACAGGGGTGAAGGCGAAGTTGTAGTCCGGCGGCGGTGAAGAGGTCGACCACTCCAGAGTCCGACCATTGCCCCACGCGTCACCGGTCACGTCACGAAGAGCTTCGCGGTTACGAATGCTGACATAGATCTGGATCAGGAAGCACAGCACGCCGATGAAGATCAACAGAGAGCCGATCGCAGCGATGATGAACCAAATCTGCAAGGACGGATCGTCAAACACGCGGGTCCGACGAGTCGTGCCCATCACACCAGCAATGTACAGAGGCATGAAGGCAACAAAGAAACCGCCGGTCCAGAAATAGGCCGACAATCTCCCCCAGAACGGATCCAGCCGGAAGCCGAAGGCTTTGGGGAACCAGAAGTCAATAGCCGCCATCATCGCAAACACGATAGCGCCGATAGCGACGTTATGGAAGTGCGCGACAAGGACCAAGCTGTTATGCAACTGGAAGTCAAGAGCCGGGATGGAGCACAGCACGCCCGACAAACCGCCGAGCAGGAAGGTGAACATAAAGGCAACGGTCCAGACCATCGGCGTTTCCATGCGGACACGCCCACGATACATGGTGAAAAGCCAGTTGTAGACCTTAACGCCTGTTGGAATGGCGATAAGCGCCGTCATCAAGCCGAAGAAGCCGTTGACGCTGGCACCCGAACCCATCGTGAAGAAGTGATGGAGCCAAACGACGAAGCCAATGACGGTGATGCTGACCGTCGCATAGACCATCGAGGTGTAGCCGAACAGCCGCTTGCCGCACAGAACCGGAACGACTTCCGAGAACACGCCAAGGGCTGGCAGGATCAGGATGTAAACTTCAGGATGGCCCCAAACCCACACGAGGTTGACATAGGCCATCGGGTTACCACCGAGATCAGTGGTAAAGAAGTGAGTGCCGATCAAGCGATCAAGAGTCAGCAGCGTGATCGAGATGGTCAGGAATGGGAAGGACAGAACGATCAGCGCGTTAACGCACAAAGAGGTCCAGCAGAAAATCGGCATGCGCATAAAGGACATGCCAGGTGCGCGCATCTTGATGATCGTGGCAAGCAGATTAATGCCGCCGATCAACGTGCCAGCACCCGAGATTTGCAGTGCCCAGAGGTAGTAATCGACACCAACGCCAGGGCTTGCATCAAGACCCGACAGCGGCGGCTCGCCGACCCAGCCCGCTTGCGAGAACTCGCCCACAAAGAGCGAAACGTTCACAAGGATGGCCGCGACCGCCGTCAACCAGAAGCCCAAATTGTTGAGGTACGGGAATGAAACGTCGCGCGCCCCGATTTGCAGCGGGATCACGAAGTTCATCACGCCAACAATCAGCGGGGTGGCCACGAAAAAGATCATGATCACGCCGTGGGCGGTGAAAATCTGGTCGAAATGGTGCGCCGGCAAATAGCCGTCGGAACCATTAAACGCCATCGCCTGTTGCAAACGCATCATCACGGCATCTGCGAAACCGCGCAGAAGCATGATGAGGGCCAGCACGATGTACATGATGCCAATGCGCTTGTGATCGACGGTGGTAATCCAGTCGCGCCACAAGGGAACCCAAAGGCGGAAATAGGTGAGTGCGCCAGCAACCGAAAGACCAGCCAGCACCACGACAGCAAAGGTGGCCACGAGAATCGGCTCATGGATCGGAAACGCGTCAAGCGTCAGCCGGCCGAAAATCGGGTCAAGGGGAGGGGAATCGGCGGACATTAGTGTTCTGACCTTGATGGTTGATAGGGGCTGTTAGTTGGAGGCGACGTGCGGCTGACACAAACCATTGCCCTTCTTGAGGTCAAGAGCCCTCATCGTGCTCAGGCACATCTTGCCAGGCTCGACGCACATGTCGAGAATCTTCCCATAAAGCTGGGGATCGACGCTCGCATAGCGATGAACCGGCTCGTTCTCACTCGGCACTGCAAGCTGAAGATAGCTGGCAGAATCAAGAGCGGCTCCCGACGCACGGGCATCCGCAACCCACTTGTCAAAGTCCGAGTTGTTCATCCCATGGAAGACAAAATGCATGCCAGAGAAACCAGCACCGCTGAACCTGGACGAATACCCCTTGTAATCGCCCGGTTGATTGATGACGGCATGGAGTTCTGTTTCCATCCCAACCATCGCATAGATCTGACCGGCCATCGCAGGGATCATGAACGAATTCTGTACCCTGGACGAAGTAATGCGGAACTCGATAGGCTGATTGACCGGCGCTGCCAGATCATTGACCGTCGCGATGCCTAGCTCCGGATAAATGAACAGCCACTTCCAATCCAGGGCCACAACCTCCACCTTCAGAGGCTTGGTTCCCGGAGGAACCGGCTGGCCCGGCGCAATACGGGTGATCGGATGATAGGGATCAAGCGTATGGGCCGTCGTCCAGGTTGCCACGCCAAGGAACCCAATGATGATCACGGGAACGCCCCAAATGACCACCTCCAGCTTCGTCGAATGATGCCAATGGGGCTCATAGCGCGCCTTGGTGTTCGACGCCCGATAGTGCCAGGCAAAAAGCGCCGTTAAAAACGCAACCGGGACGATGACGATCGACATCAGCTCGATTGCGTAGAGAAGAAGATCACGTTGCTGTACAGCCACGTCGCCAGACGGGTGCAGCACCACAGCATTGCACGCGCTCAGAATCGCGACGAGCGGCAGCAGGGCGATGATACGATGAGGTTTCAAGACGGTCCTCTCTATGAAGGGAAAGGTCACGATGAAGCAACGGGTGCTTTTGTAACCTAGTAACCTTGACAGGTATCGTAGCACGAGGTTTCGGGTTGGTTCCGGCGTAAATACTAACCGGACCCTGTTAACCGGACCACAGCACGAGGGGGGGTGCGACATTTTGCCACCCCTCCCGTGACCAGTCTACGGCACAAGAAGCGGCGAACGCCAGCATCGCTCTCTGTCGGTCCCGCAACAAGGACGCGGACGTTATCTCATACAAGACGAAGACTGAGCAGACATATTTTTGTCCTGTACCTGGGTGATTATTAGGATAAGAATCTTATTTAATAGGATATAAGCATATTATGTCCTCGAGCCTTGATGTTGATGTTGCCTCGTCAAGGTTGCCTTCAGGCGCACGAGTGCCCAGAGCCGCCATTGCGGCCCGATACCCATTCTCGATGAATGGGAAAACCATCAACATATCACCTCGATGAATTCCATTCATCGAGCATGGGTATTCTCTCAGATTTCCGGTATCATGAGGAATAAAACTAGCCTCTTTGTCGTAAATCTAGAACTAGATCATTTGGCTAATACCAACGAAGCTGATCTCCACTACGTCTCGTATTTAGGCTGAAAAGTCAGCACGGTGGCGAATGACTTCGTGCGATTACTGTCGTTCCAGTCAGAGAGCGGGGTAAGGCCATGAGCACAGTTAACATAGCGACAACGCTATTTGCGCAGAATCCAAGTCACAGATATGAGTATGCGCAACCTGATGATGTCAATCCTAATGAAATTGCCATTTGTGTCGTGATTGGGCGAACCGCAGAATTCTTTGACTTCTTCGTGTACGCCATCGCCTCAGCTTTGGTTTTTCCAAAGCTGATATTCCCGTTTCTTGACCCTCTAGCCGGGATGATTGGTTCATTTGCGATATTCGCCCTTGCGTTTATTGCGCGACCATTTGGTACGGTGATCTTCACCGGGGTTGATCGTCATCTCGGACGCAAGGCTAAACTGATAGCCGCTTTGCTGCTGTTGGGCGGCTCGACGATGGCCGTTGCCTTTCTGCCAAGCTTTGGTCAAATCGGGGTCGGAGCCATCATGATCCTGGCCGTGATCCGCATTGGTCAAGGGCTGGCCATGGGTGGGGCCTGGGATGGACTGGCCTCCTTGCTGGCACTCAATGCACCCGAGCGCAGCCGGGGTTGGTACGCCATGATCCCACAATTGGGGGCGTTTTTGGGGTTGCTCGTCGCAAGCGGCCTGTTCAGCTATTGCGTCACTTATATGTCGCCACAAAATTTCATGGACTGGGGCTGGCGATATCCGTTTTTCCTGGTGGCCGCAATCAACATCATCGCGTTGTTTGTCCGTCTGCGCATGTCGGTGACTGCCGGATATGCAAAGCTTTACCAAAACCATGAGCTTCAGCCGACAACCATCAAGAATACCGTGCGCTCCCAGTGGCATACCATTCTGATCGGGGCCTTTGTCCCACTAGCAAGCTTTGCGCTGTTTCACATTGTCACTGTGTTCCCATTCTCGTGGATCGTTCTATTCACCACCGAAAATACCGGATCCTTCCTACATCTTCAAATGATCGGAGCCGCCGTGGGTGTTTTGGCGGTGGTAGCGTCGGGCGTAATTTCAGACATGGTGGGACGGCGCGTGTTGCTGGGCGTCACGGCCGGAGCCATCGCCGTTTTTAGTTGCTTCGCGCCGACGCTGCTCAGTGGGGGCGAAGACAGTATCATGCTCTACATGGTGCTTGGTTTTTTGCTGCTGGGCTTGTCTTTCGGCCAAGCGTCGGGAGCCATTGCTTCCAACTTCCCTTCACTCTACCGTTATACCGGATCCGCGCTCACCACTGATCTTGCATGGCTGTTCGGTGCAGGCTTTGCGCCTCTGGTTGCGCTGCTTTTGGCCAGCCAGTTCGGGTTGATGATGGTCGGGGTTTACTTGTTCTCAGGCGCCGCCTGCACGCTGGCGGCACTAGCCCTAAACCGCAAGCTCGCCGTTCAGATCACGGACCGTTAGCAACATTGATACGTTCTCTCCCCCTCGGCGCATGCCACAGGTCCACGAGGCACGCCGAGGGAAGGTCAGGACGTTGGACATAGGTTTATTTTCTGGATACGCGGAGTACAATCAGACGGCACCGTCATCGGAACCAACCGCTCGGTGCCGTGCCCCTCGGACAAAACCACGAGAACAGCAGGCAACTGCCAGCCCTTTTTGGGGTTCCTTTAGCCTCCATGGCGTGTTTTTATGGGTCGCGGCAATCGTAAATAGCTCAAGATAAACCGGGATGGTTGCGGCGTCATGGGTCGGGAACGAATCATACCCCTAGGTCGTGGCGGGTCTCTCGGGCCCCCAAAAGGACGGGAGTCCGTATCCTTCTGCGCTCCAAACACTCCGCAGGCCACATCATAGAGTTCTGCCCAGGCTCCCCAAGGCGTTGAGGGGCCAAAAGGTCGGAGGGAGCGGGTGCGCCCAGGAAAAGGCTTACCTCCGCGCCTTTCGAAGCCCCCCCCTTCTCGCCCCGCTTAACCGCCAAGAGCCCCGGACAGGCCGGCATAAAGTCCAAAGCCCGCCGTCATGATAACCACGCCCCCCACCACCCAGGCATAAGCACCACTGAGACGATAGGGAGCCGGCAGGGCCCGACGCGCCAGCATGAACAAAAATCCAAGCACGATCGGTAACAGCATGGCGTTCATGACCTCAACCGCCACCGAGAGGCTGACCAGATTGACCCCCGAGCAGACGACCAAAGCCGCAAAGACCAAGGCCGCCGTGAAAATCCCGTAAAACCAGGGCGCTTCTCGGGGATGATCCGACAGCGAACGACGATAGCCGGCCACTTCACCCAAGCCCCAAGCTGCCGTCAAACAGACGACGATGGTGGCTACCAGAGCCGCACCACTGATACCAAACGCAAACACGATCCGCCCACTGACGTCTCCCAGAAACGGCGTCAGAGCGTTGGCGATCTGCGGGACATCATCCAGGCTGGCGTCTGGTTTGGCCTGACCGATGGTCGCCGCCACCGCAATCAATACTGCCGCCATCACCAACTGCGTCACAATCGCACCGAGCGCAGTGTCCCAACGCAAAACCTTCAGATGTTGCACCGTCAACCCTTTATCGACCACGGCAGACTGCTGATAGAACACCATCCAAGGCATGATCACGGCGCCAATATTGGCTGCCGCCAGATACAAGAAGCCGTTATCGCCAAGAGGCACTTGGGTGAGCTGGGTGCTGAGTTGAGTCATGTCCGGCGCGGCCTGCCAAGCCACCCCCAGAAACACCAGCTCAAAAAGTCCGAACAAAATCGCCACCCGTTCCACCGAACGGTAGGAACCGCTGTAGACCACAAACAGGATCATGGCGATGGTCAGGCCCAGGGTGAGCCAAACCGGAACTCCAAACAACTGCGCCACCCCAGCCAAGCCGCTGAACTGGGTCACCAAAGCTCCCAGACAGGCCACCGCCATGGTCGACACCGAAAGCCAAGCCCAGCCCCGACCAAAGCGTTCCCGAATCAGTTCGCCATGACCACGTCCCGTCACGACGCCCAAACGAACCGTCAACTCTTGGACGATAAACAGGATTGGAATCAAAATAATCTGCAACAACAGCAGCTTGTAACCCCATTGGGCACCGCTTTGCGCCGCCGTGATGACACTGCCAGCATCAGTATCCGCCAACATCACCACCAAACCCGGCCCCGCAATCGCCAGCACCCGCCACCAACCGGCACAGGGGCCTCCCTTAATCTTCGTAGTCACGTCATCGGAGCTTACGGTCATAACTCAGAATCCCTTGCGGCCTTGGGTGAATGGGTCATCGGCTCCGAACGGCCCTCACCGGAGACGACGAGCCCATCTTATGCAATTAAGAACGATTTGCAATAGCGGAAACGCTGCAATGCAAGAGGTCTTGTTTTTATAATCAATGATTATGAATTGATGCCGCTATTGTCTCCAAAATCCCCGCCACATCTCTTGATTGTGTTAGTAATTTTTTTACTTATTGCATTCATCCAGGACTGCGGTATCATGCGGTTATCGCAGATTTCACCCAGAGTCTCACCCAGGGCTCGATCGGGAGCATTCCTTTGGCCGAACGAAAGGACGCCGAAACATTCGAGCGTGGCTGGGCCCTTCATGCCTTCAGGGAGGGTGTGGAGGCCGCAAGGCGGAAGCGCCCCATCCTTACCAATCCCTACCGCCCCGGAAGCGATCGGGCGTTGCTCTGGGAAAGCGGGTGGAAAGAAGGATATAACCTTTATTGTCAGTGATGATTGCACAACGCCTTAAACAAAAGAGACCAGGCAACAGATACAGGGCAACCGCGCAACCGTTGTGGGCGCGGTTTTTGTTTGGCTGTTAGGATGTAAGACCAACGGCCTTAGACAATGATCCGTGCCGTTGGTATCGGCGGCGACCGCCGCTGCGCGCCCCATGGCGCGAAGCCAAGGGCGCGGATGCGCCCGCCCGGCGTCTGAGGGCAGCCTTGATGAGTCACCATCAAGGCCCGATGGTATCAGACCAACGGCCTTAGTGTCCGTCCCGAAAGTTTATGAGGGATTGCAGAGTTTTCTGAGCATGAGGCGGATAGAGGCGAAGCGAAGGAAGGCGAGAGAACTGAGGTTGAGGTTTTCCCAATCTTTAGCAAGACGACGGCAGCGATTTAACC